>NZ_JBVAXR010000006.1:11485-205305 GCF_055419445.1 Mycobacterium sp. IDUB_19 | reverse complement strand
GCTATACGTCCGGGCGATCTGCTTAGTGGCACCGCGCGAATCGGTTTTCGCAAAACATGCCAACAGCATCCGAGCCCATTGAGGAACCGCCTTCGTCGGTCGGATCCACGGACAATGCTGGAGTGGATGTCACTAATTGATCGATCAGGCCCGGCGTCCCAAAGGGGTCTGAATCCGCGTGCGCTACGCCGGTGCCGCCCGTAAGAATTACGACACTCACCGCTGCGACCAGCAGTCCGCGAGCGCAGATGCGAGTCTTCATCGCCGCCCTCTCTGTTCGTCGCCGGATCGCTGGATTACCAACAGCAACAAATTCTACCGGTCTGGCAACCGAAGTCAGTGCAGGATTTCTAGTCCACATCGACTAGTGCCACCGGTCCCCCCAGAATTCCGCACCCATATCCCGTAACGGTTACGAACACACAACGACTTTGATGGGCGGACCGGCAAATTCGCGACCGGAATCGGGCGGTGCATATGGTTCGCACGTGTGGCCGATAGCCGTGGTCGTTCGTCGCGCCGGGATTGTCGCGTTGTGCGTCGTCATGTCGGCGACCCTGGCGCCTGCAGCGGTCGCTGATCCCGACGCTGAAAATGCCGCCGCGGTGGCGCCGGACGAGGGCCGGGTGCCCTCGTCCGATCCGGTGACCTACACGACGCCCGAAGGCTGGACCCTGGACCTCGCGGCGACGGACGAGTCGCAAGTTCCCGTGGCGCCGTTGACCACCGCGGTCTCGTCTCGCGAATACCTCTCCCGCGGAACATTCGTCGCGTCGCTGGACGGATTGGAACAGCCCCGCGGCGTCCTTGAGGTGGGTTACGAGATCGGCTGCGGCATCGATATGAGTACGTCCAACGGCGTCACGATGGCGGGTAGTGCGGGCCTCAACCCGGGCTTCGGCCTCCCGTTGACCGGTGGTTTTATCCCGTTGGTTACCGCGCCGGTCAACGGCGTGATCACCGTGGGCCTCAAGCCCGGCGTCGTACTCGTGGTGCCGGTGGTCAGGAAAGAGTTCAAGGGTCCACATCCACGGGTCATAATCACCGGCTTCCACGTCAAAATTGACGGATGCGTGGGTCAGTCGTTCATCCGCTCCTACGCGACTCTGACGCAAGTGACCGATGAATCCGACGTGGTGCTGTCCTACGTCGGTGTCACCAAATCCGTCTGAGGGATAGCTGCTATGACGAGGCATCGCCGCGCATCCCCTTAAGGTCGGCGCACGTTCTAGGCGGGTGGTCCGACAACCTTGCTAGCGTCGTGCCAGTGGCGCACCTGATCGGAGCCGAGGCCGTTCACCTCGAATACCCGACTCAGGTCGTATTCGAGTCGATCTCGCTGGGGGTCAACGACGGCGCGCGCATCGGCATCGTGGGGCGCAACGGGGACGGCAAGTCCAGCATGCTGCGGCTGCTGACCGCCCAGCTGCGGCCCGACTCGGGCCGCGTCACCCAACGCAGCGGATTGCGGGTCAGCGCGCTGAGCCAGGCCGACACCCTCGATCCGGCCGCCACCGTCGGCTGGACACTGGTCGGCGACCAGGCCGAGCATCAGTGGGCCGGCGACCCGCGTATCCGCGACGTGGTCGACGGGCTGGTATCCGATATCGACTGGGCTGCAACGATTTCCACGCTCAGCGGTGGGCAACGCCGACGGGTGCAGCTGGCCAAACTGCTGATCGGTGAATGGGACGTCATCGCCCTCGACGAGCCCACCAACCACCTCGACATCGAGGGCATCACCTGGTTGGCCGGCCACCTGCAACAGCGCTGGGCGCGCAACACCGGCGGGCTGCTGGTGGTGACGCACGACCGCTGGTTTCTCGACGAAGTCGCCACCACGACGTGGGAGGTGCACGACGGGATCGTCGAACCGTTCGAAGGGGGCTACGCGGCGTATGTGCTGCAGCGCGTCGAGCGGGACCGGCAGGCCGCCGCGGTAGAGGCCAAACGGCAGAACTTGATGCGCAAAGAGCTGGCCTGGCTGCGCCGCGGCCCGCCCGCGCGGACCTCCAAGCCGAAGTTCCGGATCGACGCCGCCAACCAGCTGATCGCCGACGTGCCGCCGCTGCGCAACACCGTCGAGTTGGCCAAGCTGGCGACGGCCCGGCTCGGCAAGGACGTGATCGACCTGCTCGACGTGTCGGTCGCCTTCGAGGGTCGCCCGGTCCTGCGCGACGTCGAATGGCGGATCGGCCCCGGCGAACGGACCGGCATCGTCGGGGCCAACGGCGCGGGCAAATCGACGCTGCTGGGACTGATCGCGGGCACCGTCACGCCGGACAGCGGGCGCGTCAAGCGCGGCAAGACCGTCCAGTTGGCGGTGCTCGATCAGCAGGGCGATCGGTTGGCCGGGATCGCCGACGACCGGATCGCCGACGTGCTGGGCCGACTACGCGGCGGGTATGAGGTCGAGGGCCGCGAGGTCACCCCGGCCCAGCTGCTGGAGCGACTCGGGTTCACCGAGCTGTCCGCTCGGGTCGGCGAACTCTCCGGCGGGCAGCGGCGCCGGCTGCAGCTGATGCTCACGCTGTTGTCCGAGCCCAACGTCCTGCTCCTCGACGAGCCCACCAACGACGTCGACACCGACATGCTGACGGCGACCGAGGATTTGCTCGACTCCTGGCCGGGCACCCTGATCGTCGTTTCGCACGACCGCTATCTGCTGGAGCGCATCACCGATCAGCAGTACGCGATTCTCGACGGCCGGTTGCGCCACCTGCCGGGCGGCGTTGACGAATACCTGCGGCTGGCCGCCCAGTCCGCGGGCACCCCGGAACCGCCGCGGGCAACCCCCACGCCCGAGGCGATGTCCGGCGCGCAACGTCGCGCCGCCGAGAAGGAGCTCTCCTCGGTCGACCGCCAACTCGCCCGGCTGGCCGATCGCATCGCGGCCAAACACACCGAACTCGCCGACCACGACCAGTCCGATCACGTCGGCGTGAGCCGGCTGACCGCAGAGTTACGCGGCCTCGAAGACGAGGTCGGTACGTTGGAGGGACGCTGGCTGGAGTTGTCGGAGGTGCTCGAATGACTTCTGATCGCCCGGTGCCCTATCTGCCCGGCGAAGCGTTGCTCGCCTGGTACCGGCACCGGGGCCCGGTGACCAATTCCGGCATCGGCCGGCACGGCTACACCTACCTGCTCGGCCCCGAAGCGAATAAGTTCGTGTTTGCCAATGCCGACGCATTCAGCTGGGCACAGACGTTTGAGAGCCTGGCCATCGTCGACGGGCCCACCGCGCTGATCGTCAGCGACGGAGACGACCACCGCCGCCGCCGCAGTGTGGTGGCCCCGGGGCTGCGTCACCGGCAGATCCAGGACTACGTCGAGACCATGGTGTCCAATATCGACAGCGTCATTGACGGCTGGCGGCCGGGACAGCGGCTGGACATCTACCGGCAGTGCCGCTCGGCGGTCCGGCGCAGCACCGCCGAGAGCCTGTTCGGCTCGCGCTTGGCAGTGCAGTCCGACTTCCTCGGCGAGCAACTCCAACCCTTGCTGGACCTGACCCACCAGCTGCCCCAGGTGGTGGCGCTGCAGCAGCGACTCAACTCGCCCGGCTGGCGACGGGCGATGGCCGCCCGAAAGCGCCTCAACGACTTCGTCGACGCCCAGATCGCCGACGCGCGCACCGCGCCGCGACCCGACGACCACATGATGACGATGTTGATCGACGGTCGCGGCGAAGAGGGATACGCGTTGAGCAACAACGAGATTCGCGACTCGATCATCTCGCTCATCACCGCCGGCTACGAGACCACGAGCGGCGCCTTGGCCTGGGCGATCTACACGCTGCTGACCCTGCCCGGCGCGTGGGACAAGGCCGCCGACGAAGTCCGCCGCGTCCTGGGCGACGAGCCACCGGCCGCCGCTGACCTCGAAGCGCTGACCTACCTCAACGGCGTCGTGCACGAGACGCTTCGGCTGTACTCACCCGGCGTGATCTCCGCCCGCAGGGTGATGCGTGACCTCTCGTTCGACGGGCACCGCATCCGCGCCGGTCGATTGCTGATCTTCAGCGCGTATGTCACCCACCGGCTGCCCGAGCTGTGGCCGGACCCAAGAGAGTTCCGGCCGGCCCGCTGGGATCCGGGCTCAGCCGACTACCGCAAACCCGCACCGCATGAGTTCATTCCCTTCAGCGGCGGGCTGCACCGGTGCATCGGGGCAGTGATGGCCACGACCGAGATGACGGTCATGCTCGCCCGGCTGGTCGCCAGAACGACGCTACGACTGCCCGCTCAGCGCATCCGCGCCGCCAACCTGGCCGCGTTGAGCCCCACGCCGGGCCTGGTCGTCGATATCGCCGACTCAGTGCCAGCGCAGTAGCACGAGTTCGGAGGAGAATCCGGGGCCCATCGCGACGATCAGCCCCGGGCTGCCGCCGGCCGGCGGTTTGGCAATCGTGTCGCGCAGGACGTGAAGCACGGAGGCCGACGAGAGGTTGGCGATCTCGCCCAGCGAGCGCCAGGTCAGCTCCAGCGCCTCCGGGCGCAGGTCGAGGCTCTTGCCGATCGCGCTGATCACCTTCGGACCGCCCGGATGGGCCACCCATGCCTCGATGTCGTCCTTGGTCATCCCATGCCCGCTGAGGAACCGGTCGACATCGTCGGCCAGGTGCCGCTCGATCACCGCGGCGAGCTCCGGGGAGAACACGGGCTGCAGGCCGCCGGGACCGACGTTCCACGCCATGACGTGCAGCGATTCCGGGTAGAGGCGGCTGCGCGAATCGACGATGTCGGGCCCGCTGGGGCGTAACTGCCGGTCCTGCTCGGCGCGACGATCACCGACGGCGACCACCGCGGCCGCCCCATCGCCGAACATCGCGGTCGCGACCAGTCCCGATACCGTCGGCTTGACGGTGGGGAAGGTCAACGAACACAGCTCGACGGACACCAGGACAGCGACGCCCTCGGGCGCACCCCGCAGATAGTCGTGCAGCGTGGCCACCCCCGCGGCACCGGCCGCGCAGCCCAGGCCGAACAGCGGCATCCGGCGCACGTCCGGGCGCAGGCCGATCCGTCCCGCGATGCGGGCATCCAGCGACGGCACCGCAACGCCGGTGACGGTCGTGGTGGCGATCATGTCGACGTCTTGGGGCTGCAGCCCCGCCTCGTCAAGCGCGCCCAGCAGTGCCTCACAGCCAAGGTTTACGGCGTTTTCGACGAAGATCTCGTTCGTCTCGGTGAAGTCATTGAGCGACGGGTATTGCTCGAGCGGCAGTACTAGGTGGCGGCTGTTGACCTTCGCGCCGGCGTGCAGACGCCGGACGATGTCCTCGTGCTCGGCCAAAACCGGTAACTCGACGAGTCGGTCGGTAATATCGCTCTGGCTGTAACGGTGCGGCGGCAATGCACCGAACACACCTGCGATAACGCTCATACCTAGCCTCTGCTCAAAAGCCGCTACTCAAAGCGATTCCCCCATATGCACGAAAGCTTATGCGCTGTGGTTCAGGCCCGCAAAGATACAGCTATTCAACATGTGTCGGATAGCGCTCGTGTAATCATGCCCGCCAGCAGGGATTTCGTTATTCAACATCTTCCGCTTTGTCCGACTCCAAGGCCATAGCAATCAACGCATCCGCGCTCAACGAGTCGATGACGTCATTACTGACCTCGGAATCGGCAAGCGGCACTTCGGACTCGCCGGCCAGCAGCAATAGCTTGTCGAGCAAGCCGGTTCGCCGAAGCTCGCGCAGCGGAATTTTTCTCAGCGAAGACCAGATCTTTTCCTCGCCGGAGTCTTCGCGTTGCTCGTGCAGCAGTTGACGACGCAGGTGATCGGCCAACGCTGACGGATTGGGGAAGTCGAAGATCAGCGTGCGTGACAACGCCAACCCGGTCGCCGCTTTGAGACGGTTGCGAAGTTCGACGCCGGTAAGTGATTCAAAGCCGAAATCGGTAAAGGCGCGCTCCACATCGAGGTCACGGCCGCTCGAATGCCCCAGCACGGTCGCCGCATGCGCACACACCAATTCCACCAGCTGGCGGTGCTGCTCGTCGGGGGGCAGTGCCTTCAGCTGCTCGGCCCGCTCCGCCGCCCGGCTTACCGGAGCCGGCACGTCTGCGCCCGACCCCAGCCAAAAGCGCTGCCGGGCAAAGCCATACGTCGGCAACTCGATTCGGCGGCCGCCCAGGCCGTTCAGAACGGACGGCCAATCAACCGTCGCGCCGTGGACGAATAGTCGGCCGGCCGCGGTCAGCAGCGCGTCGACTTCGGGCCGGTCGTTGGCCAGGGTTGCGAGCGCGGCGGCGTGCTCGGCGCTCAGCGAATGCTCCACTGCCGCACTCAAGCCCGCGGCGGGGCCCACCTCGACATAAACGTTGGCCCCCAGCGACTCCGCCAACCGAACACCGTCGACAAACCGCACCGGTTGACGCACATGCTCAACCCAATACCGTGCCGTTCCGTAGTCAGCACCGGCCAGCTGCCCAGTCACGTTGGACACCAAGCTAATCCGCGGTTCGCCGGCCTTGATGTCGGCCACCAGCCGGGTGAACTCGTCCATCATCGGCTCTACCAACACCGAATGAAAGGCGTGCGACACCGCCAGCCGATGCACCCGGGCCCCCTGCTGTGCCAGCCGGTCAGCCAGGGCACTCACCGCGGGATCGGCACCCGAGATCACCACGGAGTCTTGGGCATTGACCGCCGCGATCGCGACCCCATCGGTGAGTAGCGGGGTCACCGCGTCCTCGCTGGCAGCCACCGCGATCATCACGCCGCCGGCCGGCAGCTCCGCCATCAGGCGGCCCCGGGCCACCACGAGCCGCGCGGCATCGTCAAGCGTGAGCACGCCCGCGACGTGGGCCGCGGTGATCTCCCCCACCGAATGGCCCATCACCAAATCCGGTTCGATTCCCCAGGTTTGCAGCAGCTCCGCGGTTGCCAGTTGGATGACGAACAGCGCCGGCTGGGCGAATTCGGTATTGGCCAGCAGCTCCGGGTCGAGGCCCCAGATCACGTCTCGCAAACCCAGGCGCAGATGGGCGTCCACAGCGTCGACCGCTTGGTCGAAAGCCTCGGCAAATACCGGGAACCGGTTGTAGAGCTGCTGCCCCATCCCCAGCCATTGGGAGCCTTGCCCGGGAAACACGAACACCGTCTTGCCGGCTGCCCTGGCCCGGCCGGCGATCACGCCCGGGTCTGAATCAACCAGCCGCGTCAAACCCGCAGTGAGGGCTTGACGATCGCTGCCCACCAGCACCGCACGATGCTCGAAGACCGAACGCGTGGTGGCCAGCGACCACGCGACATCCGTCACCGCGAGATGGTCCTCGGAGGCGAGATTGACCGCCAACCGCGCGGCCTGGTTGGCCAAGGCTTGCTCTGAACGCGCCGACAGCACCCATGCCACCTGCATGTCGTGTTGAGGTTCGGCCGCAACACTTGCCGGCTGCACGGGCGCTTCCTGGATGATCACATGCGCGTTCGTCCCGCCCATTCCGAACGACGACACCCCGGCCCGCCGCGGCCGGTCCTGCACGGGCCAAGCGGTCAGCGTGGTATTGACCTGCAGCCCAAACCTTTTCAAGTCATTGTCGGGGGCGGCGCTGTCGTAGTTGAGGCTTGGCGGGATCACTGCGTTTTCGATGGCGAGTACTGCTTTGAGCAGACCCGCGATTCCGGCGGCGCTGCCGGTGTGGCCGATGTTGGTTTTCACCGATCCGATGCGTGCCGGATTCTGTTGGCGCTCGCCGAATATTTCACCCAGCGCCCTCGCCTCGACCGGGTCGCCGACTTCGGTTCCGGTGCCGTGCGCCTCGATGTAGTCGATGTCTTCGCTGCCCAGGCCGGCGCGCGCGAGCGCACGGCGGATCACCTCGGCTTGTCCCGGGACCGAGGGCACCGTCTGGCCGGCGGAACTGTGTCCGGCATTGCCGACCGCACTCCCCCGGATCACTGCGCGGATTCGGTTTCCGTCCCGGATGGCGTCGCCCAACGGCTTCAGCAGCACCATGCCGGCGCCTTCGGCCCGCACGTAGCCATCCGCGCGGCCATCGAATGCGTAGGTGTGACCGGACGCAGACGTCGCGCCGAATTCCTTTTCCAGCATTGCGGTTTCGTCGGCCAGGTTGAGATGGATTCCGCCGGCTATCGCAAGCTGCGAGTCGCCAGCGCGCAGGCTTTCGCAGGCGAGGTGCACCGCGACGAGCGAAGACGATTGACCGGAATCGACGATCATGCTGGAGCCCTGCAACCCGAGGGCATAGGAGATCCGGTTGGCGATCATTGCGCGGCTGACGCCGCCGAACGAATGATGATCGAGCTTGTCGGAGCCCTCGCGAAGCGTCAGGACCGCGTAGTCGTCGGTCATCGCACCCAGGAAGATCGAAACCGGTTCGCCGCGAAGGGTTTCCGGTATCAGGAATGCGTCTTCAAAAAGTTCCCAGGACAATTCGAGTGCCAGCCGCTGGCGCGGGTCCATCGCGCGTGCCTCGCGGGGCGACAGGTTGAAAAAATCCGCGTCGAATTCGGCGGTATTGCCGGGCAGCTCGCTCACTTCCAGTCCGTCACGAACGAGATGCCAGAAGTCACGGGTGGTGGCGGCGCCGGGCAACCTGCAGGCGAGGCCGATGATCGCTATGTCCGTGGGCGACATCAGGGGCCGAAATCGTCATCGAGAATGGCGAAGAGTTCGCGCTCGGTCGCGGTGCTGATGTCGTCGTCGAGGGCGTGCGCCTCGTCGGTCGTCAGCTGCGGTGGGCTTTCGAGCTCGGTCAGTATCGCTTGGATGCGGGCCGCCAGGCGGGTTTTGTCTTCCTCCGTCCAATTGGGTTGATTGACCAGCGTTTGCAGTTCACGGGCGATGTCGTTGAAGCGGGCCAGCTGGTCCGGCCCGCCCGCCGGCGCATCGGTGGTCACGGCGCTGAGCTGTTCGTCGATATGTTCGGCCAGGGCTGCAGGCGTGGGAAAGTCGAAGATCAGGTTCGGCGAAAGGGTAAGCCCGGAAGCAGTTTTGAGGCGGTTCCGCAGCTCCACCGCAGTGAGCGAGTCGAAGCCGAGGTCTTGGAAGGGCAGCTGGCCCTCGATATCGGCGCTGGACCTGCCCAGAACGGTTGCGGCGTTGGTGCACACCAATTCCACCAATTGGTGATGACGCTGCTCGGGACTCAGTCCCTGCAGCCGGGTAGCCAACCCCGACGTCGACACCGCTGCGTCGGTATCACTGATGAGTCGCCGCCCCGGCCGAGCGACCAGGTCACGCAGCACCGGTGGCACGGCGCCGCCGGCGCCCAGCCCCGTCGCGTCGATGCGGGCGGCGACCAGCAGCGGGCGGTCGGCCAGCATGGCCTCGTCGAACAGCTGAAGCGCATGAGGGGTGGACAGCGGTGCCAGCCCGCCCCGGCTCATCCGGGCTTTGTCGCGATCGCTGAGGTGTTGGGTCATGCCGCTGGCCTGTTCCCACAGTCCCCAGGCCACCGACAACCCCGCCATGCCGTGCGCCCGCCGGTAGGCGGCCAGGCCGTCAAGGAAGCTGTTCGCCGCGGCATAGTTGCCCTGGCCCGGCGAACCCACAATGCCGGCCATCGACGAGAACATCACGAACGCCGACAAATCCATGTCCCGGGTGAGCTCGTGCAGGTTCCAGGCGCCGTCGACCTTGCTCCGCAGCACGGTATCCACCCGATCCGGCGTCAACGAGGCGATCAGCCCGTCATCGATCACCCCGGCGGCATGGAACACGCCTTTGAGGGGATATTGGTCCGGCAACGCAGCTATCAAATCCGCGACCGCATCCCGGTCGCTGACATCGCAGGCCACGACCGACACCTCGGCCCCGGCGGCTTTGAGCTGATCCAGCAGCTCCGCCACACCCTCGCCGTCGGCGCCGCTCCGACTGACCAGCACCACATGGCCCACGCCATACCGCGCCACCAGATGCTCGGCCACCGCCGAACCGGCCATCCCGGTGCCCCCGGTGATCACCACACTGCCGCCGGCCAGGCCACCACCCGAACTCGCCAGCACCGGATCATCCGGGCCGTCCGGCAGAGTCAGCACCACCTTGCCGATCTGACGGGCCTGACTGACAAACCGATACGCCGCCGACGCGCACCGCACGTCAAACGTCTTGACCGGCAATGGTTTCAACACGCCCGCGTCGAACAGTTCGATCAAGTCGGACAACATCGATGCGATGTGGTCCGGTCCGGCTTCCATCAGATCGAAGGCCCGATATCTGACCCCCTGGTGTTGCTCCGCGACCGCCTCCGGGTCGCGAAGGTCGGTCTTGCCCATCTCGATGAAACGCCCGCCGCCCACCAACAGTCGCAGCGAGGCGTCCAGGAACTCCCCGGCCAGCGAGTTGAGCACCACATCGACTCCGGCGCCGCCGGTCGTCGCCAGAAACTTCTCCTCGAACTCCACCGTCCGGGTATCACCGATGTGATCGTCGTCAAAGCCCATCGCCCGCAACGTGTCCCACTTACCGCGGCTGGCAGTCGCGAACACCTCCGCACCCGAATGCCGGGCCAGCTGCACGGCCGCCATCCCCACCCCACCGGTAGCGGCATGCACCAGCACCCGCTCGCCGGCCTTGAGGCCGGCCAACACCGACAACCCGTACAAGGCGGTCAAGAACACCACCGGCACACCGGCGGCCTCTGCCAAGGACCATCCCGCCGGCACCGCGGTCACCAACCGGGCATCCACCACCGCCTCAGAACCGACGACCCCCACCAACCCCAACACCGGATCGCCAACGGAGAGCCCCTGAACCCCGGGGCCGACTTCGAGCACGATGCCCGCGCCCTCGGCGCCGAGCTCTCCGCCGCCTGGGTACATTCCCAACGCCACCAGGACATCCCGGAAGTTCACCCCGACCGCGGCGACCGCCACCCGCAGCTGCCCGGCCGCCAGCTCCACCGGCCCGGCCGGGGCGAGTACCACGTCTTCCAAGGTGCCGCCGCCGCCCGCGGCCAATCGCCATCCGCCCGGTGGCAGCTCCAGCACCGCGCCGGCCCCTACCGCACCCAGTCGAGCCGCATGCGCGACGCCGGAGCGGACCACCAATTGCGGCTCACCGCAAGCGATGACCTCGGCAACATCCAACGATCCATCCGAATCGACCAGCACCACCCGACCGGGCTGCTCGGCCTGCGCCGAGCGCACCAGACCCCACACCGCCGCACCCGACAGATCCGTGACATCGTCACCGGCCAAACCCACCGCGCCATGAGTCAGCACCACGAACGGCCCGACGTCGCTACCGGCCAGCCACGACTGCAACACGCCCAACGCTTCATGCGTGGCCGCATACACCGACCCGACCGCATCGCCGGGTCCCGAACTCGGCTCCCACACCGTCAGGTTCGCCGCGGCAACAGCGTTGGGCTCCAACGGCGCCGGGGACCATGCGACTTCATACAGTCCGCCACCACCCCCGGCAGCGGCCGCCAACGCGGCCGACAGCGCGCCGATCGAGATCGGGCGAACCACCAACTCCCGCACCGACAAAACCGGCAGGCCCGTGCCGTCGGCCAAATCCACCGACACCGCTCCGGTGCCGGCCGGCGCAATCCGGACGCGAACCCGTGATGCCCCGGCGGCGTGCAGGCAGACGCCCTGCCAGGAGAAGGGCAGCATGGTCGCATCGCCGCCCTCGGCAATTCCCCAGGCATGCAACGCAGCATCCAGCACAACGGGATGAATCCCGAAGCCGCCCATCGTCACGCCCTCGCCAGCGGACACTTCGGCAAAGACCTCATGCCCACGCCGCCACAGGGCTCGAAGGCCGCGGAATGCGGGCCCGTAGTCGTAGCCCCGCGCTGCCAGCACCTCGTACACGTCGTCGGCTTCGACAGCGGAGGCCCCGACCGGAGGCCACACCGACAAGTCCGCGGCGGGTTCGGGCTGCGCGGCACTCAAGGCGCCCTGCGCGTGCAGCACCCACATCGAATCCGCTGCCGCACCACGCGAATACACCCACACGGCCCGAGAGCCCGACTCCCCCGCGGCGTCCACGACGACCTGCACGCGGGCCGCGCCGCCCGGCGGCAGCACCAACGGCGCCAGCAACGTGAGCTCTTCGACCACGGCACAGCCGACCTCATCGCCGGCCCGCAATGCCAGTTCGACGAATCCGGCGCCCGGGAACAACACCACGCCGTCCACGACGTGATCCGCGAGCCACGGCGATCCGCCCACGGACAGCGAGCCGGTCAGCACCACGCCCCCGGAGTCGGGCCGCTCCACCACGGCGCCCAGCAACGGGTGCGCGGCCCGGGCCAGGCCGAGACTGCTCACGTTGCCCGATCCCACCGCGCCGAGGGGAAGCCAGAACCGCTGCCGGACAAACCCATACGTCGGTAGGTCGACGCGGCGCCCGTTCCCGATCGCCGCGGGCCAGTCCACTGCGACACCGATGGTGAACAGATGTCCGAGCGCGGCCAGTGCCGATTCTGCTTCGGGACGATCTTTGGCGAGCATCACCACCGATGTCGCCTGCTCGCCGGTCAACGACTGCTCCACGGCGGCGGTGAGACCGCGGCCCGGACCGACCTCCACGAACGCCCGGGCGCCCAACGCCTCGGCGGCCCGCACCCCGTCGGCGAAACGGACCGGCTGGCGCACGTGGTCGACCCAGTATTGCGGCGACCCGTAGCCGGGACCGGCCAATTGCCCAGTCAGGTTGGACACCAAGCCGATTCGTGGTGGCGAGGCCGAAACTCCGGCCACCAGCTGGGCGAACTCCTCGAGCATCGGCTCCATCAGCGCGGAATGGAACGCGTGCGAAACCGCCAGTCGATGTACCCGTCGGCCCTGCTGCGCCAGCTCATCGGCCACCGCGGAGACCGCCGCGTCGGTACCCGAAATCACCACCGCGTTGGGAGCATTGACCGCTGCGAGATTCACCTCCGCGGTCAACAGCGGCGAGACCTCCGCTTCGCTGGTCGCGACCGCGACCATCGCGCCCCCGGACGGCAACGCGGCCATCAACCGGCCGCGCCCCGCCACCACTTTGGCCGCATCCGCAAGCGACAGCACGCCCGCCACATAGGCCGCGGTGATCTCGCCGACGGAATGGCCCGTCACCACATCGGGCAGTACACCCCAGTGCCCGAGCATCGCAGCCAACGCCACCTCGACGGCAAACAGCGCCGACTGCGCGAACTCCGTGCTCTCCAGCAGTTCGGCATCGCTGCCCCACATCACCTGACGCAGCGGCAACCGCAGGTGCGGATCCAATGCGGCGACCGCCTCGTCAAACGCCCGCGCGAATTCCGGGAAACGGCCGTACAGCTGCTCGCCCATCCCGAGCCATTGCGACCCCTGGCCGGGAAACACGAATACCGTCTTGCCCGCCGAACGGACACGTCCGGCCGTCACTCGCGCGCCCGGCTCACCGGTGGCCAGCTCCAGCAAGCCTTCCTGTAGACGGTCCCGGTTCGCTCCGACCACCACGGCTCGATGGTCGAACACCGCACGTGTCGTCACCAACGACCACGCCACATCGACAGGGCTGAGCTCGGCATTGCCGGACACGTGCGCGAGCAACCGCTTGGCCTGATTTGCCAGCGCCTGCTCCGAGCGGGCCGACAACACCCACGCCGTCTCGCGCGCCTCGGGTTCCACCCCAACGCTTTGCGCCTCCGCAACCGGCGGCTCCTCGATGATCACGTGCGCGTTCGTCCCGCTGATCCCGAACGACGACACCCCCGCCCGGCGCGGCCCCTCCCCGCTCGGCCACGCCCGCGATTCCGTCAACAACGACACCGCGCCCGCCGACCAATCCACGTGCGGCGACGGCACATCCACGTGCAACGTCTGTGGCAGCACCTCGTGCTGGATCGCCTCGATCATCTTGATCACTCCGGCCACACCCGCGGCCGCCGAGGTGTGACCGATGTTGGATTTGATCGAGCCCAACCACAGCGGACGATCCGCTGGCCGATCCTGGCCATAGGTCGCCAACAGCGCTTGCGCCTCAATCGGATCCCCCAGCACGGTCCCGGTGCCGTGCCCCTCGACCACGTCGACGTCCGCGGCCGTCAGCCCCCCACTCGCCAGGGCCGTGCGGATAACCCGTTGCTGGGAAGGCCCGTTCGGGGCGGTCAGCCCGTTGGAGGCGCCGTCCTGATTGACTGCGGTAGCGCGCACGATCGCCAGCACCGGGTGCCCGGCTCGTCGCGCGTCGGCCAGGCGCTCCACCACCAGGACCCCGGCGCCTTCCGACCATGCGGTGCCGTCGGCTGCCCCGGCATACACCTTGCACCGGCCGTCGGCGGCCAGCGCCCGCTGCCGGCTGAATTCGACAAAGGCCGCGGGCGTGGCCATTACGGTGACGCCACCGACCAGGGCCAGGTCGCATTCGCCGGACCGCAGCGACTGCGCGGCCAAGTGCAACGCCACCAGCGACGACGAGCACGCCGTATCCACCGACACGGCCGGGCCTTCCAAGCCCAGCACGTAGGACACCCGGCCCGAGGCCACGCTCAGTGTCGACCCGGTGAGCCCATAGCCCTCCAACTCACCTTCCACCTGGCCGCCGTAGCCGGCATGGATGACACCGGCGAACACCCCGGTCGCCGATCCCCGCAATCCCAACGGGTCAATTCCGGTGCGCTCCAATGCTTCCCACGACAGCTCCAGCATCAGCCGCTGCTGTGGATCCATCGCCAGCGCCTCGCTGGGTCCGACGCCGAAGAACCCGGCATCGAAATCGCCCGCGTCGGCGAGAAACGATCCCTGGCGGACATACATCTTGCCGGGGGCATCGGGGTCGGGATCGAACAACCCCGCGACGTCCCAGCCCCGGTCCGCGGGAAAATCCGACACGGCATCGCGGCCCTCAACCACCATCTGCCACAAGGCCTCCGGCGAATCCACTCCGCCCGGATACCGGCACGCCATCCCGACCACCGCCACCGGCTCGGACAGCTTGCCTTCCAGCTCCGCCACGCGCCGTCGCGTGCGCCGCAGATCTGCGGTGAGCCGCTTCAGGTAATCAAGGTGTTTGTCGGTGTCCGACACTGGCGCTCCTTGGCGTCTTACGAGCCGAGTTCTTCGTCGAGGATGGCGAACAGTTCGCTTTCGCTGGCACTGTGGATGTCCTCGTCCTCGGCTTCCTCCTGGTCGGATGGATCCAGGTGGGCGCTGAGCGTGGTCAGCAACGTCTGGATGCGGGTGGTCAGGTGCGGCTTGTCGCCGGGCTGCCAGTCGGGTTGGCTCAGCAGCGTTTGCAGCTCCCGGGTGACGTCGTTGAAGCGGGCCATCAGGTTGGGCTGCTCGGTAGGAGTGGCGGGGACCACCAGCCGAGTGTCGAGGTGCTCGGCCAGGACGATCGGCGTCGGGTAGTCGAAGATCAGCGTCGGCGAAAGGGTCAGTCCGGTGGCGGTTTTGAGCCGGTTGCGCAGTTCGACGGCGGTCAGTGAGTCGAACCCGAGGTCTTGGAAGACGCTGCCGGCGTTGATGTCTCCGATATTGGGGCGGCCCAGCACGGTAGCGGCGTTGCGGCAGACCAGGTCCACCAGTTCGCTGTGTCGCTGCTCGGCCGACAGTCCCTGCAAGCGGGCGACGAGGCTGGTCGTCGAGGCGGAGGTGGTATCGGTCTCGTCGATCACCCGCCGAATGGGTCGGGCGACCAGCTGACTCAGCAGCGGGGGCAGCGAGGCGCCGTTGTCGGCCAGCGCACCGGGGTCGATGCGAGCGGCGACCATCATCGGCCGCTCGGCCAGCATCGCGGTATCGAAGAGTCGCAGTGCCTGCGCAGTTGCCATGGGCGCGAGCCCGATTCGGCTCATGCGGGCCTTGTCACGTTCGTCGAGGTGTTGGGTCATGCCGCTGGCCTGTTCCCAAAGTCCCCAGGCCACCGACAACCCCGGCAGGCCCTGCGCCCGCCGGTGGGCGGCCAACTCGTCGAGGAAGCTGTTCGCCGCCGCGTAGTTGCCCTGGCCGGCGGAACCCACGATCCCGGCCATCGACGAGAACATCACGAACGCCGACAAATCCAGATCGCGGGTGAGCTCATGCAGGTTCCAGGCTCCGTCGACTTTGGCCCGCAGCACCGTATCCACCCGTTGCGGTGTCAACGAGGCAATCAGCCCGTCGTCGAGGACCCCGGCCGCATGGAACACGCCCTTGAGCGGGTATCGCGCGGGCAGCGCAGCTATCAAACCCGCGACCGCATCCCGATCGCTGACATCGCAGGCCGCCACCGACACCTCGGCCCCGGTGGCCGTGAGCCGATCCACCAGTTCCGCCACACCCTCGCCGTCGGCGCCGCTGCGGCTGACCAACACCACGTGGCCGACCCCGTAGCGGGCCACCAGATGTTCGGCCACGGCCGAACCGGCCATCCCGGTGCCCCCGGTGATCAGCACGCTGCCGGCGGCCAGGCCGCCACCCGAACCCGTGAGCACGGCGTCGCCGGGGCCATCGGGGACGGTGAGGACAACCTTGCCGGTGTGCCGGGCCTGGCTGACGAACCGATACGCCGACGAGGCGCAGCGCACGTCAAACGTCTTGACCGGCAATGGCTTCAATACGCCGGCGCCGAACATCTCCAGCAAGTCGGAAAGCATCATCGCGGTGAGATCTGGGCCCGCCTCGATCAGGTCGAAGGCCCGGTAGTACACGCCGTGGTGTTGTTCCGCGACCGCCTCGGGGTCGCGAAGGTCGGTCTTGCCCATCTCGATGAAACGCCCGCCGCCCACCAACAACCGCAGCGAGGCGTCGAGGAACTCCCCGGCCAGCGAGTTGAGTACCACATCGACTCCGGCGCCGCCGGTCGTCGCCAGAAACTTCTGCTCGAACTCCAACGTCCGGGTATCGCCGATGTGATCGTCGTCAAAGCCCATCGCCCGCAAGGTGTCCCACTTGCCACGGCTGGCGGTCGCGAATACTTCGGCGCCCCAATGCCGGGCCAGCTGCACGGCGGCCATGCCCACCCCGCCGGTGGCGGCGTGCACCAGGACCTTGTCCCCGGATTTGACGCCGGCCAACACCGAGAGGCCGTACAGAGCGGTCAGGAACACGACCGGCACGCTGGCGGCTTGTACCAACGACCATTCCGTCGGCACCGTGGTCACCAACCGTGCGTCGACCACGGCCTCAGAACCGACGACCCCCAACAGACCCATCACGGCATCGCCGACGGCAAGGCCCTGAACTCCGGGACCGACCTCGACGATCACGCCGGAGCCCTCGACACCGATCTCGCCGCCGCCGGGATACATCCCCAACGCCATCAGCACATCCCGAAAGTTCACCCCGACCGCGGCGACCGCCACCCGCACCTGCCCGGCGGCCAGCTCCGCACGAGCCAGCGGACGTACCACCAGATCCTCCAGGGTGCCGGCGCCGCCGACGCCCATCCGCCACTGCCCTGCCGGCAGTGTCGCCACCGACCGTGCCGGGGTCAGTCGAGCGGCGTGCGCGACGCCGGAGCGCACCACCAATTGCGGCTCACCACAAGCGACTACCTCCGCGATGTCCAATGATCCGTCCGAGTCGACCAGCACCAGCCGTCCCGGCTGCTCGGCCTGCGCCGAGCGCACCAAGCCCCAGACCGCCGCGCCGGCCAGATCCGTGACATCCTCACCGGACAGCCCGACAGCGCCATGAGTCAGCACCACCAGCACCCGGGCGTCGTCGCCGGCCAGCCACGACTGCAACACGCCCAAGGCTTCATGCGTGGCCGCATACACCGATGCCACTGCATCACCGGTTCCGGACGTCGGCTCCCACACCGTCGCGTCTTCGGTGGCAATAGTGTTGGGGTCCAAGGTAACCGGCGACCAGGTCACCTCCAGCAACCCGCCGCCGGCGCGCGGGGCCGCGGCCACCGCCGTCAGCTGTGCCGCCGAGACGGGACGAACCACCAACTCGCGCACCGACAGAATCGGCAGGCCCGCTCCGTCGGCCAAATCCACCGACACGGCGCTCACGCCGACCGGTGCTATCCGAACCCGCGCCCGCGACGCCCCGGCCGCGTGCAAACACACGCCCTGCCAGGAGAACGGCAACATCGTCTCGGCTTGGTCGCCGACCACTCCCATCGCGTGCAGCGCGGCATCCACCAGCACCGGATGGATTCCGAAACTGTCCACCGTGACGCCGGCGGCCTCGGGCACGGCGACTTCGGCGAAGACTTCGTTGCCGAGCCGCCACATGGCGTGCAGACCCTGAAACGCCGGACCGTACTCGTACCCCCGCCGGGTCAGCTGCTCGTACGCGTCGGCCACGTCCACCGCGACCGCTCCCACCGGTGGCCATACCGACAAGTCCGCGGCCGGACTGCCCGAGCCCGTGCTCAGCGCCCCCTCGGCGTGCAGTGCCCATTCCGCATCGGCCTGCGTGCCACGTGAATACACCGACACCGCGCGGCGGCCCGAGCTACCCGCGGCACCGACCACGACCTGCACCTGGACCCCGTCGGCCGCCGGCAACAGTAGCGGAGCCGACAGCGTCAGCTCCTCGACCACGGCACAACCGACCTCGTCACCGGCCCGCAACGCCAACTCCACGAACCCCGCCCCCGGGAACAGCACCACCCCGGCCACCGCGTGATCGGTCAGCCACGGCTGCGCCGCCAACGACAGCCGGCCGGTCAGCACCACTGCACCCGAATCGGGCCGCTGCACCACCGCGCCCAGTAAGCCGTGCTCGGCCCCGGCCAAGCCCAGACCACCCAGATCACTGCCACCAATGCCTAACGGCGGCAACCAGAATCGTCGACCCTGAAACGCATACGTCGGCAAATCTACATGGTGCCCGCCGGAGAAAACCGAACGCCAATCCACCACCACACCCGCGACGTGAGCCTGCCCGGCAGACAGCCAAAACCTGTCCAGCCCGCCGTCGTCGCGGCCCAGCGACGGAATGACGATGGCATCGGCAAGCTTTCGATCCGCAACGGTGTCTTCGATGCCGGCGATCAGCACCGGATGCGGGCTCGACTCGATGAACACCCGATACCCGGCGTCACTCGCGGTGCGCACCGCCTGCTCGAATTGCACGGTCTGGCGAATGCTGCGGTACCAGTAGTCGGCGTTCAGGCCCGCGGTGTCGAGGGCTTCGCCGGTGACGGTGGAGAAGAAGGTGACCGACGACGATCGTGGCTCGATGCCGATCAGGGCCTGGGCAAGCGGTTCGCGGATCGCGTCGATTTGCACCGAGTGCGACGCATAGTCGACATCGATCCTGCGGGCACGCACTTCGGCGCTCTCGCAGCGCCGCAGCAAATCTTCCAGCGCGTCCACCTCGCCGGAGACGACAATTGCCGAAACACCGTTGACCGCAGCGATATTCAGACGATCGCCCGACGGCGCCAACAGCTCGCGCGCCCGAGCCAGGCCGCAGGCCAGCGAAACCATGCCGCCGGCGCCCGACAACTGCACCAAAAGCCGGCTGCGCAGCGCCACCACCCGGGCGGCATCCTCCAGCGACAGCGCACCGGCCACGTATGCCGCCGCGATCTCGCCCTGCGAGTGGCCGATGACCGCATCGGGATGTACGCCCACCGAGCGCCACAATTCGGCCAGCGACACCATCATCGCCCAGAGCACCGGCTGCACCACGTCCACTCGGTCGAGTCCCGGGGCACCCGCCGCGCCCCGGATGACATCGATCAGGGACCAGTGCACGTGCTCTCCGAGCGCCTTTTCGCATCGGTTCAGCTGCTCGGCGAATACCGGTGCGGTTTCCAGCAATTGGGCTCCCATGCCGATCCATTGCGAACCTTGGCCGGGAAACACGAACACCGTCTTGCCAGCGGCCTGGGCGCGGCCCACCACGACGTTGGCGCCCGGCTCACCGGCGGCCAACCCGGCCAGCCCCGCCATCAGCTCGTCGCGATCGCCGACCACCACGGCCCGATGGTCGAACACCGAACGTGTCGACACCAGCGACCACCCCACGTCGGCCACGCCAAGCTGCTGATCGGCCTGCACACGTGCGAGCAACCGCTGCGCTTGGCCCGACAACGCCTCGGCCGACCGGGCTGACAACACCCACGGAGCGACCGGCATGACGCTATCAGCAGGCGCGCCAACACTTTCCACCGGCGCAGCTTGTTCCAGAATCACATGCGCATTCGTCCCGCTGATCCCGAAGGACGACACGCCCGCGCGGCGCGGGCGATCCAGCTCCGGCCACGACCGTTGGTCGGTCAGCAACGACACCGCGCCCGCCGTCCAATCCACGTGCGGTGTAGGCACATCGACGTGCAACGTCTTGGGCATGACGCCGTGGCGCATTGCCTGCACCATCTTGATCACACCGGCGACTCCCGCCGCCGCCGACGTGTGGCCCATGTTGGATTTGATCGACCCCAGCCACAACGGCTGATCGGACGACCGATCCTGCCCGTAGGTCGCCAGGATCGCTTGGGCTTCAATCGGATCGCCCAGCGTGGTGCCGGTCCCGTGGCCCTCCACCAGATCCACGTCCGCGGTACCCAGCCGGGCGCTCTGTAGCGCCGCGCGGATCACCCGCTGCTGCGCCGGCCCGTTGGGAGTCGCCAACCCATTGGAGGCGCCGTCCTGATTGACCGCCGAGCCCCGCACCACCGCCAGCACCCGATGACCCAACCGCCGCGCATCGGCCAGCCGCTCCAGCACCAGCGCTCCGACACCCTCGGAGAAACCGGTCCCGTCGGCGGCACCGGCATACGCCTTGCACCGGCCGTCGGCAGATAGTGCCCGCTGCCGGCTGAACTCCACGAACATCGCCGGGGTGGCCATCACCGTCACGCCGCCGACCAGCGCCACATCGCATTCGCCCGATCGCAGCGACTGCGCGGCCAGATGCAGCGCGACCAACGACGACGAGCACGCGGTGTCCACCGACACCGCCGGGCCCTCCAACCCCAGCGAATACGCGACCCGCCCCGACGCGACACTCAGCGTCGAACCGCGCAGGCCGTATCTCTCCAGGTCTCCCGGGACGCGTCCCTGGCCCCCATAGGAACCGTGAAACACCCCGACGAACACGCCCGTCGGCGAACCCCGCAGCGTGATCGGGTCAATCCCGGCCCGCTCCAACGCCTCCCACGACACTTCCAGCAACAAACGCTGCTGCGGGTCCATCGCCAGCGCCTCGCTGGGCGCGATCCCGAAGAACGCGGCATCGAAATCGGCGACACCCGACAGGAATCCGCCGCAGCGGTTGTACGACTTGCCGGTCGCATCGGGATCGGGATCGAACAGCCCGGCCAAATCCCAGCCGCGGTCGGCCGGAAAATCCGACACGACATCGCGTCCCTCAACGACCATCTCCCACAATGCCTCCGGGGAGTCCACTCCACCCGGATACCGGCACGCCATCCCCACCAAGGCCACCGGCTCGGTCGCTGCGGCCAGGTATTCGCGGTTCTCTCGCTTGAGCCGCTCGTTCTCTTTCAGCGACGTGCGGAGGGCCTTGACCAGCTCTTCAGGAGTGCTATTCATGGAACCCGGCCTTCCGTGCTGCCCAATCGAACGGGCCAAGCTGCGTAATCGCGCTTACTGCAAGATATCGGCATCCGAGAAACTCGAACTCAACGGTTCGGGTGCCTAACAGCGGCGGCGGAGTCCACACGCTTGCATCAGTGCCAGCGCAGCAATACGAGCTCGGAACAGAACCCGGGCCCCATCGCGAGCATCAGACCCGGGCTTCCGCTGGGCGGCTTCTTGGCGATGGTGTCACGCAGGACGTGCAGCACCGACGCCGACGAGAGGTTGCCGATCTCGCCGAGCGATCGCCAGGTCAG
This sequence comes from Mycobacterium sp. IDUB_19, assembly GCF_055419445.1. NCBI lineage: Bacteria > Bacillati > Actinomycetota > Actinomycetes > Mycobacteriales > Mycobacteriaceae > Mycobacterium > Mycobacterium sp. IDUB_19. Next base: position 183,605 of record NZ_JBVAXR010000006.1, on the reverse strand, counting down.
TTCCAGGGCGTCCGGGGACAGGCTGAGTGCCGCGGTGATCGCCTCGATGACCTTGGGGCCGCCGGGGTGGCTGACGAAGGCGCCGACGTCGCTCGCGGTCAAGCCGTGCGCCCCCAGAAACTGGGTGACGTCGTCTTCGATGTATTGCTCGACGACGGCCGCGACGTCTTTGGACAGCACCAGCTCGAACCCCTCGGTGCCGACGTCGTAGCCCATGGTGCGCAACGAATCCGGGTAGAGGTGGCTGCGCGAATCGAGGACGTCCGGGCCGCCGGCGCCGATCTGTTCGGCGCGACGCTCGCCGACGGCAACCACCGATGCGGCGCCATCAGCAAACAGGGCACTGCCGACCAGACCCGCCAGCGAAGGCTTGTATCCCGGGTAGGTCAGTGAGCACAATTCCACGGAGATCAACGCGGCCACGCCATCGGGATCGCCACGCAGGTAGTCGTTCAGCCGGGCCACGCCGGCCGCCCCGGCCACGCAACCTAGGCCGAACAGCGGCACCCGGCGCACGTCGTCGCGCAGCCCGAGCCGCCCGGCGATCCGGGCGTCGATCGAAGGGACCGCGAGTCCGGTGACCGTCGTCGTCATCAGCACGTCGAGGTCGCGTGGTTGCAGGCCCGCGTCGTCCAGCGCGCCCGACAGCGCCTCGCAGCCCAGCTCAACGGCGTTGTCGATGTAGATCTGGTTCGCCACACCGAAGTCGGTCAGCCGGGGATAGCGCTCCAGCGGGATGACCAGATGGCGGCTGTTGACTTTGGCGCTGCTGTGCAGCTGCCGAACGATGTCTTCGTAGTCCTCAAAACCCGGAATGCTCAGGAAAAAGTCGGTGAGTTCGCGCTGCGAATAGCGATACGGCGGCAACGCACCGAACACGCCTGCGATGACGCTCATTTTGGTCCCACCCCTTGGTGACGAACATGCAGGTCGACCGGTTCAACCCTAGATGGCTTCGAGCTGCGAGTTTAGTCTGCTTGCGCGGGCCGCGCCGCAATATGCCGCTGACCTGAGACAATGACCACAGCAAACCGGAGTTCCGCGGCGCGAGTCACCTTTGGAATTGTTCGCGCAGTCGCACCCGCAGCCGTTCACAGCTGTCCAGGACGCCACGCAATTGGTCGGCGACTTGGCTGGGCGCGGTGCCCCCGCGGGCGTCGCGCGAGGACACCGAGCCTTCGATGGTCAGCACCGCACGGACCTGGGGCGTCAGCTCGGGGCTGATGGCCGCCAGCTCGTCGTCGGTCAGCTCCTCGAGCCCGACACCGCGGCCCTCGGCGGCGCGCACGGCCGCACCCGCGGCCTCGTGTGCCGACCGAAATGGCACTCCCGCGCGGACAAGCCATTCGGCGATGTCGGTGGCCAGGGTGTAGCCGGCCGGGGCCAACGCCGCCATCCGTTCGACGTCGAACGTCAGGCTGCCCACCAGCCCGGCCATCGCCGGCAACAGCAGCTCCAGCTGCGCCACCGAATCGAACACCGGCTCCTTGTCTTCCTGCAGGTCACGGTTGTAGGCCAGCGGCTGGGCCTTCAACGTGGCCAGCAGCCCGGCCAGGTTTCCGATCAGCCGCCCGGACTTGCCCCGGGCCAGCTCGGCGATGTCGGGGTTCTTCTTCTGCGGCATGATCGAGCTGCCGGTCGACCAGGAATCGTGCAACTTGACGTAGCCGAACTCCGTTGAGCTCCAGATGATGATGTCCTCGGCCAGCCGGGACAGGTCGACGCCAATCATGGCCAAGACGAAGGCCGCCTCGGCAGCAAAGTCCCGGGCGGCAGTCGCGTCGATGGAATTGGCGGCGGCGGCCGCAAAACCCAGGTCCGCGGCGATCGCGTCCGGATCCAGGCCCAGCGACGAGCCGGCCAGCGCCCCCGATCCGTACGGCGACACCGCGGCGCGTTTGTCGAAGTCCGCGATGCGATCCACGTCGCGCAGCAAGGGATGGGCGTGCGCGAGCAGGTGGTGGGCCAGCAGGACCGGCTGGGCCGACTGCATGTGGGTCTTGCCCGGCATGATCGCCGTCGGGTGGGCTTCGGCCTGGGCGGCCAATGCGCCGACGACGTCGAGCGCTCCGGCGGCGACCCGTCGCACCGCGTCGCGAAGCCACATCCGGAACAGCGTGGCCACCTGGTCGTTGCGGGACCGGCCGGCCCGCAGCCGGCCGCCCAAATCCGGCCCGACCCGGTCGATCAGTCCGCGCTCGAGCGCGCCGTGCACGTCCTCGTCGGTCACCAGCGGGCCGAAACTGCCGTCGGCGATGTCCTCGGCGAGGCTGTCCAACCCAACCAGCAGCCCGTCGCGCTGTTCCTCGGTGAGCAACCCGGCCCGGAACAGCACGATGGTGTGCGCCCGCGACGCGATGACGTCGTAGGGAGCCAGCACCCAGTCGAAGTGGGTGGACTTGCTCAGTGCGGCCAGCGCCTCAGACGGCCCGTCGGCGAACCGCCCGCCCCACAGTGATCCCTCGTTGGTGCTCACGTTTCGTCGGAGGCCAGGTCCCGGCGGGCGGCCAACTTCGACGACAACCCGTGCACGTAGACGAAGCCCTTGGCGGCCGACTGGTCGAAGCTGTCGCCCTCGTCGTAGGTGGCCAGGTTGAAGTCGTAGAGCGACTCGGCGCTGCGGCGGCCGTTGACGGCAATGTGCCCGCCGTGCAACACCATCCGGATCTCCCCGGACACGTGCTCCTGGGTCTTGGCGACGAAGGTCTCCAACGCGACCTTCAGCGGCGAATACCACAGCCCGTCGTACACCAATTCACCCCAGCGCTGGTCGGTCTGCCGCTTGAACCGGGCCAGCTCGCGCTCCAGCGTGACGTGTTCGAGCTCGGTGTGGGCGGTGATGAGCACCATCGCGCCCGGAGCCTCGTAGATCTCGCGGCTCTTGATGCCCACCAGCCGGTCTTCGACGACGTCGAGGCGCCCGACGCCCTGGGCCCCGGCGCGACGGTTGAGTTCCTCGATGGCCTGCAGCATCGTCGCCGGCTTGCCGTCGATCGACACCGGGACGCCGCGTTCGAAACCGATGATCACCTCGTCGGGTGTGCTCCAGTTGAGGGTGGGGTCTTCGGTGTAGTCATAGACGTCCTTGGTGGGCGCGTTCCACAGGTGTTCCAGGAAGCCGGTTTCCACCGCGCGACCCCACACGTTCTGGTCGATGGAAAACGGCGAACGTTTGGTGACGTTGATCGGGATGGCGTTCTCCTCGGCGAACGCAATCGCCTTCTCCCGCGTCCAGGCGTAATCGCGAACCGGCGCCAGCACCTCCAAATCCGGTGCCAGCGAAGCGAATCCGACTTCGAATCGGACCTGGTCGTTGCCCTTACCGGTGCAGCCGTGCGCGACGATGCTGCCGCCGTGTTCGCGCGCGGCAGCGACCAGGTGCTTGACGATCAGCGGCCGGCTGATGGCCGACACCAGCGGGTAGCGGTCCATGTACAGCGCGTTGTTCAACACCGTCGGCAGGCAGTAGCCCTCGGCGAACTCGTCGCGGGCATCGACGACGACGGCCTCGACCGCACCGCAGTCCAGGGCGCGCTGGCGGATGACGTCCATGTCCTCGCCGCCCTGGCCGAGGTCGATCGCGACCGCCACGACCTCACGGCCGGTCTCCTTGCCTATCCAGCTGATCGCCACCGAGGTGTCCAGACCGCCGGAATACGCCAGGATGACGCGTTCTGACATGAATCAATCTCCAATCGAAAGTCTATTTGAGGTTTTCCAGAGTTCTGGCCAGCTCGGCGCCGGTCATCGGCTCCCGGGCAGCCACGAAGAGAGTGTCATCGCCGGCGATGGTGCCGACGACGTACGGTAACGCCGCCCGATCGATTGCGCTGGCCAAATAGTCAGCTCCGCCCGGCGGAGTTCGCAGCACAGCAAGGTTGGCGCTGGCATCGGTGGACACCAGCAGCTCGCTCAGCAGCCGCGACAGCCGTGCGGTGCCGCCCGATACGCCGCGCACCGGGCTGCCGTCTTCCGGGACGACGTAGACCCCGACGCCGCCGTCGGCTCCGCGCAGCTTCACCGCACCGAGCTCTTCGAGGTCGCGCGACAGCGTGGCCTGAGTGACGTCGACGCCCTCGTCGGCCAGCAGCCCCGCCAGTTCGCCTTGGCTGCGCACCGGCGCCGACGACAGGATCGCCACGATGCGCGCCTGACGACCGGCGCGGGTGATGTCGGAGGCGTTGCGAGTCATCGGGACCGCTCCAGCAGCCACACCAGCAGCGCCTTCTGGGCGTGCAGCCGGTTTTCGGCCTCGTCGAAGACCACGCTGGCCGGGCCGTCCATCACCTCATCGGTGATCTCGTCGCCGCGATGCGCCGGAAGGCAGTGCAGCACAATGGCTTCCGAGTCAGCCAGGCCCAGCAGCCTGGTGTTGATCTGAAACGGGCGAAACGGTTTGACCCGGTCGAGCCCATCGGCCTCTTGCCCCATCGACGTCCAGGTGTCGGTCACCAAAACGTCGGCGCCGGCGGCGGCCGCGTCGGCGTCGGTGGTCACGGTCACCGAGGCACCCGTGTCCGCCGCGCGTTGCTCGGCGGCGGCCAGCACGGCCGGGTCGGGCGCGAAGCCCGCCGGGGCGGCGACCGTGACGTGGATGCCGGCGGTTACCGCGCCGAGCATCAGGGAGTGCGCCATGTTGTTGGCGCCGTCGCCGAAATACGACATCGCCAAACCGTTCAGCGACCCCTTGTGTTCGGCGATGGTCTGCAGATCGGCCAGCACCTGGCAGGGATGGAACTCATCGGAGAGCGCATTCACCACCGGCACCGTCGCGGTCGCGGCCATGGCGTCGAGCCGGTCTTGCCCGAAGGTCCGCCACACGATGGCGTCGACATAGCGGGACAGCACCTGCGCGGTGTCCTGCAGCGTCTCGTCGCGGCCCAGCTGGGTGCTGCCGCTGTCGACGACGACGGGATGCCCGCCCAGCTGCGCGATGCCCACCTCGAAGGAGAACCGGGTGCGGGTGGAGTTCTTGTCGAAAAGCACCGCAACGCCGCGCGGCCCGTCCAGGGGACGACGGCTGAACGGGTTCTTCTTCAGCTCGGCGGCCAGCTCGAGGACCTCGGCCTGTTCGGCCGGGGACAGGTCGTCGTCGCGCAGGAAGTGTCTAGGCATGTGCGCCCACCGCGTCGAGAACACCGGGCAACGCGGCGAGGAAGCTGTCGATCTGGGCTTCGGTGATCACCAGCGGCGGCGCCAGCCGGATGACGTTGGGCGTGGCCGCGTTGACCAGGAACCCGGCCTCACGCGCGGCGGCCTCGACGTCCTTCGCGCGCGGCGCGGTCAGCACCACTCCGCACAACAGCCCGCGGCCGCGCGTGTGGTCGATCAGCGGGTGGCCCAGCGATTCGATGCCCTGGCGCAACGACTTGCCCAGCACCTCGGCCTGCCGGATCAGGTCGTCGTCGACCAGCACCCGCAGCACCGCCCGCGCTGCCGCGGTGCACACCGGGTTGCCGCCGAACGTGCTGCCGTGCAGGCCGGGTGTCAATAGTTCGGCCGCCGGCCCGACCACCAGCACCGCGCCGATCGGCAGTCCGCCGCCGAGCCCCTTGGCCAGCGTCACCACGTCGGGAGTGATGCCGTCGTGCTGGTGGGCGAAAAATGCTCCGGTGCGCCCGATTCCGGTTTGCACCTCGTCGAGCACCAGCAGGGCGCCGTGCCGTGCGGTGATCTCGCGCGCCGCCGCCAGGTAGCCCGGGGGCGGGACGACGACGCCGCTCTCCCCCATGATCGGCTCGAGGAATACCGCCGCGGTGTCGTCATCGACGGCGGCGGCCAGCGCGTCGGCGTCGCCGTAGGGCACGTGCGTGACGTCGCCCGGCAACGGCTCGAACGGCGCCTGCTTGGCCGGCTGGCCGGTCAGCGCCAGCGAGCCCATCGTGCGGCCGTGGAAACCCTCTTGCGCGGCAACCAGTTTCGTGCGACCGGTGAGCCGGGACAGCTTGAACGCCATCTCGTTGGCTTCGGTGCCCGAGTTGCAGAAGAACACCCGGGTCGTGGTGTCGGTGCCGAGCAGGGCAACCAGTTCCTCGGCCAGCGCGATCCCCGGTTCGGTGGCATACAGGTTCGACGTGTGACCGAGCGTCGACATCTGCTGCGTGACGGCCTCGATGAGGGCCGGATGGCCATGCCCGAGCACGTTGACCGCGATGCCAGCCAGCAGATCGACGTAGCTCTTGCCGTCCACATCGGTGACCACGGCGCCCTCGCCACTGGCCAAAGCCAGCGGCGGGGTGCCGTAGTTGTTCATCATCACGGCTTCCCACCGCTGCCGCATGGTGTCGGTCTGGTTCATGCGGGCACCACCTTGGTTCCGGTGCCCTCGGGAGTGAAGAGCTCCACCAGCACACAGTGTTTGACTCTGCCGTCGATGACATGCGCGCTGGGCACTCCCCCGGTGACCGCGCGCAGGCACGCCTCGACCTTGGGAATCATGCCGGACTCGAATGTGGGCAGCAGTTGGGTCAAGCTCGCGGTGTCAATTTCGCTGACCAACGATTCGCGGTCGGGCCAGTCGGTATATATGCCTTCAACATCGGTGAGCATCAACAGTTTTTCGGCTCCCAGCGCCTCGGCCAACGCCGCCGCGGCGGTGTCGGCGTTGATGTTGTGCACCACACCCTCGGCATCCGGCGCGAGTGTGGACACCACCGGAATACGCCGCGCCGCAATCAGATCCAGCACCGCGGCGGTGTTGACCGTGTCGACGTCGCCGACCAGGCCGATGTCGGTGGCCACGCCGTCGACGGTGACGCTGCGCCGTACCGCGGTGAAGAGCTGGGCGTCCTCGCCGGTGATGCCGACGGCGTACGGCCCGTACGCGTTGATCAGGTTGACCAGTTCGCGGCCCACCTGTCCGAACAGCACCATGCGCGCGACGTCGAGCACTTCCGGTGTGGTGACCCGGAATCCGCCCTTGAAGTCACCCTTGTCGATGCCGAGCCGGCGCAGCATCGCGGTGATCTGCGGTCCGCCGCCGTGCACGACGACCGGGTGGATTCCGCAGTTGCGCAGGAAGGCCATGTCGGCGGCGAAGGCTTGCCGCAGCGTCTCGTCGGTCATCGCGTTGCCGCCGTATTTGACCACGACGATCTTGCCGTGCAGCTGCTTGAGCCAGGGCAGTGCTTCGGCCAGCACCTGCGCCTTGACCTGCGTGGGCAGTTCGTCGGTGTTGATCGTCATGTGCTGTAGGCCGAATTCTCTTCGACGTAGGCGTGCGACAAATCGATGGTGCGGATGGTGGCCTGGCCGTCGCCGAGGCCGAGGTCGACGACGACGGCGATATCGCGGCCCGAGAGATCCACATCGCGCGAGCCCGGAGCGCCGGCACCGTCGAGATAGACCATAAAACCGTTGAACGACACGGTGATTCGTTCGGGGTCGATGGTAACCCCGGGCGCCAGACCGACCGCCGCCACCACCCGGCCCCAGTTGGGATCCGACCCGAACATCGCGGTCTTGACCAGGCTGTCACGGGCGATTGCCCGAGCGGCGCTCTCCGCGTCGGACTCGGAGGAGGCCCCGGTCACCGTCACGGTGACGCGCTTGGTCACGCCCTCGGCATCGGCTTGCAGCTGCAGGCACAGGTCGTCGCAGACCCGCTGCACGGCGTCGTCGAGCTCGGCCTGCGACGGGGCGATTCCACTTGCACCGGAGGCCAGCAGCAGCACGGTGTCGTTGGTGGAACAGCAGCCGTCGATGTCGAGTCGATCGAAGGTGCGCGCGGAAGCGCGGCGCAGCGCCTGGTCGAGTGCCTTGGCGTCGGCGACCGCGTCGGTGGTCAGCACACACAGCATGGTGGCCAGCGAAGGCGCCATCATGCCCGCGCCCTTGGCCATGCCGCCGACCGTCCAGTTGTTTCGATGGTGCAGCGCAGCCTTTTTGGGCACCGTGTCGGTGGTCATGATGGCCTGGGCGGCCTCGTCGCCACCGCTGAGCCCGCCGTGCATTTCGTGCACGATCTGGGTGACGCCGCTGCGCACCTTGTCCATCGGCAGCCGGTCGCCGATCAGACCGGTGGAGCAGACGGCGACCTCGACGGCCCCGGTCTCGGTTCCCCAGTCCGACAACGCTGCGGCGACGGCCTCGGCGGTGGCGTGGGTGTCCTGGAAGCCGCCCGGTCCGGTGCAGGCGTTGGCGCCGCCGGAGTTGAGGATCACCGCGCGCAGTTGGCCAGTGGTGAGCACCTGTTGGGTCCACAGCACCGGGGCGGCCTTGACCTGGTTGCGGGTGAACACCCCGGCGGCGGCGTAGTCGGGTCCTTCGTTGAAGACCAGTGCGAGGTCGCGCGCCCCGGATGTCTTGATCCCGGCCGCGATTCCGGCGGCGCGAAATCCCGCGGCCGCGGTGACACCTTGCGTGCGCACCAGCCGCGTCACACCGTCAGCGTCCGTCACGGTGCCACCCCGACCACCGAAAGGCCTTCTGCCTCCGGCCAACCCAGCGCCAGGTTCATCGACTGCACCGCGGCTCCGCCGGTGCCCTTGACCAGGTTGTCGATCGCGGCGATCGCGACGAACGTCTCGGCGGCCTCATCCACCGCGACGGCGACCTGTGCGGCGTTGCTCCCGATGACCGAGCCGGTACGGGGCAGCTGCCCTTCGGGCATCAGGTAGATGAAAGGTTCAGCGTCGTAAGCCTTTTCGTATGCCGCCCGCAGCTGTGACAGCGGCGTCTTGGTGCGCGCCGTGCAGGTCGCCAGGATGCCGCGGGAGGTCGGGATCAGCACCGGGGTGAACGACACCGTGACATCGCGATCGGTGACGGCCCGCAGCCCCTGGGCGATCTCGGGGGTGTGCCGGTGAGCGCCGGCGATGTTGTATGCCCGGGCCGATCCGATCACCTCGGAGCCGAGCAGGTCGGCCTTGGCCGCGCGGCCGGCTCCGGAGGTGCCGCTGACGGCAACCACGGTGACGGCGGGGTCGACGAGGTCTTCGGCCACGGCGGGCAGCAATGCCAGCAGCGCCGCGGTCGGATAGCAGCCCGGCACCGCGATGCGGCGGGCGCCGCGCAGGCGCTCCCGGGCGCCGGGCAGCTCCGGCAGGCCGTAGGGCCAGCTGCCGGCGTGCGGGGATCCGTAGAACCGTTCCCATGCGCCGGGGTCGGTGAGCCGGAAATCCGCGCCGCAGTCGATGATCAGGGTTTCGGGGCCGAGTTGCTCGGCCAGCGCCGCCGAATGCCCATGCGGCAGAGCCAGGAACACCACGTCATGGCCGCGCAGGACGTCAAGCTCGGTGGGTTCGAGCACCCGCTGGGCCAGCGGGATCAGGTGTGGGTGGTGCTCAGCGAGCGTGCTGCCCGCACTGGCCGCGGCGGTCACCGAACCGATGGCGAGCCGGCCGTCGGCGTACGCCGGGTGCCCGAGCAGCAGGCGCAGGATCTCGCCGCCCGCGTAGCCGCTGGCACCGGCGATCGCCACCCTTTTTGCGTCGGCCATTCGGCCAATTCTGCATGGTTATGCAGACGATTGCAAATCCATTCCGCGGCCTGGCCGCGGCTTCAGGCGCGCAGTTCGGCACCCACGGCCGCGGCGGCGTGCCGCACGGCGGCGTCGCGGGCGGCGCTGGCGTCGTCTTCGGTCAGCGTGCGATCCGGCGCGCGGAACCGCAGCGCGAAGGTCAGCGACTTGCGATCCTCGCCGATCTGCGGGCCGGTGAACACGTCGAAGAGCTGCATGTCTTCCAGTAGCTCGCCGGCCCCTTCGCGCACCGCGTCGGCCACCGCCTGGGCCGGCACATCCGCGGGCACCACCAGGCTCACATCCTGGAAGACGGCCGGGAAAGGCGACACCTGGGGCGCCGGCAACAGCTCGGTGATCGGGAGCGCACCGAGGTTGAGCTCCAGGGCGCAGGTGCCCTTCGGCAGACCGGACCGCTCGACGACGGCGGGATGCAGCTGACCCGCATGGCCGATGACCAGTTCCCCGACGACGACCTCGGCGCACCGGCCGGGATGCCATGGCAGGTACTGGACCGCCCGGAGCGTGACGTCAATTCCGCTGGCGCGCGCGATGATTCGCACCCCCTCGAAGGCGTCGGCGGCATCGGCTGCGCGGCCGGACCCCCAGGGGCCCCGCGGTTCGCGGAGCCCGGCCAGCACCGCGGCGACGTGCTGCGGCTGCCGGGGCAGCGACGCGTCGAGCATGGCGACCTCGTCATCCGTCGGCCGACGGTGCACCGGGATCAGCTCAATGCCGCGGGTCTGCTCGGTCGGCCGCACTACCTGCGCGATAGCATACAGCGCGGCATCAACCAGGCCTCGGGATACATTGCGGCCCAATGCTTCCAGCAATCCGGGCAACAGCGTGGTGGCCAGCTCCGGGCGGTCGGCGTCCAGCGGGTTGAGCACCCGCGTCGTCGTGCGCCGCGGGTCGTCGGCCGGCAAACCCCACAGGTCGAACACGCCGGCGGGCAGGAACGGGGTCGGCAGGATCTCGACGTACCCGGACTGCGCGAGTGCCTTACCGATCGCGCGGCGACGTTTCTGCACCGGGGACAGTCCGCGGCCCGCGGGCGCCGACGGCAGCACCGACGGGATGACCTCGAGGCCCTCCAGCCGCAGCACCTCCTCGACGAGGTCGGCGGGCTGCAACAGATCGGGCCGCCAGCTCGGCGGTGTCACGGTCAGCGCATCGCCGTTTTCGGCTACCACAGCACCGATTTGAGTGAGGCGCCGGACAGTCGTGCCCGGGGCGTATGCCACGCCGGCGAAACGGTCCGGCAGGTCGGCGGCGATCGAGATAGGGGGCAGTGACCAGTCGTCCCGTGGCGGGTCGCCGCGCCAGTCGGTCAGGGTCGGCGATACCGCTCCCCCGGCGATGTCGGCCAGCAGCGCCGCACACCGGTCCAGCGCGGCCACCGAAATCGCGGGGTCGACGGCGCGCTCGTAACGACGGGCGGCCTCGCTGGGCAGGTGCAGCCGCCGCTGGGTGCGCGACACGGCGGCCGGGTCCCACACCGCGGCCTCCAGCAGCACGTCGGTGGAGTCCGCGCGCACCTCGGTGCTCGCCGCGCCCATCACGCCGCCGATCGCCGTCGTCGCGACGTCGTCGACGATCAGCACATCGGCCGGATCGAGTTTGCGCTCAATGTCATCGAGCGTGACGACGGTCTCGCCGGGCTCCGCGAACCGCACGGTGAAGCCGCCGGTGATGCGGCTGCGATCGTGGGCATGCATCGGGTGGCCCAGTTCCAGCATCACGTAGTTGGTCACGTCCACCGCCGGAGACGTCGCCCGGATGCCGGACAGCAGCAGCCGGCGCTGCAGCCACCATGGCGACACCGCGGCGGGGTCGATCCCGGTGACCGGGCGCAGCGCGAACCGTCGAACCTCGGTTTCCGCCTGCACGGTCAGCGGCCACGCCTCGCCGTCGGCCGGCAACGGCTTCACCTGTGCCGGGTCTACGAAATTCAAGCCGTAGGCACAGGCGATCTCGCGGGCCAAGCCGCGTACCGACATGCAATAGCCGCGGTCGGGGGTGATCGCCAGGTTGAAGACCACATCGTCAAGCCCGAGCACTTCGGCGCCGCCGGCGCCCGGTTCGGCGGTTCCCGGCGGCAGCACCAGAATTCCGGAATGGTCGGCGCCCAAGCCGAGTTCGGATGCCGAGCAGATCATTCCATCGGAGTCGCGGCCGTAGGTCTTGCGGGCGGCGATGGCGAAACCGCCGGGCAGCATCGCGCCGGGCAGCGCCACCACCACCAGATCGCCGACCGCGAAGTTGGTTGCACCGCATACGATTCCACGTTCTTCGCCCTCGCCGACGTCCACCAGGCAGGCGCGGATCGGCTTCTTGAATTCGGTGAGCTCCTCGATGGCGGACACCCGGCCCACGGTCAGCGGGCCGTCGACCGGACCCAGGGTGATGACTTCCTCGACTTCGTGGCCGATGCCCACCAGCGTCTGTTCGAGGTCGCTCGCACTGACATCCCAGCCCGGCGCCCCGGCGGCAACGACGTCGCGCAACCAGCTGTAAGGAACACGCATTACAGACCCACCCCGAACGGCAACGAGAATCGGACGTCACCTTCGACCATGTCGCGCATGTCGGGAATGCCGTTGCGGAACTGCAGGGTGCGTTCCAGGCCCATCCCGAATGCGAAGCCCGAATAGACCTCCGGATCAATTCCAGCGGCGCGCAATACGTTTGGATGGACCATCCCGCAGCCGCCCCACTCCACCCAGCCGGCACCGCCCTTTTTGCCGACAAACCACACGTCGACCTCGGCGGACGGCTCGGTGAACGGGAAGAAGTGCGGCCGGATCCGGGTGCGTGCCTCGGGGCCGAACTCGGCGCGCGCGAATGCGTCCAGCGTGCCGCGCAGATGCGCCATCGACAGACCGCGGTCCACCGCCAGGCCCTCGACCTGATGGAAGACCGGCGTGTGGGTGGCGTCGAGTTCGTCGGTGCGGAAGGTCCGCCCGATGGAGACGATGTAGACCGGTAGCTCGCGCTCCAGCAGAGTCCGCACCTGCACCGGTGAGGTGTGGGTACGCAGCAGCTGCCGGGATTCCTCCGGCGCGGCATAGAAAGTGTCCTGCTCGCTACGCGCGGGATGGTCGGGCGGAAAGTTCAGGGCGTCGAAGTTGAACTGTTCGGTCTCGACCTCCGGGCCCTCCGCCAGCTCCCAACCCATCGCGATGAACGTGTCCGCGACGTGTTCGGCCAGGATCGTGATCGGGTGCCGGGCGCCGGGTGGCTGCCGGGTCGACGGCAGTGTGACGTCGATGCTTTCGGCGACCAGTACGGCCGCGTCGCGCTCGGCACGCAGCACCGCCAGCCGTCCGTCATAGCTTCGTTGAACCTCGCCGCGCGCGGTATTGACGCGCTTGCCGGCGTCGGAACGCTCCTCGGTGGGCAACGTCCCCAGCGACTGTCTGGCCAGCGCAATCGGCGAGCGATCACCGAGGTGCTCCGTCTTGACAAGTGCCAGCGCGTCGAGGGTTCCGGCGAGTCCGATGGCCTGCCGGGCAGCATTGACTGCCTCGGCCAACGCTTCCGGCGACAGGTCGACGGGTTGATCACCCACGCGGCGACACTCTCCTTGCTGACGAGGCTGTTCTGGACCGGATCGTCGCCGAACGGGCGGGCTTCAGCGCGGCACGGGTCGAGTGCCGATCATATGTGACCGAGTTCAGTGAACTGAATGCGCTTCGGTGGCCGGCGTTGGATTAGCAGGCGAGCGCCGGCTGCAAGTCGGCGAGCGCTTCTTCGTCGACTGCCGCGGACGTCGGCGGCGTGGTGCGCGCGGCCCTGAGCTGGGCGATCTTGTAAGCCACGAACGCGCCGAGGGCCCCGACGACCGGCGCGGCGGCCATCGTCGCCCAGTGGTGAGCCAGGACCAGGAATCCGAACCCGGAAGACGCGACCAGCATCGCAATCAGCACCGGCGTCCAGCGGATCGGTTGACGGAACCGGGCGGACACCAGCACGCCGAGGATCACGGCCACCGTATGCCCGGCATCGGTGAAGTCTGCGCCGATGATCGCCGACGTCAGGCCCGCCGCGATCCACCAGCCGACCCACGCCGGACGCCACCGCTGGGGTATGGCGGCGGTCATCGCGCCGAGCGCCGCGAGCGCGCCGTAACTCATCCCGACGTCGCTGGCCCGGGCAACCGTTATCGGCATCCAGCCGACCTCAATCGCGGTGGCCAGAGCGCCGGCCACCACCAACGTCGCGCCGATATGACCGACCAGGAATGCGACTACCAGCCGGATGGTGCTCAGATGCAGCTCCGCGAGAGCCAGCAGGCAGGTCAGGAACGGCACCCAGAACCAGAGCGGACCGGCGTCGACGACGAGCGCGCTGCCCAGCAGCGTTCCCACATGTCCGTGCGCCAAGTTGTGCAGGTTGGTGCTCGCGCGCTGGACGATGACGTCATGCGCGTGCTGGCCGAGCGCCAGGATGGCGCAGCTGACCGCAAGCAGCACCGCCACATAGCCAACGGTGAATCGGACCCGGGCGAGCCGGGAAAGGATGCCCCCAAACATTGAATCCATTATGACGGCTAAATTGTTTCGGCTCTGTGATCGGACGCTGTCAACTCCCTAAGAGTATTCGAGACGATATATCGCCAAGTCCGGCGGAATGCCCGGCGTTTTCGGCGCAAACATGGATTTACGTGCACGTTTAGCGACCACGCCCAACGCGTCCAGCTCGCTTTGCGGGATCAAATCCAGCGCCGAACTCGAGACCATGAGCCCGCCTTTTGTGGCGCGTTCCATAACGCGAGCGGCGATATTGACGTCGACGCCGAGCCAGTCGGCGGCCAATCGCTGCGGCCGGCCGGTGTGGATCCCGACCCGCATCCGCGGCCGATAGCCCGCCACCTCGACCGACTTCATCGCTTGGTCGGCGGCCACCACGGCCCGCACCGCGACGTCCGGATGGCGGAACACCGCCATGATGCCGTCGCCCATTCGTTTGACGATGTGCCCGCCCGCATCGAGCAGCGGCGGCTCCACGGCCCGCGCCACCTGGCGCAGCAGGGTCAGCGCCGCGTCGTCACCGGCCTGCAACGACCACGTCGAGAAGCCAACCAGATCGGTGAAAACCAGCGTCACCTCTGGATTCGCCGGCCGCCGCGACACCGCCTCGGTCAGCGCCTGCCAGACCTGCAGCACGCTCAAACTGACCTCGCGCGATGCCGCGTCGCGATCCCCCAGCAGCCGGTCGGCGGCTCGGGCCGCCGCCCGCGGGCCGCCGTCACCCGCCGTCGAGAGCGGGTCACCGAATTCGGGATCCCCGGGCAGCATCCGTCGCGCCCGCCGGATGAACGCCACCACGCCCGGGCTGCGATTTGCGGTCTGCCACCACTGTGCCGCGGTGCGTTTGGACACCGGAGGTCGTTGTCCTGAGGGAGAGGTTGAGCCGGGAGGCGCCACCGTCGTCACCGATTCTGAGTCCTTTTCTAAGGACTCGCCCGGATCCGGATCGCGCGGCGCGAGTTCCACCTGGCAAGGGTAAGTAGTTTCGGGGAAGCCGGGCAATGACGCCCGTCCGGTTGTGTCACACGTCGCACCAAACCTACTGATCACGACGTTGCCACACCACTGTGGAATCTCGGTAACAGCTTCGCGGGCGCGCGCCGAAATCGTAGACAACGTGCGTTGTCAAAGTTATCGTGAGCTCAATCCGGAGTAGGAGGTCGTGATGACTACCGCATCGACCACATCCATCGATCCGCTCGGACCAGATTCCCTTACCTGGAAGTACTTTGGCGACCTGCGCACCGGCATGATGGGCGTCTGGATCGGGGCGATCCAGAACATGTACCCACAGCTGGGTGCGGGCGTCGAGGAGCATTCGATCCTGCTGCGCGAGCCCCTGCAGCGAGTGGCCCGATCGGTGTACCCGATCATGGGCGTGGTCTACGACGGCGATCGAGCGGCCCTGACCGGTGAGCAGATCAAGCACTACCACGACACCATCAAGGGGATTGATGCCGAAGGGCGCCGCTACCACGCGCTGAACCCCGAGACCTTTTACTGGGCGCACGCCACGTTCTTCATGCTCATCGTCAAGGTCGCCGAGTACTTCTGCGGTGGCCTGACCGAGGCCGAGAAACGCCAGCTGTTCGACGAGCACGTGCAGTGGTACCGGATGTACGGCATGAGCATGCGGCCGGTGCCTGGCACCTGGGAGGAATTCCAGGAGTACTGGGACCGGGTCTGCCGCGACGAGCTGGAAATCAACCAGGCGACGCTGGACATCTTCCGGATACGCATCCCCAAGCCGAAGTTCATCCTGATGCCGACGCCGATCTGGGACCAGATGTTCAAGCCGCTGGTGGCCGGTCAGCGCTGGATCGCGGCCGGGCTCTTCGAGCCCGCGGTGCGCGAGAAGGCGGGCATGCGCTGGACACCGGGCGATGAGATCTTGCTGCGGGTTTTCGGCAAGATGATCGCGCTGGCGTTCCTGGCCGTTCCCGACGAAATCCGGCTGCACCCGCGGGCGCTGGCCGCCTACCGCCGCGCCGAGGGCCGGGCTCCGATCAACGCGCCGCTGGTCGAGGCGCCCGAGTTCGTGGCGCCGCCCCGCGACCGACGCGGGCTGCCGATGCACTATGTCCCGCCGCACAAGTCGTTGATCGAGCGGGCCGGGTCGTTGGTGCACACCACGCTCTCGCTGGCCGGGCTGCGCCCCGCCCGGGGCCCCAAAAAAGCCGCGTAGAGCCGCTAGAGGCCGCTAAAAACGCTGCAGCACACCCAGCGCAAGTGCGCTCTGGTACAGACAGATCGCCGCGGCGGCGGCCACGTTCAGGCTCTCCGCACCGCCCGACATCGGGATGCGCACCCGATGGTCCGCCTGGTCGGTGATCTCTTCGGCCAAGCCGTGCGATTCGGGGCCGAACAGCCAGGCCGTCGGCTTGCTCAGCAGCTGGTCTGCCTCGTCCAAGCGGGTCCCACCGTCGACGGTGGTGGCCAGCGCCTGCAGCCCGGCGTCACGTACCGCGGTGAAGACCGCGTCGACGTCCGGAGCGGAGACGACCGGAAGCGAGAAGATGCTGCCGGCCGACGCACGCAGGCACTTGCCGTTGTAGGGGTCGACGCTGCGCCCGGCGAGGATCACCGCCGCGGCGCCCATGGCGTCGGCGACACGGATCAGCGTGCCCGCATTGCCCGGCTCACCGATCTCGACGGCCACCGCGACCAGCCGCGGCGAGCCTGCCAGCGCCTGTTGCAGCCCGGTCGCCGGCAGATCGCACACCGCCACCAACCCCACCGGAGTAACGGTGTCGGACAAGGCTTTTGCCGCACGCTCGGTGACCACATGGACCGGACACTGCTGGGTCGCCAGCAGGGTCGCGTGCCGCTGCCCCGCGAGTTCGGTGACGAACACCTCGCGGACAAGTCCGCGTGCCGACGCGGCCTCGACCAGATTGGGGCCTTCGACCAGGAACTGGTTCGACCGCCGTCGCACGACATGGCGATGCAATTTGACCGCCGCGACCACCCGGGCCGAGCGCTCGGTGAGCACCGGGGTTAAGCAGCTTCTCCGGAGGGCGCGTTGACGTCCTTGGGCAGTGCCGCCCGAGCGACATCGACCAGCGCGGTGAACGCCGCCGGATCGGTGATCGCGATGTCGGCAAGGTTTTTGCGGTCGACTTCCACGCCCGCAGCCTTCAGGCCCTGGATCAGCCGGTTGTAGGTGATGTCGTTGGCGCGCGCCGCCGCGTTGATCCGCGAAATCCACAATTTGCGGAACTCGCCTTTGCGCGCCCTGCGGTCGCGGTAGGCGTACTGCAGCGAATGCAGCTGCTGCTCTTTGGCTTTGCGGTAGAGCCGAGACCGCTGGCCGCGATAGCCTTTCGAGGCCGTCAGGACGCTGCGCCTCTTCTTGTGGGCGTTGACTGCCCGCTTTACGCGTGCCATGGATGTTCCTACTCTCGTTCAGACGTAAATGGTCTCCGGTGCCGGCGGCAGGTATGCCTTCGTCCGGCACTCGGCTTGCTGAAGGTCAGCCGTTCAGCATCGCGTTGACACGCTTGGTGTCGTTGGCTGCGACCGTGGTGCGGCCATCGAGCCGGCGGGTGCGTTTGGTCGCCTTGTGCTCGAGCAGATGCCGACGATTGGCTTTCTGGCGGACGATCTTGCCGGTCCCGGTGCGCCGGAACCGCTTTGTCGCCCCGCTGTGGGACTTGGCCTTAGGCATGTTTCCTCTAGTTCTCGCTTGTTCTCGGTGTCGGGTCAGTTCGGTGAAGCGGCGGTGTCGCCGGTTTCGTCGACGTCGTGCGCCGCCTCGGGTCCCACTTCTTCGGGGTGCCGCGCCCTGGCGCGTGTCTTCGCGCCGCGGTGCGGTGCCAGCACCATCGTCATGTTGCGGCCGTCCTGCTTGGCGGACGTTTCGACGAATCCGTATTCGGCGACGTCCGCGCCCAGACGCTGGAGCAACCGGTAGCCCAGCTCGGGCCGCGACTGCTCACGTCCGCGGAACATGATGGTGACCTTCACCTTCGATCCCGCCTCCAGGAAGCGGATTACGTGGCCCTTCTTGGTCGCGTAATCGTGATCGTCGATCTTGGGTCGCAGCTTTTGCTCTTTGACGACGGTCTGCTGCTGGTTCCGGCGGGATTCGCGCGCCTTTTGCGCCGCCTCGTACTTGAACTTGCCGTAGTCCATGATCTTGCAGACCGGTGGCCTGGCGTTGGGGGCAACTTCGACGAGGTCGAGATCGGCGTCCGCGGCGACGCGCAGTGCGTCTTCGATGCGCACGATGCCTACCTGCTCCCCCCCTGGGCCGATCAGTCGGACTTCAGGTACGCGAATGCGCTCGTTGACGCGGGTCTCAGTGCTGATGGGGCCTCCCTTGTTGGGCTTCTGTCGTCGTCTAGCTACGACCGGTGACTGGGCCCGTCGGGATTCAGCGGTGGAAACACCACAACATCAGCAAAAAAGCCCCGCATAGCAGGGCCCAATGCCGACCGATCACGACCTGAAACGCGTTCAAGTCGTCCGCGCCGAGCGCGAAACCGGCACCTCACGGTGCCGGTGACCGGACCGCTGCACCTTGAAATAATTTCGCGGCGAGCGGTGGGAGTGGGACTCCACTTAACTGTCCCAGGCCTTAGCCGGGATGGTCGTGGAGGAAAGTCTAGCAGCCATCAGGCGTCTTCCAGCATTTCAGCTGCCCGCCATCGTCGAAGCCAGCCGCCTGGCCTGCGCCGTCGCGGTGCGCCCGGACCGACAACTACTCTCGACCAGTCTTGGCGCTTCGCCAGGCATTTCAAGGGTTGAGGGCATATCCTCGCGGTCTGTGACTGTCGCAAAGCCTCGCTCAGGCAGCCGGTCGAATTCCCGGTATCGGTGGGTACCGGCCGCGGCCGGCTGGACCGTTGGCGTCATCGCCACCCTGTCCTTGCTGGCCAGCGTGTCGCCACTGCTGCGCTGGTTGATCAAGGCCCCACGGGAATTCATCAACGACTACCTGTTCAACTTCCCCGACACCAGCATCGCGTGGTCCTTCGTGCTGGCGCTGCTGGCGGCGGCGCTGACCGCCCGCAAACGCATCGCCTGGTGGGTGCTGCTAGGCCAAATGATCCTTGCGGCGTTTTGGAACGCCGCCGATATCGCCGCCGGCGACAACACCGCGGCCGAGACGTTCGGTGAGAACCTCGGGTTCGCGATGCACATCGTCGTGATCGTCCTGCTGGTGTTGAGCTATCGGGAGTTCTGGGCCAAGGTCCGCCGGGCCGCGCTGCTCAAAGCGGCGGCCGTCCTCGTCGCCGGGGACGTGATCGGAATCCTGCTGTCCTGGGGCCTGGTCGAGCTGTTCCCCGGATCACTGGCCCGACAGGACCGGCTACCGTACGTGGCCAACCGGGTGGTCGGGTTCGCCCTCGCGGATCCCGACTTGTTCACCGGCAAACCGCACCTCTTACTCAACGCGATATTCGGGTTGTTCGGCGCCCTCGCGTTGATCGCGGCCGCGATCGTGCTGTTCCAGTCGCAGCGCGCCGACAACGCGCTGACCGGCGAGGACGAGTCGGCGATCCGCGGGCTGCTGGAGCTGTTCGGCAAGAACGACTCGCTGGGTTACTTCGCCACTCGTCGCGACAAGTCGGTGGTGTTCGCCAGCAGCGGACGCGCCGCGATCACCTACCGGGTCGAGGTCGGCGTCTGCCTGGCCAGCGGTGACCCGGTGGGCGACCCCAGGGCATGGCCGCAGGCCGTCGACGCGTGGTTGGCGCTGTGCAAAACCTATGGCTGGGCACCCGGGGTGATGGGCGCCAGTTCGCTAGGCGCCCAGGCTTATCGCGAGCGCGGCCTCAATGCCCTGGAGCTCGGCGATGAGGCCATCCTGCGGACCGCCGATTTCAAGCTGTCCGGCCCGGACATGCGTGGGGTGCGCCAGGCCGTGACGCGCGCGCGCCGGGCCGGGCTGACGGTACGCGTCCGGCGCCACCGTGACATCACCGCAGACGAGATGACCGAGACGATTTCGCGCGCAAATGCGTGGCGCGATACCCAGTCCGAGCGCGGGTTTTCCATGGCACTGGGCCGGCTGGGCGATCCGGCCGACGGCGATTGCCTGCTGGTTGAGGCGCTGGATCGGAACGACCAGGTGGTCGCGATGCTGTCGCTGGTCCCGTGGGGCAGCACCGGGGTCTCCCTGGACGTGATGCGCCGCTCTCCCCAATCCCCCAACGGCACTAATGAATTCATGGTCAGCGAACTCGCCCTGAACGCGGAAGCGCTTGGTATCAACCGTGTTTCGTTGAACTTCGCCATGTTCCGGTCGGCCTTCGAGCAAGGCGCCCAACTCGGCGCCGGCCCGATCGCACGGTTGTGGCGTGGGTTCCTGCTGTTCTTTTCCCGGTGGTGGCAGCTCGAGACGCTGTACCGCTCGAACATGAAATACCAACCCGAATGGGTGCCGCGCTACGCGTGCTACGAGGACGCCCGGTTGATCCCCCGGGTCGGCGTTGCTTCGGCCATGGCCGAAGGGTTCCTGGTGTTGCCGTTCAGCCGGCGCGACAAGGTGCATACCGGACACCACCCCGCAGTGCCGCAAAGGCTGGCGGAATCCGGGTTGTTGCACGAAGACGGATCCGCTCCGGACGTCAGCGGGTTGCAGCGCGGCGACGAAGTCGACTCCGAGGAGTACCGACGCCGACTGCCCGAACAGGTGCGGGTGCGCCTGGCCAAGCTAAGGACGCTGCAGCGCAACGGTGTTGACGCCTATCCGGTGGGGTCGCCACCCAGTCACACCGTCGCGCAGGCTCTCGGCGCCGACGACCAGGACACCGTATCGGTGGCCGGCCGCATCTTGCGGATACGTGACTTCGGCGGTGTGCTGTTCGCCGAACTGCGTGACTGGTCGGGCGAAATGCAAGTGCTGCTGGACAATTCCCGCCTCGAGGCCGGCCGCACCGCCGATTTCACTGCGGCCATCGATCTCGGTGACCTGATCGAGATGACCGGGCACATGGGTTTCAGCAAGCGCGGAACCCGCTCGCTGATCGTGAGCGAATGGCGAATGGTCGGAAAATGCTTGCGGCCGTTGCCCAACAAATGGAACGGGCTGACCGACCCGGAAGCGCGAGTGCGCACCCGCTATGTCGACCTGGCGGTCAATGCCGAGTCGCGCAATCTCGTCACGGCCCGCAGCAGCGTGCTGCGCTCGGTCCGGGAAACGCTGTTCGCCAAGGGTTTCATCGAGGTGGAAACCCCGATCCTGCAACCGATCCACGGCGGAGCCGCCGCCCGCCCGTTCGTCACCCATATCAACACCTATGACATGGACCTCTTCTTGCGCATCGCGCCCGAGCTCTACTTGAAGCGGTTGTGTGTCGGCGGCGTGGAGCGAGTGTTCGAACTGGGCCGGGCCTTCCGCAACGAAGGTGTCGACTTCAGCCACAACCCGGAGTTCACGCTGCTGGAGGCCTACCAGGCGCACGCCGACTACCGGGTGTGGATCGACGGGTGCCGCGAGCTCATCCAAAACGCCGCCGAAGCCGCTAACGGCACGCAAACCGTGCTGCGGCCCCGCGCGGACGACGCGCCGACCAGCGACGCCCGCCTGGAACCGGTCGACATCTCCGGTGTGTGGCCGGTGAAGACCGTGCACGACGCGGTCTCCGAAGCGCTCGGCGAGCACATCGACCCGCACACATCGTTGACCGCGCTTCGCAAGCTGTCCGACCACGTCCACATTCCCTATCGGGACCATTGGGACGCCGGGGCCGTGGTGCTGGAGCTCTACGAGCACCTGGTCGAGGACCGGACCGAGGCGCCGACCTTTTACATCGACTTTCCGACGTCCGTCTCGCCGCTGACCCGTCCGCACCGCAGTCAACCAGGGGTGGCCGAGCGGTGGGACCTGGTGGCCTGGGGCATCGAGCTGGGCACCGCCTACAGCGAGCTCACCGACCCGGTGGAACAGCGGCGCCGGCTGCTCGCGCAGTCGCTGTTGGCCGCCGGCGGCGATCCGGAGGCGATGGAGCTCGACGAAGACTTCCTGCAAGCCATGGAATACGCGATGCCGCCGACCGGCGGGCTCGGGATGGGAATCGATCGGCTCGTGATGCTCATAACCGGCCGCAGCATCCGGGAGACATTGCCATTTCCGCTGGCCAAGCCGCATTAGCCGCCGGCCGGAAAACCCGGCGACCGCACCGAGAACATTGCGTGATTATGTTCCAGGATTGTTAACGATCCATCACACTGGATCGCATGACAGCGCCGGCGCCCGATGTGACCGGGCAGTTGTTGGCAAGCAGTCATACCTCGTTGATGCACGGCTGGGTACCGATAACGGTCCAGGTCGTCACGGCGATCGTGCTGGCGCTGGCCTTCGCCTGGCGATCGCGGCGCTGGCGGATGGTGTGCCTGCCACTGGCGGCCGCGGTCGGCGGCACATTTGCATACGGGACGCACTGGTACATCGCCGATCGGGGCCTGTCCGACGAACCGGCCCCGGCAGGAGTGTGGCTCTGGACCGCGCTGACGGGTATGGCGGCGGCGGTGCTGTTTCTGGGCTGGCGCGGCGCCCGCAACTGGCAACGTAGTACCGCCCTGGCGTCGGTACCGCTCTGCCTGCTGAGTGCCGCGCTGGTGCTCAATCTGTGGGTCGGCTACTTCCCCACCGTGCAGTCCGCCTGGGGCCAGCTCACCTCCGGCCCGCTACCCGACCAGACCGATCAGGCTACCGTTACCGCGATGGCCGCCAAGGGAAGCCGTCCGTCGCACGGCAGCGTGGTGCCGGTGGTAATCCCCTCGTCCGCATCGCATTTCAAGCACCGCGGCGAGCTGGTCTACCTGCCGCCCGAATGGTTCGAGAGTAGCCCGCCGCCGGCTCTGCCGACGGTGATGATGATCGGCGGGCAGTTCAATACCCCCGCGGACTGGACGCGTGCGGGCAATGCGATCAAGACGATCGACGACTTCGCCGCAGCCCACCACGGCGAGGCCCCGGTATTGGTGTTCGTGGATTCCGGCGGGGCTTTCAACAACGACACCGAATGCGTGAACGGGGTTCGCGGTAATGCGGCCGATCACCTGACCAAAGATGTTGTCCCCTATATGGTTTCGAGCTTCGGAGTCAGCCCAGACCGCTCCAACTGGGGCGTCGCGGGCTGGTCCATGGGCGGAACCTGCGCGGTGGACTTGACCGTCATGCACCCGGACATGTTCAGCGCGTTCGTCGACGTCGCCGGTGACTTCTTCCCGAATGCCGGCAACAAGGCGCAAACCATCAGCCGGCTGTTCGGCGGAAACGCCGACGCGTGGGCGGCATTCGACCCGAGCAACGTGATCAACCGGCACGGCCGGTACCACAACGTGTCCGGTTGGTTCGCGATCTCTTCGGACGGCCCGCCGGCAGCACACCGGGACGTCGCCATCGCGGACACCGCCGCGATGCGTCTCGCGGGGCGCGAGGCCGACGCCAACCCGAGCAACCAGACCGCGGCCGCCTACTCGCTGTGTGCGCTGGGCCGGACCAATGGCATCGACTGCGCTGTGCTCCCCCAGCCGGGCAAGCACGACTGGCCGTTCGCCGACCGAGTCTTCGCGGCCGCGCTGCCGTGGCTGGCCGGCCAGCTGGGCACTCCCGGGGTGCCGCGAGCTCCGTTGCCCGGCACGTCGCCTGCCGAGGCGTCGTCGACTGCGCCGGTGGTGATCTCGGCGCAGCATTCCAACACCGCGACGAGGTAATCGCGAGTGCTGTCCATTGCACGGGTCCGGCGTGCGATGTTCGCCCGGCACTGCAATCCGTGGAGCGCGTGGACGCGCTGGGCCAGCACTCCGTTGATACTGGTGCCGGTATGGACGCGACGGCGCAGCCACGCAGCGTGGCTCGCGTTGTGGATGGTGGTCAATCCGTTCGTCTTCGGCAAACCCCATCAGCTACGGGCCTGGTCGACGCGGGCGATGCTGGGCGAGGAACTGTGGATCACCCGTCGCCCGCGGGACGGTGCCGTCGTGGTCAGCGGGCTGACCTCGGCGTCGGCGTTGGTCGCCGTGGTGGCGGCCCGCCGCCATCGTGTATTGCCCGCGGCGGCCGCAACCGCGCTGCAGATGTCGCTGACCCTGCTCTATTGGGAGCTAATGGTGCGCTATCTCGCGCGCGAGCAGCAGGACCCCGTCACCCCGCAGTAGCGTGGCGAACATGGCCGACGAACCAGCAAACCCCGGCACCACGCCACCCGACCCCGGGTACGACAGCGCGGGTGTACCGACCTTCGAATCCGTGCGTGAGAAAATCGAAGGCCGCTACGCGACGTCACTGGGCGACGCGGAACTCGACGCCGAATCCCCGGAGGGGCGCTCGGTCGCCGAACAATACGACGAGCGCCAGCGCGCGGCGGCCGACCGGCTGGCCGAGATCCGCGAGTCGATGCGCGCGGATGAGGCGTAGGCCTGTTGGTTTAACGCCGGGGGGATATCGATGAGTGAAGTGCGGCCCGATTCGCGGGTCGGAAGTCGATTCGGGCATTACCGGTTGCGCCGGCTGCTGGGCCGCGGCGGGATGGGCGAAGTGTACGAGGCCTACGACACCGTCAAAGACCGCGTGGTGGCGCTCAAGCTGGTGTCCGAGCAGGTCGGCTCCGACGACGTCTTTCGGCGGCGCATGCAACGTGAAGCCCAGACGGCGGGCCGGCTGCTGGAACCGCACATCGTGCCCATTCACGATTACGGCGAAGTCGACGGCCAGCTGTTCATCGATATGCGCTTCATCGAAGGCAAAGACGTTGGCGCCGTGCTGAACCGCACTGGGCCGCTGTCACCGCCGCGCGCGGTGGCAATCGTCGAGCAAGTCGCTTCCGCACTCGATGCCGCCCACCGCGCCGGGGTCATCCATCGCGACATCAAACCCGAAAACATCTTGCTCACCGAGGGCGACTTCGCCTACCTGGTGGACTTTGGTATCGCCGCGGCGGCCACAGATCAGCGTGTCACCAAAACCGGTGCCGCTGTGGGTAGTTGGAACTACATGGCACCGGAGCGATTCGGCAAGGACGACGCCACCTACCGGGTCGACATCTATGCTCTGGCCTGCCTTCTGTACGAATGCATCACGGGGGCAACGCCTTTCCAAACCGATAGCCTCAGCGGTCTGATGGCCGCGCACCTGATGGAGCCGGCCCCGCGGCCCAGTCGACGAAATCCGGCCATCCCGGCGGCATTCGACGACGTCATCGCCCGGGGCATGGCCAAAGATCCCAACGACCGCTACCTCACCGCGGGCGATCTCGCTCAGGCCGCCCTGCACGCGTTGAGCACTCCCGATCAGCACCAGGCGACGGACCTGATCCAGCACAGCCAACACTTCGCCCCACCACCGCGAGCCCAGCAGCTCTGGCGCCAAACATCACCCGCACCAGGCCCACCGACATGGGTCGCCAACCCGCCCGTCACGCCGTGGCCGCCGCCCGCTGCACCCAAGCGCAGGCTGGGGTTGATCATCGGCGCTCTCGTGGTCGTCGTCGCGGCCGTCGCGGGCACGGGCATCTTGTTGGCGATTCGCCAATCCGGAAGCCCGCAGCCCGACAGTCCCGTCACCAGCACCATCGCAGCTGCTCCTACCGCCGGCACCGTGACCACTAGCGCTGTCCCCACAGTGGTTCCCGCACAACTGAATTCACTCCTGCTCCCGGTGGAGCAAATCAACACCATAGTCGGCACCACCGGCATGGTCGTCGACCACAGCAACACATCGATGACAGACCCCGACCCCGCCAACACGATGTCGGACGACAAGTGCCTCGGCGCGCTGATCGGTTTCCAAACCCCGACATACAAGAGCAGCGGATACACCGCGATGCTCGCCCAGCTGTTGAAGAAACCACAGAGCAATCCCGGCTACGTCGCGGTCCAGGGTGCGGTGATCTTCGCGTCCGCCGCCCAAGCGCAGGGATTTGTGACGGCCCAGGCGTCTCAATGGCGGACCTGCGCCGGGAGAAGGGTGACTCAGGTCGGCGACAAAACCACATTCGAGTGGACCTTCGGGGAGATCAGCGGCAATCCACCCAATGTCGCCCTCAAGCACACTCTGGCCAACAGCCCGGTGGTGTGCCAGCACGTCCTGAGCGCGGTAGCCAATGTGGTCCTCGACGTCAACGTCTGCGCACCTGGGACCATCAACCAGGCAAGGCAAATCGCCAACCAAATGGCGGACCGGCTCCCCCGTTGAGCAGGGCCCGGAAACCGTTGGAGCAGTGCAGTTCTGCTCGCTCCAAGGGTGACCTGACATCTCAACGATTCGAATCGTTTACCGAGGTGGCTGATCTTGATAGGCCGTCACACGGCTGGCAAATCCGGAAGCACCAGCGCAGTATTGCGTTATGAGACGCGAAGTGGGCGCCGAACTCGAAGTCGAAATCACCGCGGCCACAACGTTGGAGTTTCAGCTGGCTGTTGCACCGCATCCACACACGGAAGTCTTCGAGTCGTTGCGATTCGTCTTGAACGGACAGCAGATCCAGCCGTTGGAAATCAGTGGTGTGCACGGCAACCGCATTCACAAGTTCGACGCCGGAGTCGGCACCCTGAAAGTCGACTACGCAGCGACAATAGTGGGTCAGACCGATCCCGCTCCGGTGACCGAATACGACCAGTCGATGTATCTGCGGCCCAGCCGCTACGCCGAGGCCGACAAGTTCTATGGCTTCGCCGCAACCGAATTCGGCAACGACCATGACTCCGCGACGTTGCTGGAGCATGTGAGCTCGTGGGTGGGTACCCGGCTGAACTATGTGCCCGGCTCCAGCGATCCGATTGACGGCGCGGTGGAGACGTTGCTCGCCGGTGAAGGCGTGTGCCGAGACTTCGCGCATCTCGTAGTGGCGCTACTGCGTGCGGTGAAGGTCCCGGCCCGCCTGGTGTCGGTGTACGCGCCCGGCCTGTACCCAATGGACTTTCACGCGGTGGCCGAGGCTTTTGTCCAGGGGCAATGGCGGGTCGTCGATGCGACGCTATTAGCGCCGCGGCAAACCCTGGTCCGCATCGCCACCGGCCGTGACGCCTCCGACACCGCATTCCTCGATAATCACAAGGGCGCGATCACGCTCAATCAGCTGGTAGTGACCGCGATAGTTGACGGTGACTTGCCCGTCGATTCGATCGATCAACTGGTTTCCGTCCGCTGAGAACCATCGGCTGATCGCGGCGACATTTGGGGTCGTTTTTCGGCCGCCTCCGCGTAGGGTAGGCAGTGTCGGCGATATCTCGTACCTGGCTATTCAAAGCCATGTCGTCGTCGATTTGAACAATTTGGCCGGTTTCGCGGTCAAGACGGGAGCGTCGCGATGACGCTGAAAAATAACCCCACCGATGTCGGGCACCGGCATACCCCACCGATGCACACACCGCGCCTGAGGCTGAAGCCCAAGGCGCCTCAGAACGGGTACGTCGATGGGGGGTGGTGGCCGCACAGTGCGGACCTGACTGCGGAGTTGCCGGATCTGCTGGCGGTGCTATCTGTTCGACTGGGACCGATTGGCCGCGTGATCTACAACGTGAACGAATGGGCAACGCCGCCTGCAAAACTCGAGACCGGGGGGCGAACGGTACGACTCAACGGATACCGCCGCCAACCGATCAACACCGTCGAAGTCCTTGGGCTTAATCGCAACAAAATCGTCTTGCTGGTGATTTCCCCGGATACCGATTCGGACCAGGCACACGCCATCATGATGAGCGCGGCCGGCCCAAGCAATGTCTCGACCGCGGAAAGCCTGCTGACGATCAGCGCGGCAGGTTGACCCGAGCGGGTCTCAATCCTTGCGACCCTTGGATGCCACTGCAACACCAGCTCGCCGCGAGCGACGTACTTCAAACATTCGCTCGCCCCGGGCCGCGCGGAGAACGCATTCGGCGGTCAGGAACGCCCGGGAATCACGATGCACCGCAAGGACGGATAGGCCCGCGGCCCGGCGCAAAAGCATCACGGCAAGGGCCGTCCCGGTTCGGCACGGAACGATCAGAATCTTCGCCCGCGCATCGTGGCCGCCAATCGTCATTAGGTGCGGGCGCACACCCTGCCACCAGGCCCAATTCAAATCCTGCTGGCATTGCAACGATGACCAGTTGACGTTGATGTCGTTGACATGGCCCAAACGGGCCTCCAAAACGGAGACCAATTCCGGGAGCTCCCGCGAGATCACCCCCGTGCGGGGCCACCACGCTCCATCAATCTCATTCCCGAGCATGGGCGCCAGAGTGAGCCGCACCGGGCTCGCAGGGCGCCGCGCCCCTGCCGCACCAACGACGCACGGAGTTGGCTCCGCGGCAAGCATGTCTTCGCGCCCTTGTTGCACAGCAGCCACGGTGACGTCTGTCGTTGGATTCTGCTGAGACGCAATGACATCCATCACCGTGTCTGCGCGATTCATGAAACGGCCCTTCGAAGTGCGAAGCGATCGGACCGCGAGTCGGTCCGATGGAGGAATCGCATTGCCCGCAATCTCGTTCGCGAAATACCGATCGAGGCCAGCGTCGACAACGAAACAGCTCGCTACCGACGTTACGCCACCATCTCTTCGGGTGGTCACCCGCGGTCCTCGCACGTGGGCCTCGGCAACACACCATCGATCGGCTCGCCGAAGCTTCACCTTTCGCGATGACGACTAGCGGATGAACTCGCCGATAATGCCGAATTAGCTTGCCCAAGAGCCTTTTTCTAGTAGTCGTCGTTATCCGATGAGCCCGGAGGTCAGAGGACGAACGAGGTTGCGTCGGTGACAGACCGCGCACCGCTCATCGCCTTTCAGCGATTCGCGCATCGTCTGTGCCACCGACGGGTCTATGCTCTTGGTGTCGTGGGTTTGTCGAGTACCGCTTCGGTGGCCGTCTGCGATGGCAAAAATTGGTAGACGGGAGCGTCGCAGTGGCGCACGTTTTGTCCTCTCCCTCACACCCAACCCGATTAACGCTGTGCGAACGCGACCTCACCAATGCGGCGGTCGACGGCGTTTGGTGGCCCAAAAGCCTGGATCTTGCTTTGGAGCTACCCGACTTGGTTACCGTGTTCAATTTGCGGGTTGGCCGTGTGCGCCGAGTCGTTTACGACCCAACCGCGTGGTTACCCGCCCCGTCGCGAGTTATCCGCCGCAACGAAATGGTTTCACTTGATCCATACCGGCTGGTTTTCAGCGACACGATTTACCTGAAGGGCACCAGGTCTCGCGACGCGGTGTTGTTCGTGTTAGCGCCTTCGGTTTCCGGCGAGGACGCGCAGCGCCTGCTAAGCGAGGTCGCCGCGTCAGCACAACCGATGAACGTCAGCGTGTTACGGGAACTGGTCCGCCGAGGCGCCCTGGATTCAGGGCTTGCGTCGCAGTCGGCGCCTGTCACCAACTCCGGCCAGGAATGGTTGCCGGGACGCTAGGGCAGCTCAGCGTTCTGTCCGGCCCCGGGGACGTCGCGTTCACGTGGCGGATCGTCCCATCGATACCACCGCCGGCGCACGGGGCGTATACTCGGTGAATTGGGACCACACAGGCCCCCATCGAAGGGCCATGATGGCTGATAAATCTCCCCGGCAAACTATGAGCAAGAAATCCGGTAAATCTCTGAAGCAGAAGCGCGCCGACAGCCGCGCCCAGGCCGTGCGAATCTCCGCGGCCGAGACATTATCGCGTGTCAAGAAGCACTAACCGAAATCCAGGCCAATCGTGCCGACGAGGAAAAATCATCCGTCTTATATTCGCCTTTGACGTGCAGCGTTGTTCATTGCAGACACCGTGGCCGGACCCGAGCGGCACAAAAATACTTGGACACATAAAGTGATCGAGCCTGCAGAATCTACTATGTTATGGTTGGTTATAGATGCATCCGAAATTGCATCTAGTTGAAAAGAGAGAGAAATAGTATGACACAGGGAACTGTGAAATGGTTCAATAGCGAGAAGGGCTTTGGCTTTATCGCTCCGGATGGCGACGCAAAGGATGTGTTCGTCCACCATTCCGAGATACAAGGCAGCGGCTTTCGTTCCCTCGAGGAGAACCAACGAGTGCAATTCGAGATCACGCAGGGACCTAAAGGTCCTCAGGCGGTGCAGGTAAGCCCCGTCTAGCGATTCAGCACGAAAACCCCTGGGGCGGAATGGGTGTCGTCCCTGCGCGTCGGTGGGCGACCTTAACAGTCGGTCCCGGGGGTTCGGGCACGCGGGTCGAGCGACTCCCTCTCAAAGAGCGAACGCAGTCGTCGTAGATTGAAAACGCCTGCCTGAGACAATATTTCGCTCGGCCTGGTCGCTGTCATTGCGCGCGTCGAGCACCCGGACGCCATCGTCGGACCGCAGCGATCGCTGTTTTGAGGCCGCGGTGGCGGCCCGTTGCCGGGTCGGTCCCGCCGAAGCCGGGCCCGAGTTCGGCGAACATCCGCTCGCTGCGGGTCTCTGCTGCGTCGTCGGCGGTATCACGCAGGTACTTATTCGGCAGCGACAGTTTGGCGATGGTGCGCCACGTCTTGCCGCACTGCATCAGGAAGGAACCTGTGGTGTAGGGCAAGTCGTACTTGTCGCACACCGCACGCACCCGCACCGAGACCTCGTGCAGCCGGTTGCTCGGCAGATCGGGGTAAAGATGATGCTCGATCTGGTAGCACAGGTTGCCGCTCGTGAACCGCAGCACCGGCCCGGCCTGGAAGTTGGCGCTGCCCAGCATCTGGCGCAGATACCACTCGCCCTTCGTCTCGCCGATCATGTCGCTATTGGTGAATTTCTCTGCGCCATCAGGGAAATGCCCGCAGAAGATCACCGCATCGGCCCAGATGTTGCGGATCACGTTGGCCACCGCGTTGGCCGTCACCGTCGATTTGTAGGTCGCCGCCGGCGACAGCGAGGTGAGCACCGGGAACGCGACATAATCCTTGACCAGCTGCCTTCCCGCCTTGGTCGAAAACTCGCGCGTCCGCTGCAGGGTGATGGCGCCCTCCGGGCCGGCCTTCCAGAGCTTGGACAAATCGACGGTCTGCAGGCCGATTCCCCACTCAAACCCCAGCGCAAGGATCGTGTTGAACAGCAGGTTGCCGACGTTGTATGGCTCCCAGGGCTGGTCACGGGTAACTCGAAGGATGGCGTAGCCGACGTCGTCGTCCATGCCGAGGATGTTGGTGTACTTGTGGTGCTGAAAGTTGTGTGCGGAAATCCAGTGTTTTGAGGCTGCACTCATGTCCCACTCCCATGTCGAGGAGTGGATCTCGGGGTCGTTCATCCAATTCCACTGGCCGTGCATGACGTTGTGGCCGATCTCCATATTCTCGATGATCTTCGCCAATCCAAGCGTCACGGTTCCTGCCCACCACACCGAGCGCTTCGAGCTACCGGCCAGCATGAGACGGCCGGCTACATCCAGGGCACGTTGTGCGGCGATGGTGCGGCGGATGTAGCGCGCATCGTGCTCGCCCAGGGAATCCTCGATATCCAACCGGATCGCGTCCAGTTCAATGGCCAGCGTCTCGATATCGGCGTCGGTCAGGTGGGCGAAGCCCGCAATGTCGGTGATCGCCATGGTTTGCTCCTTTCATGGGGCTTATGTGTCCACCGCAGGCACTAGCGCTGAGCCGCCGACGGGCGCCTTAGCGGCAAGCGAGGCGGCAGCCTTGACGGCTTTGATGCGGTAAATGACCGAGCAGCGACTCTCAGTAGTTCTGGGCGGCTGACTCAGGCGTTCCGGTGTCTGCGCGGGCTAAGCCAATTGATCTGCACG
This sequence comes from Mycobacterium sp. IDUB_19, assembly GCF_055419445.1. Classification (NCBI taxonomy): domain Bacteria; kingdom Bacillati; phylum Actinomycetota; class Actinomycetes; order Mycobacteriales; family Mycobacteriaceae; genus Mycobacterium; species Mycobacterium sp. IDUB_19. The sequence goes on along the minus strand of NZ_JBVAXR010000006.1, from coordinate 151,947 downwards.
CCAATACTATTCGTTGGTTAGACCGGAGCTGCGGCCGGCTGGGCAGCCGTACCGAGTAACTCTGACTCCTTAGTAGTAGTGGCGGCGGCCACCGACCGAATGTCCCGTCCGTCCCGTCAACTCCAGTGACGGGCCGACGACGAGAAGAATGGCCTCGAAAACCAAGACAACATGGGCTTGGCTGAAAGTCTTCGCGACCACCACGTTACACCCCGCGATACGGCGCAGCCGGTTGAGGATGCGTAAACACGCTGGGGTCCCGAATAATTCGACGCGTCAATTCGCGTCAATTCGGTTGTTGCCGCTGCGTTGGGGCTTGATGGGTTAAGTTCCGTAGCGCACGATGACCGGATGGCTGCTCTCGATGAAAGTCGTCCGGTCGGTCAGGTGGTGGATCAACCACTTGCCAGCACGGAACGCGCCCCCGGTAACCGGTCCGGCGGCGGGCGAAGCCGCTCCGCGGCAGGGATGGCGCGACCGGTGGTCCAGGAGGCGAACGCACGATGACCGAATCCGGCACCACCCGCGTTGCCGTCTACCTCGACTTCGACAACATCGTGATCTCCCGCTACGACCAGGTGCACGGACGCAACTCCTTCCAGAAGGACAAGACCAAGGGGCTCGAGACGGACCGGCTGCAGTCGGCGACCGTCGACGTCGGCGCCATCATCGACTTCGCGTCGTCGTTCGGCACGCTTGTGCTCACCCGCGCCTATGCGGACTGGTCGGCCGATGTCAACGCCGCCTACCACGGCCAGCTCGTCGGTCGCGCGGTCGATCTCGTTCAACTGTTTCCGGCTGCCGCGTATGGCAAGAACGGTGCCGACATCCGGCTAGCCGTCGACGCGGTCGAGGACATGTTCCGATTACCCGATCTGACCCATGTCGTGATCGTCGGCGGCGATTCCGATTACATCGCGCTGGCTCAGCGGTGCAAACGCCTCGGCCGCTACGTGGTGGGGATCGGTGTAGCCGGCGCCAGCAGCCGGTCCCTGGCTGCGGCATGCGACGAGTTTGTCACCTACGATGCGCTGCCCGGGATACCCACTGCCGTAACGCAATCCTCCGAATCCAAACAGCGTGGCCGGCGGCCGAGCACCGCCGCTGAGGCCGACGACGCGCCGGCCGATCCGCAGGCCGCCGCCACCGGATTGCTCGAACGCGCGCTGCGCATCGGCCAGGAGAAGGACGACACCGAGTGGCTGCACAACTCAGCGGTCAAAGCCCAGATGAAACGGATGGATCCGTCGTTCAGCGAGAAGTCCTTGGGCTTCAAATCGTTCAGCGATTTCCTGCGGTCCCGCGGCGACGTCGTCGATCTCGACGAGACCAGCACCACGCGTTTGGTGCGGCTGCACAGCGAAACGGTCACGTAGTCCGACGATTATCGTGCACCCGCTCAGCTCTGCTGCCTGTGAACCGGTCATTGACCGGTGCCGTTGAGCGGAGGATCCTGGAGGCGATCCAGGGGACGATCCCCGGATGGTCAAGCAGCCGACCGCGAGACCCGGGAGTGCAATGAGTTCGGAACATGCAACAGAACAGGTGCCGCTGTCGGAGATCCGTGAAGGTGACATGCTCCAAAACCCCAACTCTGGCAACTGGATCAAAGTCACCAACACGTGTGTGGCCGAGGACAGCACCGTCGTCGAGTCGTACCGCGTGTACTACGGCGACGGAGGTGAAGAGATCGATTCCCGGTTCGTTGCGGGTTTGGTCAATCGCCAGGTGAGGGAGTAATCCCGAACGCTAATTGGGTTGTGCTGCAGAGTAATCCGCTCACAACTGACGTTGACTACTTGTGGGCGAGTATCGCTGTCGCTAAGCCACGTCGCGCCATGCCGTTGCCCACGCCCGGGACGTGTGATCGCTGCGGGGTGTTCCGGAACCTGTGCTCGGACGCGGTCTCTGGCGCGTCATCGGACGTAGCGGTCAGAAACCGGTCCGGCAGCGCCAGTTTGCAAATCGTGCGCACGGTCAGCAGGTACTGGCGATGCAACGGGCCGGTCGTGTACGGCAAGTCATAGGTGGCACACAAAGCGCGCACCCGCTCCGCGATCTCGGGGTACCGATTGCTCGGCAGATCAGGGAAGATGTGGTGTTCGATTTGGTAGCAGAGGTTTCCGCTCATGAACGCCATCACCGTCCCGGCCCGGAAGTTCGCGGTACCCAGCATTTGCCGCAGATACCATTCGGGCTTCGTCTCGCCCTCCAGTGCTGACGGGGTGAACTTTTCCGCTCCGTCGGTGAAGTGGCCGCAGACGATGACAACGTACGCCCATATATTGCGCAGCCCATTGGCCACGATGTTGGCTCCCAATGTGCGCCGCCACCGTCGGCGACTCAGCGCGGGAAACAGCACATAGTCCTTGCCGACCTGCCGCGCGATCTTGCGGAGAAGCGCTGTTTTGTGCGCAGCTTTACCGGCGTCCGTCGTCTCGCGCTCCTGCACCGAATACAAGCAGTGCAGGGCGACGCCCCACTCGAATAACAGCGCCAGCAACCCCGCACGCAACGGCTGCATCAAGGCGCTCGGCCGCCAGTTTTCGTCTCGAGTCACCCGCAGGATGCCGAAGCCGAGGTCGTCGTCTACGCCGACGACGTTCGCGAAGACGTGGTGCTTGTAGTTATGGGAGTTCTGCCATTGGGATGTCAGACCGGCCATATCCCATTCCCAGGTGCTGGAGTGGATTTCCGGATCGTTCATCCAATCCCATTGACCGTGACTGATGTTATGGCCGAGTTCCATGTTCTCGATGCACTTGGCGGCGGCCAGAGCGGAGGTCCCCACGGCCCAGCTGAATTTGCCTTTGCCGGCGCCGATGACAAGCCTTGCCGCGACCTCGAGAATTCGGTGAAAAGCGATGGCGCGCTTGATGTATGCCCGATCTTCGGCACCGCGCGAAGACTCGATGTCGCAACGGATCGTGTCCAACGCCGCCGCGAACTCGTCGAGGTCCTTATCGCTCAGATGGGCATATTCGGGAACATCAGTGATGGCCATCGGCGCTCAACGCAATTCGCGCGCCGTGGCGCGGCGCGTTCGCGCCGGAAGGTTCGCCAACCGCAGCATTATGGGTAACGTCCGATCTATTTGGGTGGTTCGTTGCGCACGCGAGACAAGAATGGACGCGAGCTCAGCCGAGCGAGAAAGTCTCAATTGGCACAGCAGAACCGCGGCACCAAGCCACCTATGTTGGGCGGCAGGGCGATGCGCAGCACCGGTCCCTTTCCCGAACGTGCTGGTCCGACAGACGGCTGAAGCATCTGGTCGAGCACCTGCGGCACCCCCCTGGGCGTTGGTTGACCTCAGACGCTACATGAGCCGCAAGACATGCGGTTATGCGCATGCTGCCGCCGCCCGGACATGAATTCCTCGGAAGCAAGATGACCGGCCTACGCTGGCCGCAGGAGCTAGCGCGAGGGGGCGCGAATGCGGCAACTGAGTTGGACCGACGACATGATGTTGCGGGCGGAGACGCCGGCGACGCCGCTACAGATTCAGTTGCTGCTGATCTATGACCCGTCGACCGCCCCGGGCGGCAAGGTGACCTTCAAGGGGATCCTGGAGGAACTCGACGCCCGGCTGCATCTCGCGGACGTCTTCCGACGGCGGTTGATCGAGCTGCCCGGTGGTTTGCACAGGCCCTACTGGGTGGACGACCCGAACTTCGATCTGGAATATCACGTCCGCCATATCGGGCTGCCGCAGCCCGGCGACTGGCGACAACTCTGCATCCAGATCGCGCGGCTCCATGCCCGGCAGATCGACCTGCGCCGCCCGCCCTGGGAAATCACCGTCATCGAGGGGCTGAATTCCGTCCCGGGGGTACCGAAGGGCTCGTTCGCAATGGCGTTGAAATTGCACCACTGCGCGGTCGACGGGATGGCGAGCGTTCAGATGATCGCCGCATTGCATGACCTTGCCGCTGACAGTCCCCGCCCCGCGGGACCAGACGGCCCCTGGCAGCCGGGCCCGCTTCCCTCGACCGCAGAACTACTCTCGCGCACGGCGATCAACGCGGCGCTGCACCCGTTGCGGGCCAGCAGCATTCTCGCCTCCAGCACCCCGAAGGCAGTACGCGGCCTGGCCGGCCTGCCGGGCAAGCTGATCGGAGGCGTCGTGCGCACTGCCGCGCGCGGCGGTGTGCCTTCTTTCCCACCGAAGACCCGTTTCAACCAGACCGTGTCGCCACACCGGGTATTTGAGGCCCGGTTTCACGATCTCGCCGACTTCAAACGGATCAAGGCCAGCGTGCCCGGCTCGACGATCAATGATGTGGCACTGGCCTACGTCGGCGGCGCACTTCGCGCGTATCTGGACGGCCACGGCGAGCTTCCCGACGAATCACTCGTCGCGGCATGCCCGATGTCGCTCCGTAAGGCAGGCGACACGACCAGCAAGGGAAATGCGTTGTCCGGCCGGCTGCAAACGCTCGGTACCGATATCGCCGATCCGCTCAAGCGGCTCACCGCGATCGCCGAAGCTACCGGGGGAAGCCGTACCGGGTCCGAATCGGCGACCACCACCCAGGTCCTCGAATTGATTGGCACCGTGCCGACTTCACTGCTCGGGATGACGGCAAAGGCCGCCGGCGCGCTTCCGTTCTCTGGCCCGACGATCGCCAACACGACGGTAACCAATGTTCCGGGCCCCACCGAACCGCTCTTCTTCAGCGGTGCCCGACTCGTCCGCGCCGCCGGTCTTGGACCCCTGATGGGCGGCTTGAACCTGATCCACGTCGTTGCCAGCTACAACGGGACGTTGTCGATAAGCGCCACTGCGGATCGCGACGCGTTGCCGGACCCGGCCAGGTATGCCGAATGCATGCAGGAGGCTTTTCACGAGTTGCTAGCCGCCGCGGACGGTGCGCCGGGGGCTTAGGCGCTGACCTTGCGCCGCCGGCGCGGTCGCGACGACGTACTGGCGGAGGGGGTGCTGCGCCCGACGACCTCGGCGAGAAATTTCCCGGTGTAGCTTTCCGGCACCGCGGCGACATCCTCCGGAGTGCCTTCGGCGACAACGGTTCCGCCTTCGGCGCCACCCTCCGGGCCCATGTCGACGATCCAGTCCGCCGTTTTGATCACATCCAGGTTGTGCTCGATCACGATGACCGTATTGCCTTTGTCGACAAGACCGTTGATCACACTGAGCAGCTTGCGGATGTCGTCGAAGTGCAACCCGGTGGTCGGCTCGTCGAGGATGTAGACGGTGCGCCCGGTCGAACGCTTCTGCAGTTCGGACGCCAGCTTGACCCGCTGTGCCTCGCCCCCGGACAGGGTCGGCGCGGGCTGACCCAGCCGGACATAGCCGAGGCCGACATCGACCAGCGTACGCAGGTAGCGGTGGATACCGCTGATCGGTTCGAAGAACTCCGCCGCTTCCTCGATCGACATGTCCAGCACTTCGGAGATGGTCTTGCCTTTGTAGTGCACCTCCAGGGTTTCCCGGTTGTACCGGGCGCCCTGACACACCTCGCACGGCACATACACGTCGGGCAAGAAGTTCATCTCGATCTTGATCGTGCCGTCGCCGGTGCACGCTTCGCAGCGACCGCCTTTGACGTTGAACGAGAATCGACCGGGTTGGTAGCCACGGACTTTCGCCTCGGTGGTCGCGGCGAACAGGGTGCGGATCTTGTCGAACACTCCGGTGTAGGTTGCCGGATTGGATCGCGGCGTGCGGCCGATCGGCGACTGGTCCACCCGAACCAGCTTGTCCAGATGGTCCAGCCCGGTGACCCGGGTGTGCCGGCCCGGAACCTGCCGAGCGCCGTTGAGCCGGTTGGCCAGTACGGCCGCCAGGATGTCGTTGACCAGAGTCGATTTGCCGGAACCGGAGACACCGGTCACCGAGGTCAACACACCGAGCGGGAACGACACGTCGATGTCGCGCAGGTTGTGCTCGCGGGCACCGACGACGGTGAGCTGACGCTTGCGGTCGACGCGACGCCGATGCGTAGGCGTGGCAATGCTTTCCCGGCCCGACAGGTAGGCGCCGGTGATCGAGTCCTGGTTGCTCAGCAGCTCCTGATAGGTACCGCTGTGCACGATTTGGCCGCCGTGCTCACCGGCGCCCGGGCCGATGTCGACGATCCAGTCGGCGTGCGCGATCGTGTCCTCGTCATGCTCGACGACGATCAGTGTGTTACCCAAAGCCCTTAACCGCGTGAGGGTTTCGATCAGGCGACGGTTGTCGCGCTGGTGTAGACCGATCGAAGGTTCATCGAGCACGTAGAGCACGCCCACCAGGCCGGAGCCGATCTGGGTGGCCAGCCGAATGCGTTGCGCCTCACCGCCGGACAGCGTGGCGGCCGCCCGGGACAGCGACAGGTACTCCAGCCCCACGTCGAGCAAAAACCCGAGCCGCGACTGGATTTCCTTGAGCACCTGCCCCGCGATCGCCTGCTCGCGCACGCCCAAGGTGAGCGCGTTGAGGAAATCGGCACAGTCCGAGATGGACAGCTCGCACACTTCGGCGATGGACTTCGCGCCCCGGTTTCCCGCGGCCAGCGACACCGCCAGAATCTCGGGCTTGAGCCGCGTCCCCTCACACACCGGGCAGGGCACGTCACGCATGAAGCCCTCGTAGCGCTCCTTCATCTGCTCGGACTCGGTCTGCTCCATCTTGCGCTGCAGAAACGCCAGCACGCCTTCGAAATCGGCGTAGTACGAACGGGTTCGGCCGTACCGGTTGCGGTACCGCACGTGCACCTGATGATCGGAGCCCTCGAGAATCGCCTTGCGGGCCTTGGCCGGAAGCTTGCGCCATGGCGTGTCGACGTCGAATCCCAGCTCCTCGCCGAGTCCGGCCATCATCCGGGTGAAGTACTCGGCGGTATGCCCCGTCGACCACGGCGCCACCGCGCCTTCGGCCAGGGTGCGCTCCGGATCGGGCACCACCAGATCGGGGTCGACCTCTTTGCGGATTCCCAAGCCGACGCATTCGGGGCAGGCGCCGTAGGGCGAGTTGAACGAGAACGAGCGCGGTTCCAGGTCGTCGACCGCCAGCGGGTGCCCGTTGGGGCAGGCCAGTTTCTCGGAGAACCGCTGCTCGCGCGGGTGGTCGTGCTCTTCTCCACTAGGCAAGCGGTCGTCGGGGAATTCCAGCACCACGATGCCGTCGGCCAGGTTCAGCGCGGTTTCCACGGAGTCGGTGAGGCGCTGCTTGGCGGCCACCTTGACGGTGAGGCGATCCACCACCACCTCAATGTCGTGCTTCTCCTGCTTTTTCAGCTTCGGCGGGTCGGCCAGCGGATGCACCACACCGTCGACCCGCACCCGGCTGTAGCCCTGCGCGTTGAGCTTGTCGAACAAGTCGGCGAACTCGCCCTTTCGGGTGCGCACCACGGGAGCGAGCACCAGGAACCGGGTGCCCTCGGCCATGGCCAGCACCTGGTCGACGATTTGCTGCGGTGTCTGACGGGCGATCCGCTCGCCACAGACCGGGCAGTGCGGCGTGCCCGCGCGGGCATACAGCAACCGCAGGTAGTCGTACACCTCGGTGATGGTGCCGACCGTCGATCGCGGGTTGCGGTTCGTCGATTTCTGGTCGATGGACACCGCCGGCGAAAGACCTTCGATGAAGTCGACGTCCGGCTTGTCCATCTGGCCCAGGAACTGGCGCGCGTACGCCGAGAGGGACTCCACGTAGCGGCGCTGACCCTCGGCGAAGATCGTGTCGAAGGCCAGCGACGACTTGCCCGATCCGGATAGCCCGGTGAAGACGATCAACGAGTCGCGCGGCAGGTCGAGATCGACACCGCGCAGGTTGTGCTCACGGGCACCCTTGACGATCAGGCGGTCAGCCACGCTGCCCCTCTCCGAAACTATCTGGCAACTTTTGCTCGCCTAACGGCGGTTACTGCGCACGGCGCATTCCATGCTAGGTGCCCCCACCGACAAGGCACCCATCCCTGCCCGTCGACCAGTAACGTGGCCGCTATGACAGCCCCGGACAAGCTCAGCGACAACTACACCGGACACGTCGACCCTGGTAACGCCGCCCGCCGCACCCTGCCCGGGGCGACGATCGTCAAGGCGTCCGTGGGTCCAATGGACAACAACGCCTACCTGGTGACATGTTCGGAGACCGGGGAAACACTTCTGATCGATGCGGCCAACGACGCCGACATTCTGATCGACCTGGTCCAACGGTACGCGCCAAACGTGACGCTGATCGTGACCAGCCATCAGCACTTCGACCACTGGCAGGCGCTGGAAGCCGTGGCCGCCGCCACGGGGGCGCCGACCGCGTCCCACGAGGTCGACGCCGAACCGCTGCCGGTCAAACCAGACCGCTTGCTGGCCAACGGCGACACCGTGCAGATCGGCGAGCTGACCTTCGACGTCATCCACCTGCGCGGGCACACCCCCGGATCGATCGCGCTTGCCCTGGACGGGCCGGCGACGGGCGGCGTCACGCAGTTGTTCACCGGCGACTGCCTCTTCCCCGGCGGGGTGGGCAAGACGTGGCAGCCGGGTGACTTCACCCAGCTGCTCAACGACGTCACCAGCCGGGTGTTCGAGGTCTACGCGGATTCCACCGTCATTTATCCCGGCCACGGCGACGACACCGTGCTGGGTACTGAACGCCCGCATCTGAACGAATGGCGCGAGCGGGGCTGGTAGCCGCCGGCTTCGGCTCCTGTGGGCCAGAGGAACCGCGCAAAAGCGAAAAGGTGTCCGTTAGGTCGTGGTGTGCACGATCAACACGTCGACCTTGGCCCGACGTGAGACGTTGGCCGGCACCGAGCCCAACAAGCGGCCCGCGATCGTGCTCAGACCGACGTTACCGACGACCAGCAGGTCGGCTTTCACTTCTTCGGCGAGGCTGACCAGGGCGTCAACGGGCGCACCCTCGATTGGGCGCTCCTCGACGTCTTTCGCACCGGCCTTGTGCGCCCGCTCTTTTGCGTCCTGCAAGATCGCGTAAATCGGGGCCGTGCCCGACACCTTGTAGCTTTCGTCCTTCAGGACGTCGGCGGCCCGGCCATCCTGATGCTGAGGCAGGTACGCCGACGCGATGATCAGCTTGGCGTCGGCCCCAGTGATGGCGGCCGCCCGTTCGACGGCACGCAATGATGAGTCCGAGCCGTCAGTGCCGACCACCACGGTCCGATAAGCGGACATTTACCCTCCCAGTGTCGTTTGCCAGGCCAACCCCAAGACAGTAGCGCGTTGTCCGATCTAGATGGGTCAGATTAACCACACAGCTAGGGTGTGGCGCAACCCTCCATTACGTCGCCACGCTGCGGTAACGGACGCCATTCGAAGATAATGAGGCCATGGAGCGCCCCTACCCAGGCCCGAAGGCCTTGCATTGCGGCGCTTTCCACGAACTACGCACGCCGCGAACGAGCGCGTCGGGCCGAGTATGGCCCGTTTCCATCCCACCGCCGGACTGCTGGTGACCAGGTCGATCAGGTGCGCCTTACAGTGACAAGCATCATGGCTGCGCCCACGCTCGAGCAGGGCTCCCCGGATGTCATCGCCGCATCCGGGTCCGCACGCGCGCGTGGGAGGTTAGTCGACCCGTGGGTGATCGCCGTCCTGGCAGCCCTGATCAGCGGCGCCTGGGCCTGCCGGCCTTCGCTGTGGTTCGACGAAGGTGCGACGATTTCGGCAGCGGCGAGCCGAACTCTGCCCGAACTGTGGCGGCTGCTGGGCCATATCGACGCCGTGCACGGCCTGTACTACCTGCTGATGCACGGCTGGTTCGCGATCTTTCCGCCGACCGAGTTCTGGTCGCGGGCTCCCAGTGCGCTGGCGATCGGAGCTGCCGCCGCCGGTGTCGTCGTGTTCACCAGGCAATTCGCACCGGGACGCGGCACCGCGGTGTGCGCGGGCGTCGTCTTCGCGATCCTGCCGCGCACCACTTGGGCGGGTATCGAAGCCCGCTCGTATGCCCTTTCGGTGGCCGCGGCCATCTGGCTGACCGTCTTGTTCCTCGTCGCGGTGCGGCGCAATCGACCCTGGCTGTGGGTGGGCTACGCCGTGGCGCTGATGGTGTCGATTCTGCTGAGCCTCAACCTGGTCCTGCTGGTCCTGGTCTACGCGGCGACGCTGGCACTGCTGACGCCCAAGGGATCCCGGAAGTCCCCGGTTATCTGGTGGGCGGCCAGCACGGCCGTCGCGCTGGGCGCCATGACGCCGTTCATCGTGTTCGCGCATGGTCAGGCATTCCAGGTCAACTGGCTTTTCCCGGTCAGCTGGCACTACGCCTTCGACATCACCCAGCGACAGTATTTCGACCACAGCGTTCCGTTCGCGGTGCTCAGCGCGGTCACCATGGTGGCCGCGATCGTCGCCCGGCTGATCGGCGCGCCGGCCCCGTTGGGCGATATGCGCCGCCTCCTGATCATCTGCGTCGGGTGGGTCGTGCTGCCCACCGCCGCCGTCGTGCTGTATTCGGCGATCGGCGAGCCGATGTACTTTCCGCGGTACCTGATTCTGACCACCCCAGCGATGGCCGTCCTGTTGGCGATCTGCATCGTCACCGTCGCGCGCCGGCCGTGGCTGATCACTGGTCTGGTGGTGCTTTTCGCGGCGGCCGCGGTCCCCAACTACCTGTTCGTGCAGCGCTGGCCGTATGCCAAGGAAGGCTGGGACTACAGCCAGGTGGCCGACGTGATCAGCTCGCACGCCGCACCAGGCGACTGCTTGCTGGCGGATAACACGGTGCCCTGGCGGCCCGGCCCCATTCGTGCCGTGCTCGCCACTCGACCGGCGGCGTTTCGCCCGCTGATCGACGTCGAACGCGGCGTGTACGGCCCGAAAGTCGGTTCGCTGTGGGACGGTCACGTCGCGGTGTGGCTGACGACGGCCAAGATCAACAAGTGCACCACGCTGTGGACCATCACCAGCTACGACAAATCGTTCCCCGATCATCAAGTCGGGCAATCATTGCCGCCGGGCGCATTCGGCCGCGCCCCCGCGTATCGATTCCCGGGCTATCTCGGCTTCCACATAGTCGAGCGTTGGCAATTCCACTACTCGCAGGTCGTCAAATCGACGCGCTGACGAGAGTGAAAATAGCGAGGATGACGTGGAGTAGGTCAGCCCTTAGCGCGAACCGCGCGATACGACGCCAAGACGCCGCTCACGGCCAGCACCGCGAAAACCAGATACAACCAGCGAGCCGCCGCCACGTCCCCACCCTGCGCGTTGTTGACCACCACGCCCGCCAGCCCGGCACCGAAGGCCGCGGAGATCAATTGGACGGTATTGATCGCCGCGGCCGCCGCGCCACCCTCGGACGGGTCGTCGACCGAGTCCATGGCGCGCATCGAAAGATGTGGCCAGGTCATCCCGATACCGATTCCGGCGACCAGGAGTCCGGCCGCCCATAGCAGAACGACCCCGATTGACGCGTCAGCGCGCTGTGTTGCTGCGGCCAAGACCAGGCCCGACGCCATCACCAACGGCGCTGCCGCGATCACCCGGCCGACAACGCGTGGGTCGCTCAGCGATGCGCTGGAGATCTCGGCGATCGTCCAACCCAGTGCCAACGCCGCACCCAGAAATCCCGCCGCGACCGGTGTCAGGTGCGCCAACCGCTGACCGAACAACGGCACGTAAGTGTCGACCATCACGGCGCCCATCTGCACCGCCATCGCCAGGTAGATCCATTTCAACGGTCCGCGGCCAAATACGCTGGGCGGCAACACCGCTGCGTGCATCCGCCAGTCGACGAACACGAATGCGCCGATCAGCAACGCACCGGCGATTAGGAGCCCCACGGTTGCGAAGACGTTGCGCGGCAACTCCGCAACGCTGACCGCCAGGGCGGCGGCGCCCATCAACACGAGCGACCGCACCGGCACCTTGTTAATCGGAGTCGCCGTCCCCTCGCCGGGGGCGACGTCGCGGTTGGTGAGTGCCATCGGCACCAACAGGGCCATCAGTGCGGTGAGAATGGCCATCGCACCAAATGCCCACCGCCACAACCCAAACTGCGCGAAAAGGCCGCCTATCGCGGGCCCGACCAAGGTCGCGACCCCCCACATCGCCGACACCAGCGCGGAGCCACGGGTCCACAGCGAACGCGGGAGGGCAGTATTGATGAGCGCGTAGCCCAGGCCGGCCAGCAGCCCGCCGGCCACCCCTTGCAGGGCACGTCCGGCTATCAACACCTCCATGTTCGGCGCGAGCGCGCACACGATGCTCGCGATGCCGAAGACGGCCAGGCCCCAGAGGAATGAGGAGCGCGCACCTATGCGCAGTCGCAAGGTGTTCACCGTGGCCGCCGCAACCACCGACCCCACCAGATACAGAGTGATCACCCACGCATACAGGCGGGCGCCGCCGATTTCGGCGACCGTGCTCGGGAGCAGGCTGGTGGTCAGAAATTCGTTGGTGGCGTAGAGCAGAACACCACCGGCCAGGATGGTGGACGTTCCCAGGTAGCTGCCCAGCAGTTCGCGCCAACTGCCGGTGTCGCTTCCCGTCTTCGTCACCCCTACACCGTATGAGGTGCCGCGCGTCACTTCAGACCGGCAGCGTCCATTCCGCGCAATTCCTTTTTGAGGTCGGCGATTTCGTCGCGGAACCGCGCGGCCAGTTCGAATTGCAAGTCGCGGGCGGCAGCCATCATCTGCGCGGTGAGATCTTTGATCAGGTCGGCCAGTTCGGCGCGCGGCATGCTGGCGGTGTCGCGCCCCTCGATGATGCCGGCGCTGACGGCGCGACCGGGCTCGCCCTGTGCGCGCCGGCCGCGCGAGGCGTTGCGCCCCGATCCCCCGATCTGAACGTTTTCGGAGTCGTCCGCCTCGCGATAGACCTGATCGAGGATGTCGGCGATCTTCTTGCGCAGCGGCTGCGGGTCGATGCCGTTGGCCTCGTTGTAGGCGACCTGCTTTTCGCGTCGCCGTTCGGTCTCGTCGATGGCCTCTTTCATCGAATCGGTCATCTTGTCGGCGTACATGTGCACTTCGCCGGAGACGTTGCGTGCGGCGCGGCCGATGGTCTGGATGAGGCTGCGCGACGACCGCAGGAAGCCTTCCTTATCGGCATCGAGGATCGACACCAGCGATACCTCGGGCAGGTCGAGGCCCTCGCGGAGCAGGTTGATGCCGACGAGCACGTCGTAGTCGCCGAGACGCAGCTGGCGCAGCAGTTCCACCCGGCGCAGCGTGTCGACCTCGGAGTGCAGGTAGCGCACCCGGATTCCCATCTCCAACAGGTAGTCGGTGAGGTCCTCGGCCATCTTCTTGGTCAGGGTCGTCACCAGCACCCGCTCGTCGGCCTCGGCCCGTTTGCGGATCTCCGCGATCAGGTCGTCGATTTGCCCCTTGGTCGGCTTGACCACGACCTTCGGGTCGACCAGCCCGGTGGGGCGGATCACCTGCTCGACGAACTCCCCGGCGGCCTGGCTGAGCTCGTAGGGGCCGGGGGTGGCCGACAGGTACACCGTCTGCCCGATCCGGTCGGCGAACTCTTCCCAGGTCAGCGGGCGGTTGTCGCACGCCGACGGCAGCCGGAACCCGAAATCGACGAGGTTGCGCTTACGCGACATGTCGCCCTCGTACATACCGCCGATCTGCGGCACGGTCACGTGCGACTCGTCGATGACCAGCAGGAAGTCCTCGGGGAAGTAGTCCAGCAGCGTCGCCGGCGGCGAACCGGGTCCCCGGCCGTCGATGTGCCGCGAATAATTCTCGATGCCCGAGCAGAAGCCGACCTGGCGCATCATCTCGATGTCGTAGTTGGTGCGCATCCGCAGCCGCTGGGCTTCCAGCAGCTTGCCCTGGCTCTCGAATTCGGCGAGCCGCTCGGCGAGCTCTTCCTCGATGGTCGAGATTGCCTGCGCCATCCGCTCGGGTCCGGCGACATAGTGGGTGGCCGGGAAGATCCGCAGCGAGTCGACCTGCCGGACCACCTCACCGGTCAGTGGGTGCAGGTAGTACAACGCCTCGATCTCGTCGCCGAAGAACTCGATACGCACCGCGAGCTCTTCGTACGACGGAATGATCTCCACGGTGTCGCCGCGCACCCGGAACGAGCCGCGGGTGAAGGACAGGTCGTTGCGGGTGTACTGCACGTCGACCAGCAACCGCAGCAACCCGTCGCGCGGCACTTCCGTGCCGACCCGCAACTCGACCGAGCGGTCCAGGTAGGACTGCGGCGTGCCCAGGCCGTAGATGCAGGACACCGAGGCCACCACCACCACATCGCGACGGGACAACAGGGACGAGGTCGCGGAGTGCCGCAGCCGCTCCACATCGTCGTTGATCGAGCTGTCCTTTTCGATGTAGGTGTCGGTCTGCGCGATGTACGCCTCCGGCTGGTAGTAGTCGTAGTACGAGACGAAGTACTCGACTGCGTTGTGCGGCAACATCTCTCGCAGTTCGTTGGCAAGCTGGGCGGCCAAGGTCTTATTCGGGGCCATCACCAATGTGGGCCGCTGCAGCCGCTCGATCAGCCAGGCGGTGGTGGCCGACTTTCCGGTGCCGGTCGCCCCGAGCAGCACGACATCGCGCTCCCCCGCCAAGATCCGCCGCTCGAGGTCGTTGATGGCGCCCGGCTGGTCACCGGCAGGATCATGCGGGCTGACCACCTCGAACTGGCCGCCGGCGCGCATGACCTGCTCAACCGCGCGGTACTCCGAATGCGCGACGACTGGATGTTCGGTGGCGAAAGCCATGCCACCAGGGTAGAGGCGCGCACCGACAAGCGCCCCGATGCCGGCCGGGCAGGCGCTGGTCGCAACCACATCCGCCACACGGGTACCCCGCGGGAACGCAGCACTCGGTCCGCAGACTCGATATCGCCGGCGATATCGAGTTCCAAAGTCGCCCATCGATGCGCGTTCGTCACGACCCCGGTCAGTGCCGGGTCCACATCCGGGTCACCGGATCGCATTGCAGCAGGTAGCCGTCGTTCGAGGTGGACGTGGCGAACGCCGGGACGTCGGGCAGGTCGCACGAGCTGCCCGCGGCATGCACGCCCGTCGCGATCGGCGCTTTGTCCCACGTGTTGCCTTCACACACGACCTGCTGGTTGCTGGTCGGGTCGTAGGCGAGTTTGTCGACGTCGGTGCACAACCCGCCGACGACGGCCGGTGCCGGGTGCGCCGGTGTGGTCGAGGTGCTTATCACCTGGTTGGGATCGCCCAAGGTCACCCCCGCCGGCGCGTCGCCGACCCGGGTGGCCACGACGGGCAGCCGCACCACGGCACCTTGCGCCGCGCACTCGTTGCTCAGCACGGTTTCGGTTTCGGTGCCCCGCAGTGTGCCGTCCGGCTGGGGCGCCAACGACCACGCGACGGTCTCCTGCTGAGTCGCCCTGACCTGCCCATTGGGTTGGCGGCAGCCGACCCGCTTCTGTTGCGGCGCACCCTGCCAATACCCGCCGACGTAACGCAGAGTGTCGGTTTCGCCGCCGTCGGCGGTGCTGGCCACTTGGTGATTGGTGTCGTCCAGCTTGGTACCGGTGGCCGCGCATCCGTCGGTGGTGCATGCCGAACGGAACGCCCACCAGTTGGTGTCGGAGCCGTCGTGCCGGATCGCGACGCCGTTGGTGGTCCGCTTGGTCCGGTCGTAGGTCAACTGATAGCTGCCGTTGAGGACCGGTCCGCCGGGCCTGGGCGCGGCACTTGCGGCCGGCGCGGACGGCCTCGAAGCCAGCGTGGGGTTGGGTTGCGGACTTGCCGGCTGGAACGAATACAGCGTCGACCAGGTCGCCGCGACGGCGACGAGCACCGCACACACCAGTGCGGCCGACCACCGGACCCTGGACGAGAACCGGTCTTTGGCCGCCGCCACCAGACCGCGAGCTCCGCGGCGCCGGTGTGGCGCGATCGCGGCGCCACCGGTCTGCGTCTCCGCCACAGCCGCGACCCGCTCAGCGACGGCGGCGGCCAGCGCACGACACCGCTCGAACCGCTCCGCGGGTTGCTTGCCAAGGGCTTTGAAGAACACGTCGTCGAGGTGCGCCAAGTCGGGGCGGTAGTCGCTGAGCCGGGGCGGATCCTCGTGCAGATGCTGGCTGATCACCGCGATCGGGTTGGAATGCTGGAACGGTGGAGCGCCGGTGAGTAGGTGAAATGCCGTGGCGGCCAATGCATATTGATCCGCGCGGCGGTCGATGTTGGATCCGGTCAGCTGCTCGGGCGCCGCGTACGCGACCGTCCCGACGGCGACATTGGTCTCGGTGATCCCGCTGATGTTGCCCAGGTGTCGCGCTACACCGAAGTCCGCCAACAGGATTCGCTGATCATCGTCACCGGGATGAGTGAGCAGGATGTTGGCGGGTTTGACATCGCGATGCAGGAGGCCGCGATCGTGCGCGTAATCGAGTGCGCCCGCAACGGCTTCGAGAATGGCACACACCTGACCGATCGGCATCCCGTCTTGGTAGCGCTCTTTCACCAGCCGGGACGCGTCGGTGCCCTCGACGTAGTCCATCGAGATCCACAGCTGGCCGTCGAATTCTCCGCGGTCGTGGACGCCGACGATGTGCGGGTGCCACAGCGTGGCGGCGAGATCGGCCTCCCGGTTGAACCTTTCGCGGAACTCGCTATCCGCGGTGACGGCCTCGGCGAGGACTTTGATCACGTCGCGACGCGGCAGCCGGGGATGCAAAGCCAGATAAACCTCGGCCATCCCGCCCGCGCCCAGCGGCCGCAGGATGGTGTAGCCCGCGAAGGACGCGCCGTTGGCCATCGCCAGGCGCGATCCGCTGGCCTCGCTGCGCTGCTCGTCGGCCAGGCCTTGCGGGGTTTCGACGCTCGGAGCCGAATTGACCGGTGGGACACGGCGAAACAGATGTGCGACGGTCGCTGAAGGAAGCGATTGAAACCCCGCGCGCAGCGCTTCTCGGGCCAGTCGCGGATTAGTCAGCAGCCGCCGGCCGCTGCCGAGGCGCCTGGTTGGGCGCTTCAGCTCATCCATGTGTGATTGCCCCCTCGTGTGTCGGCATTCGTGCGCGTGTCAGCACGGCGCGGTACCGCGCGGTAGCTCGCACTACGGGGCGCCTCATTGCGTTGTCCCGGCACGCCAAATCTTGTCGCGTTGGCGGTTTGAAGTTCGGACAGATCCCCCTCTGACCCCTCCGGTTCGAATCATGCCGGATGTGCATAGGCGGAAGGCTGCTGGACGCTATGAACCAGCTATGAAGCCGCCGAATAGAAACAAAGGCAAGTCACAGGCGAGTCCAATGGAAGGCACTGACTCGGCGGACCGATACTTGAGTAGTGAGTCGACCCGCCCCTCCTGTCCTGACAATTCGGCACGACGGGTCTCAAAGAACCTTCGCCGCAGGTAACGAGGTGACCGTCGGCCGAGATCAGCACGCAGACCTGCGCATCGCCGACCCGCGGATATCACGTGCACACCTGATCCTGCGCTTCGACCAAGGCCGCTGGCTGGCCATCGACAACGGCTCGCTGAACGGGACTTACGTCAACGGCTACCGGATGCCGGTCATCGACATCCACGACGGTCAGAGCATTAACGTCGGAAATCCCCAGGGCCCGCGGCTGACCTTCGTCATCGGACCGCAACAGGGTCAGATCAGCGGGCCGTCCCAACCGAGGTCGACGCCGGATTCCGGGCCACCGACCATCGCCTGGTCCGCGATTCCGGACCAGCCCACGACGCCCGCGCAGCCGCTCCCACCGCTGCCGCGGCAGGCCGGGAGCCAGCAGCGCAGCGGCCCCCACCCGGCGCCCCGCATGCCACCGCGGCAGCCTCAAATGCCTGGCCCGCCAAGGCATCCCGGCACGCAGCCGCGCAAGGCGCCACCACGGATGCCGCCGCGCGCGACACCGCCCGAGGAGTTGACCGTCGTCAACGCCGGGTCGCTGGGCGAGGCGGACTCCCCGCCGCGCGCCGAATCGACCGTGATCGACGCCAAGACGGCCGACGTGTCGAACCTCGCCACACGTTTTGTGAAGTTGCTCTCACCGCGCGCCTCGTCGGCCGCGGGCACCGTTGGCGCCATGACGATCGGCCGGGCCCCCGAGAACGACATCGTCGTCGCCGACGTCCTGGCCTCGCGCCAGCACGCGACGTTGATTCCCACGCCGCTGGGCTTGGAGGTCCGGGACAACAGCATCAACGGAACGTTCGTCAACGGCACCCGGGTCGGATCGGCGATCTTGAGCGACGACGACGTGGTCACCATCGGCAACGTCGACCTGGTCGTCCGCGACGGCACGCTGATCAAACTCAGCGAAGCCGCCACCCGAGCCGGCGGCCTGGAGGTGCGCGACGTCAAGTACGTGGTCGACAATGGCAAACAACTGCTGGACAACATCTCGCTGACCGCGCGCCCCGGGACATTGACCGCCGTCATCGGCGGATCAGGCGCCGGGAAGAGCACCCTGGCCCGGCTGGTCGCCGGATACACCACTCCCAGCTCCGGCTCAGTCACCTTCGAGGGTCACAACATTCACTCCGAGTACGCCTCGCTGCGCAGCAGGATAGGCATGGTCCCGCAAGACGACGTCGTGCACCGCCAGCTGACTGTCAACCAAGCGCTGGGCTATGCCGCCGAACTTCGGCTGCCACCCGACACCAGCAAAGCCGACCGTGCCAAGGTCGTCACCCAGGTGCTCGAGGAACTCGACCTGACCAAGCACGCGGAAACCCGCGTCGACAAGCTCTCCGGCGGCCAGCGCAAACGCGCCTCGGTGGCGCTGGAACTGCTGACCGGCCCGTCGCTGCTGATCCTGGACGAGCCGACGTCGGGCCTGGATCCCGCCCTCGACCACCAGGTCATGATGATGCTGCGTCAGTTGGCCGATGCCGGCCGCGTGGTGATCGTGGTGACGCACATGCTGTCCTACCTCGAACTGTGCGACCAGTTGCTGTTGGTGGCGCCGGGCGGCAAGACGGCCTACTGCGGCCCGCCGGACCAGATCGGTACGGCAATGGGCACCAGCAACTGGGCCAAGATCTTCACCAAGGTGGGCGCCGACCCCGAGGAAGCCAACCGGCGCTTTCTGGAACGAAGCGAGGCGCAGCGGCGGCCGCAGAAACCGTTGGCGGCCATGGACGATGAGCCCGACGAACTGGGTGAACCGGTCCACACCAGCGTGCGGCGCCAGATCTCGACGATCGCCCGCCGACAGATTCGTCTGGTCGTCGCGGACCGCGCGTACTTCATCTTCCTGGCACTGTTGCCGTTCATCCTGGGGTCGCTGTCGCTGACGGTGCCGGGCTCGAACGGGTTCCACCTGCCCGGCCCGAACGCGGGCACGCCCGACGAAGCCGCCCAGATACTGGCGCTGCTGATGCCCGCCGCGGCGTTCATGGGTACCGCGCTGACGATCCGCGACCTGGTCGGTGAACGCGCCATCTTCCAGCGCGAGCAAGCGGTCGGGCTGTCCACGACGGCGTATCTGCTCGCCAAGACGGCGGTCTATTGCGGGTTCGCGATCGTGCAGTCGGCGATCATCACCGCGATCGTGGTGATCGGCAAGAGCGCCCCGTCGCGCGGCGGCGTGCTGATGGGCCACGGCACGGTGGCGGCAACCGTCGAGCTGTTCGCGACCGTCGCGGCGACCTGTGTCGCGTCGGCCATTCTGGGCCTGGCCATTTCGTCGGTGGTCCGCTCCACCGAGCAGATCATGCCGCTGTTCGTGGTGGCGGTCATGGCGCAGTTGGTGTTGTGCGGCGGCATGGTCCCGGTGACCGGGCGGCTCGGGCTCGACCAGCTGTCGTTCGTAATGCCGGCGCGCTGGGGTTACGCCGCGGCCGCCTCGACGGTCGACCTGCGGCACCTGGTTCCCGATTCGCTGCTCTCCCAGGACCGGTTCTGGCAGCACACGTTGAAGACCTGGCTGCTCGACATGGGCATGCTGGCCGCTCTGTCGTTGGTTTATCTCGGCTTCGTCCGGTGGAAGATCCGGCTGCGCCGCTGACCGTCGCGATCCTCCGAAAGGTGACACCATCCATCTGCCGAAGCACGAAACGTTCGACCTGGCCGCCCGCACCAACACCGACCCCAAAGGCATCGTCCGGGCGGTCGACGAGTACGCGGTGCACCCGTGGGGGCTCTACGTCGCCCGGCCCACTCCGGGCCGAGCCCAGTTCCACTACCTGGAATCCTGGCTGCTGCCGTCGCTTGGACTGCGCGCCACGGTGTTTCACTTCAATCCGGGCCATGAACGTGACCACGACTACTACCTCGATGTGGGCGAATACACGCCCGGGCCGGACGTGTGGAACGCCGAGGACCACTACCTCGACATCGAGGTTCGGACCGGCTCCGGCGCGGGACTGGCCGATGTCGACGAGCTGCTGGATGCGGTGCGCCAGGGCCTGCTGACTCCCGAAGTTGCCGAGCAGGCGGTGCGTCGCGCCGTGCACGCCGTCGAAGGTCTGGCCCGAAACGACTATGACCTGCACCGCTGGCTGGCCGGCAACGGCATCGAGCTCACCTGGCGCCGGCCAACCCGATCGTTTTCGGATCCTGCGCCGGGGTAACTCTCCGGTATGCCCTTGAGCGAATACCGGCGCAAACGACGGTCCGGCCTTCAATCCGGAAACAGCCCCGAGCCACACGGACGACTGGGACGTAAACGCCGCGCCCGCAAGAACGGGCCCCGCTTCGTGATCCAGCATCACGCGGCCCGCAGCGACCATTACGACTTTCGCCTGGAGATCCAGGGGGTGCTCGTGTCGTGGGCGTTAGCCGACGGGCCGTCGACCAACCCGAAGGACAGGCGGATGGCGCGCCGTACCGAGGATCATCCGCTGGACGCCGCCGACTTCGAAGGCGAGTACGGAGCCGGCCCGATGACCGTCTGGGACCGCGGCAGCTATGCCAACGCGACCGAGCGTGAGATGGCGGAATGCCTGGACCGCGGCTACCTTTCGTTCCGCTTGCACGGCGAGAAGCTGTGTGGCGGCTTTACTCTCACCAGGATTCGTGCGGGCACAGACGAAACCTGGCTGCTGATCAAGCGCAAAGACGAGGAAGTCGACGCGCGACGCAAACCCGTTAAGAGCCAACCCGAATCGGCCCTGCCCGACCCGACACCGGACGATCTGGCCGAATCGTCCTGACGGGGAACTCGTGTGGTTCTCGGATCGCGCTGGGCGTAATCTCAGCAGCTATGAGCCCCGATAAGCGCAGGTGGATGCCGGCGGTCGTGGTGACCGTGATCGGCTCGCAGTTGGTTCCCGCAACCGCGCATGCGGACCTGCACAACATCGCCTACCGAGCCAGGATTGACGCCCTGACGACCGGCAGCCAGGCCACCTTCATCACCAACGGTGGCCAGACGAACACCACGAACCTTCCGTCGATGCCGGGCAACGCGTTCGAGGCCAACACCGTGTTGCCCGATCCTGCTCAAGCCGGCCTGCGGATTGTGCTGCATTTCCCGTACGCGGCGAACGTGCACTGCGAGATCGATGTCGACGACAACGTTTTCACCCAGGCCGATCAGATGGTCCGGCCGGTGCCCGGCAGTTCCGACCCCAATAACGGTGCGCTGCAATGCGGAGCGCCGCTGCCCAACTAGCAGACCCGGTTAGGGCCGCCAGCCGATGAAATCGGCCCACTCCCAGGCCCGGCGGTAAGCGTCGGCGAACCACGGTTCCTTTGCCTCGACATAGATCGCCGTGTCGCGGTCCGCGGGCGTTTCGGCCTCGTGTTTGACGGCCAGGTAGTTCACCCGCTCCGCGGGGTTGGCGGCCAGCCAGTCAACGAACAGCAAGGCAAACTGCTGATTGGGCCAGCCGGCCACCCTGATATGCACGTTCGTCGGACGACCAGGGTCGGCCGAGGCGTGAATTCGCTTGCGCCACAACGTCGGATCATCCTCGTGGTCGTAGTCGCTGACCGTGCTGCGGGCATCGGCCTTGGCGTCGTCCTGCTCGATGTGCTCGATGCGCGGGTAGCCGGCCGATAACAACGCCTCGCCGAGTTCGTCGGCCACGGCCAGTGATTCGACGGTGATCTGGATGTCGATGACGTCCTTGGCGTCGAACTCCGGAACCGCTGTCGATCCAATGTGGTCGATGCGCAACGCCTTATGGCCGCACGACGTCGCCAGCCGGTTGACGATGCGCCGCGCCTGGTCCGGCCAGGTCGGATCGGCCGACACCACTTGCGCCGGTGCGCGGACGAACCGTCGCTCGGTCAGGTTGTGCGCGAACGGCACGATCCGGTCGTTCCAGACCTCACGGGCCCGCTTGACCAAATCCTCTTGGCGGCCCGAGTTGTCCAGCCAGATGTCGGCGACGGCACGACGCTGCTCGTCGTTGGCCTGCAGCGCGATCCTGGCGCGGGCGTCGTCCTCGGACATGCCCCGCAGCTCGACCAGCCGCCGCACCCGCAGCTCGACGTCGGCGTGCACCACGACGACCAACGGGAACAGCGGCGCCATACCGGATTCCACCAGCAGCGGAATATCTTCGACGACAACCGCGTCCTGCGGCACCGACGCGATGATCTCCGCGCGCCGCTGCCCCACCAACGGGTGAACGATTGCGTTCAGCTTCTGACGCGACTCGTCGTCAGCAAAAGCCTTGGCCGCCAAAGCCGGACGATCCAGCGACCCATCCTCGGCCAGGATGTCTTCACCGAACTCCTCGACGAGCGACGCCAACCCTTCGGTGCCCGGCTGGACGACCTCTCGAGCAATGACGTCGCCGTCGACGACGATCCCACCGCATTCCGCGAATGTGGCAGACAGCGCCGATTTCCCGGCGCCGATGCCACCGGTCAAACCGATGCGCAGCATCCGTGGCGAAGGTTAGGCGTTACCGGCGAGCTTTTCGCGCAGCGCGGCCAGTTGTGCGTCGCTGGCCAGCGAGCCACCCGCCTCCTTCGGCGAGGACGCACCGTTGGCCGGCGCGTGATCGCTGTCGGCGTGCCCGGCAGCTTCGGCAGCGGCGAACTTCTCCATCTGCGCGGTGTGCATCTTGTGCCGGCGCTCGGCCTCCGCGTAGCGGGCCTCCCACTCGTTGCGCTGGGTGTCGAATCCTTCGAGCCATTCGTTGGTCTCGGCGTCGAAGCCCTCGGGGAAGATGTAGTTGCCCTGCTCGTCATAGCTGTCGGCCATGCCGTACTTCGCCGGGTCGAACTCGTCGGTGTAGTCCTCGTTGGCCTGCTTGAGCGACAACGAGATTCGGCGGCGCTCCAGGTCGATGTCGATGACCTTGACCATCGCGTCGTCGCCGACGGCCACCACCTGGTCGGGCACCTCGACGTGGCGTTCAGCCAGCTCGGAGATGTGCACCAGGCCCTCGATGCCCTCCTCGACACGAACGAACGCGCCGAACGGAACGAGCTTGGTGACCTTGCCGGGAACGATCTGACCGATCGCGTGGGTGCGGGCGAAGTGGCGCCACGGGTCTTCCTGAGTCGCCTTGAGCGACAACGAAACCCGCTCGCGGTCCATGTCGACGTCGAGCACCTCGACGGTGACTTCGTCGCCAACCTGGACGACCTCGGACGGGTGATCGATGTGCTTCCAAGACAACTCGGAAACGTGCACCAGACCGTCGACACCGCCGAGATCGACGAACGCGCCGAAGTTGACGATCGACGAGACCACACCCTTGCGGATGGTGCCCTTCTGCAGCTGGTTGAGGAACTCGCTGCGCACCTCGGACTGGGTCTGCTCCAGCCAGGCGCGGCGGGAGAGCACCACGTTGTTGCGGTTCTTGTCCAGCTCGATGATCTTGGCCTCGATCTCCTTGCCGATGTACGGCTGCAGATCGCGGACACGACGCATCTCGACCAGCGAGGCGGGCAGGAAGCCGCGCAACCCGATGTCGAGGATCAGGCCGCCCTTGACGACCTCGATGACGGTGCCCTTGACGGCCTCGTCCTTCTCCTTGAGCGCCTCGATGGTGCCCCAGGCGCGCTCGTACTGTGCGCGCTTCTTGGACAGGATCAGACGGCCTTCTTTGTCCTCCTTGGTGAGAACAAGGGCCTCGACCTCATCACCGACGGTAACGACCTCGTTGGGGTCGACATCGTGCTTGATGGAGAGTTCGCGGGCGGGGATGACCCCTTCGGTCTTGTAGCCGATGTCGAGGAGCACCTCGTCCCGGTCAACTTTGACGATGGTGCCTTCGACGATGTCGCCATCGTTGAAGTACTTGATCGTTTTGTCTATTGCTGCGAGAAAATCCTCGGCGGAGCCAATGTCGTTGACGGCTACTTGCGGCGAGGTGACGGCGGGACTCGGCATGTTGTTGGGTTGCTCCGGACAGGTTTGGTCGTAGGGACAAATCAGGGATTTACCTGTCAAAGGTTACTCGACTGGGCACACGCTGGCCAAACTCGGCCTCTTATCGCCGTTGCCTATCTGACGCGAAAGTTACGCCTCGGCAAATTCCGGCACGATTCACCGCTAGTGCGCCGCGGCGTCCCAGCTGCGGCCGTAGCCGACGGAAACCTCGAGCGGGACGTCAAGCGGGTAGGCGGCGCCCATCTTGTCGCGCGCCAGCGCTTCGACCTGCGCACGCTCGCCCGGCGCGATTTCGAACAGCAATTCGTCGTGGACCTGCAACAACATCCGCGACGTGAGCCCGGCCTCGCTGATCGCCTTATCGACGTCGATCATCGCCACCTTGATGATGTCGGCCGCGCTGCCCTGGATGGGAGCGTTGAGCGCCGCCCGCTCGGCGGCCTCCCGAACCTGGCGATTGCTGCTGTCCAGCTCCGGAAGGTAACGCCGACGACCGAAAACCGTGGAGGTGTAGCCGTCCTTGCGAGCCTGCTCGACGACGTCCATCAGATAGTCGCGGACCCCGCCGAACCGGGCGAAGTATTGGTCCATCTGGACCTTCGCCTCCTCGGTGGAGATCTTGAGCTGGGCGGCCAACCCGTAGGCGCTCAATCCGTAGGCCAGGCCGTACGACATCGCCTTGACCCGGCGCCGCAGCTCGGCGGTGACCTCTTCGATCGGCACGCCGAACGCCCGGGAGGCGACGAACGAATGCAGGTCTTCGCCGGTGTTGAACGCCTCGATCAGGCCCTCATCCTTGGACAGGTGCGCCATGATCCGCATCTCGATCTGGCTGTAGTCGGCGGTCATCAGCTCGGCGTAGCCGTCACCGACGACGAAGGCGTCGCGGATGCGCCGGCCGGCTTCGGTGCGAATCGGAATGTTCTGCAGATTCGGCTCCGTCGACGACAATCGGCCCGTCGCCGCGATGGTCTGGTTGAACGTGGTGTGGATGCGCCCGTCGGAGGCCACCGAATTCAGCAGCCCGTCGACGGTCACCTTGAGCCGGGTGGCGTCGCGGTGGGCGAGCAGATGCTGCAGGAACGGATGGCCGGTCTTGTCGAACAGCGACTGCAGGGCATCCGCATCGGTCGTGTAGCCGGTCTTGGTGCGTTTGGTTTTCGGCATGCCCAGCTCGTCGAACAGCACCGCCTGCAACTGTTTTGGCGAGCCCAGGTTGATCTGCTTGCCGATCACCTCGTAGGCCGCCTCGGCCGCGTCACGGATCTGGTGGGCGAAATCGCTTTGCAGCTCGGACAGTTGCGGCAGATCCACCGCGATGCCGACGTGCTCCAGTCCGGCCAGTACCCGCTGCACGGGCAGCTCCATGCCGCCCAACAGCGAGGTGGAGTTGATCCGGGCCAGCTCCTCGTCGAGCGCGTCGGCCAGATCCAGCACCGCCACGGCCCGCAGGATCAGCGTCTGCACCGCCTGGTCGTCAACGCCTTCGGAATCGTCGAGAAGCGAAAGCTGTTGCTGCTCAGCTGTTTCAGCGCGCAACTCGCGGCGCAGGTAGCGCAGCGAAAGGTCGTCGAGGGAGAAGCTGCGCTGCCCCGGCCGCACCAGGTACGCCGCCAGCGCGGTATCGGAGGTGACGCCGGCCAGCGCCCAGCCCCGCCCGGCGAGGTCGTGCATCGCCAGCTTGGCTTCGTGCAGCGCCTTGGGCGGACCGGAGTCGGCCAGCCAGGACGCCAGCGCCGCCTCGTCGTCGGGATCGAGCACCGAGGTGTCGATGTAGCGACCCTCGCCGTCGGAGGACACGATGGCCAGCGCGGTGGCATCGGCGTCGTAAGCAAGATGGGTGCCGACGACGGCCAGGCCGAACCGCTTGCCGGAGCTGTGCTCGGCCAGCCACACGGCCAGCTGACCGGCCTCGAGCGCGCCGCCACGCACGTCGAATCCCTCGTCCACTTCCGGCTCGACGGCCGCCAGCGTGTCGAACAGCCGGTCCCGCAGGACCCGGAATTCGAGGTCGTCGAAGAGCCGGTGAATCTGGTCGCGATCCCACGGCAACAGCCGCAACGTGTCCGGCGTTTGGGCCAGCGGCACGTCTTTGACGAGGTCGGTGAGCTCCCGATTGCGAATGACGTTGGCCAGGTGGGCCCGCAGCGCGTCGCCCACCTTGCCGCGCACCGAGTCGACGTTGTCGACCAGGCCCTGCAGCGACCCGTACTCGACGATCCACTTCGACGCGGTCTTCTCCCCCACGCCGGGAATCCCGGGCAGGTTGTCGCTGGGATCGCCACGCAGCGCGGCGAAGTCGGGATATTGCGTGGGAGTCAGTCCGTACTTCTCGACGACCGCGTCCGGGGTGAAACGGGTGAGTTCGCTGACGCCTTTGACCGGATAGAGCACCGTCACGTCGTCACTGACCAGTTGCAGGGAGTCGCGGTCGCCGGTGACCACCAGCACCCGGTAGCCCTCGTTTTCGGCCTGCGTGGCCAACGTCGCGATCAGGTCGTCGGCTTCGAATCCCGGCTCCGCGAGCACCGTGATGCCCAACGCGACCAGCACTTCCTTGGTGATGTCGATCTGCCCGCGGAACTCGTCCGGGGTTTCCGACCGGTTGGCCTTGTACTCCGGGTAGCGCTCCAGCCGGAACGTCTGCCGCGACACGTCGAACGCCGCGGCAATGTGCGTCGGAGCCTCGTCGCGCAGCAGGTTGATCAACATGGCGGTGAAGCCGTACACCGCGTTGGTGGTCAGGCCGCCGCGGGTCTTGAAGTTCTCCGCGGGCAGCGCGTAAAACGCCCGGAACGCCAGCGAGTTGCCGTCCAGCAGCATCAGGGTGGGCTTGGTTTGTTCCTCGCCGGCCTCAACAGCGAGTGCGGAATCAGCCTTAGTGCCGGCGGTCCTTGCTGGGCTCACGGCCCCACTCTAGGCACCCCTGGTGACATCAAGTCAGGCGCCGCTCACCGCCTACGTCGTACTCGGCTACCGACGCTGACACGATCGAGCCTTGTTGGTCATCGCTGGGTCCGTTACCGCGGAACGTGTCCACGGCCGCCTGTGACTCCCAATGCTCGAAGATGTCAACGCGACTCGGATCGAGCAGGTCGGCGCTGATCGCGTAGTCGATGCAACCCGGCGTTCGCCGAGCCTGCTCCACGACCGCCTTGCAGGCTTCCAGATAGCTCTCTCGCAGCATTGGATCAACGACGAGGTGACCAGCGACAATAACCACCACATACTCCTTCGCTCGGACGAAACCTCCTGAGATATGACCGCCGGTAGTCGCCGAATTCATCGCCGATCACCCAACCGCGCACACAAAACTGCAACACGTTTCAGTTTTGTCGGTGAGCTGGGTAGTCTGGCCGAGTGCCAGAGGTCACCAGTACACAAGCCGCGATCGACGGGTGGTTCGCCATCGACGACGCGGGAAATCCCCATCTGATCGGCAGCAAGTGCCCGCAGTGCGGCACCTATGTCTTCCCGCCGCGGGAGAACAACTGCCCCAACCCAGCTTGCGCCAGCGACACCTTGGAGTCCGTCGCGTTGTCGACCCGGGGAACGCTGTGGAGCTACACCGAAAACCGGTATCCCCCACCCGCGCCCTACCCGGCGGCGGACCCGTTCGAGCCGTTCGCCATCGCCGCGGTGGAACTGGCCAACGAAGGGATCATCGTGCTGGGCAAGGTGGTCGAGGGCACGCTGGCGGCCGACCTGAAGGTCGGCATGGAGATGGAACTGACCACGATGCCGTTGTTCACCGATGACGACGGTGTCGAGCGCATCGTGCACGCCTGGAGGATCGCATCATGAGCACACCCGAACCGCTCTACATCCTCGGCGCCGGAATGCACCCCTGGGGCAAATGGGGCCGGGACTTCACCGAATACGGCGTGGTCGCCGCGCGCGCCGCGCTGGCCGAGGCCGGGCTGGACTGGCGACAGATCCAACTCGTCGCTGGCGCCGACACCATCCGCAACGGCTATCCGGGCTTCATCGCCGGGTCGACGTTCGCGCAGAAGCTCGGCTGGAACGGCGTACCCGTCAGCTCCAGCTACGCCGCATGCGCCAGCGGTTCGCAGGCGCTGCAGAGCGCCCGCGCCCACATCCTGGCCGGGTTCTGCGACGTCGCGCTGGTGATCGGCGCCGACACCACGCCGAAGGGGGCGTTCGCACCCGTCGGTGGGGAACGCAAGAACGACCCCGACTGGCAGCGGTTCCACCTGATCGGTGCGATGAACCCGGTGTACTTCGCGCTGCTCGCGCGCCGGCGGATGGACCTGTACGGGGCGACGTCGGAGGACTTCGCTGCGGTGAAGGTGAAGAACTCCGCGCACGGCCTGCAGAACCCGAATGCCCGCTACCGCAAGGAGTCTTCGATCGAGGACGTGCTGGCCAGCCCGGTGGTCTCCGACCCGTTGCGACAGCTCGACATCTGCGCCACCTCCGATGGCGCCGCAGCGTTGATCGTGGCCAGCGCCGAGTTCGCCCGCAAGCACCTCGGCTCGCTCGACGGTGTGCCTTCGGTGCGCGCAGTCAGCACGGTCACCCCGCAGTACCCGCAGCATCTGCCCGAATTGCCGGACATCGCAACGGATTCCACCGCGGTGGTGCCTGGGCCCGACCGGGTGTTCAAAGACCAGATCCTCGACGCGGCCTACGCCGAAGCGGGCGTCGGCCCCGAGGACGTGAGCCTGGCCGAGGTCTACGACCTGTCCACCGCGCTGGAGCTCGACTGGTATGAGCACCTGGGTCTGTGCGCCAAGGGCGAAGCCGAGAAGCTGCTCCGCAGCGGGGCGACCGCGATCGGCGGCAAGGTTCCGGTCAACCCGTCCGGCGGGCTGGCGTGCTTCGGCGAGGCCATCCCCGCCCAGGCGATCGCTCAGGTCTGCGAGCTGACCTGGCAGCTGCGTGGCCAGGCCACCGGCCGGCAGGTGGAGAACGCCACGGTCGGCGTCACCGCCAATCAGGGCCTGTTCGGCCATGGTTCGTCGGTGATCGTCGCCCGCTGAACGACGCCTCCATTCGCCGAGTGTGCAACTGCGGCGGCCTCATGCGGCGCGTCGTCTACCTGGGTTCACACTCGACGGCCGAGAGCTACTCGTCGGAGGCGTCGCCGAGGGTTTCGAGCACGACTTCGGCCACCCGCTTCATCGTGGTCCGCCGATCCATCGCGGCACGCTGAATCCACTTGAACGCCTCGGGCTCGGTCATGCCCTGCTTGGACTGCAGCAGGCCCTTGGCGCGTTCGACGACCTTGCGGGTCTCCAGCCGGTCGGACAGTGTCTCCACTTCGCGTTCCAGCGCCCTGATCTCGCCGAACCGGCTGACGGCCAACTCAATGGCGGGGATCAGGTCGCTGATCGTGAACGGCTTCACCAGGTAAGCCATCGCCCCGGCATCGCGCGCGCGTTCGACGAGGTCGCGCTGGCTGAACGCGGTCAGCACCACGATGGGCGCGAGGCGTTTGCTCGCTATTTCGGAGGCTGCGTCGATGCCGTCACGACGCGGCATCTTCACATCCATGATCACGAGGTCGGGTTTGTGGCGCTCGGCCAGCTCGACGGCTTCCTGGCCATCTCCTGCCTCGCCGACGATTTCGTACCCCTCCTCTCGCAGCATCTCGGCCAAGTCCATACGGATCAGCGCTTCGTCTTCCGCGATCAGGACCCGGCGCGGCACAGCGGCGTCGGTGTCGGTCGTGGGGCCTGTCATGACGAACATTGTCTCGTGGATCCCGGCGACCAGCGACATCGGGGGCGGTGAGAACCGATGACCACACCGATCCTCTATGGTGGGAGGCCGCTTAAGCTAATACGCCGGACAAGCCCTCGTATCCCAACTGGCAGAGGAAACGGATTCAAAACCCGTCCAGTGTGAGTTCGAATCTCACCGAGGGCACCAGGCCTGACCCGGTGCAAACCGGGTGCAGGATCGTATTTCGGCAACGCCGCAATCCCGAATCCGACACACAGGGGTTCGTTACGCGTCTGGCTTGTTGAACAGACGTACAGTAAGCACGCTTAGCCCAGTCCCTAGAGAGTGGAGTTCGTCGTGTCGCGTTTTAGCAAAACCCTCATCGCCCTCGTTATAGCGCTCACCCCGCTCGCCACCGCGGCATGCGGTAGCTCCTGCGCGGCCGGAGCGTCCAGCTGCTTCGTTCTCTAAGTGGCTCGGCCCTATCCACCCCTCCCCGGAGGGGTAATCGTTATTGACCACAATCGGTCAGCGAAACCTCTTGTGCATCAAGACATTTGGCGCGCCTGACGAGTCGGCGATCCAACGCCGTCAATGGGGTCGGGTAGCTATCTCCCCGAGGCACTGCGCCTGACCCGGTGCAAACCGGGTCAGGATCGCATTTCGGCAACGCCGCAATCCCGAATACAACACGGTTGATTCGCAACACGTTTTGGCTTGTTCAACAGACGTACAGTAAGCACGCTTTGCCCCGTTCCACCCAGAATGGAGTTCGTCGTGTCGCGTTTTAGCAGAATTTTCGTTGCCCTCGTTATCGTGCTCACCCCGCTCACCACTTCGGGATGCGGGAGCTTCTGCCTTCCCGGCGGATCCTGCATCGCCATCTAAGTGGCTCGGCGCTGTCCACCCCTCCCCGGAGGGGTGGACAGCTATTTCACGACCGATGGTCGACTAGCGAGATCGCCTGTACACCAATGTATTCGGCGAATCCCGTAGCTGCGCAACCCGATCTCAGTAGTATTCGGGGATGCCGTGGGAAACGGCACCTTCTCGTGCGAGAGGTTGTGGCGTGAACCTGCGACGTAATCAGCGAGAACCGTTGGCGGACATCATCATCGAATTAGATGACCCCGCCGACCTGTTCGCCGTCGACCAGCGGTCGCTGCTGTCCGGCTCACGCCGAATCGACAGCGGCATCGACGAACTCGTCGAGCTGATGCTTTCCCAGAAGCGGCATTCCGCCGATCAGCGCATCGTCCTGGACATAGCCGGCGAGTGCTCGGGGGAACTGACCGCAAACCTGGTGGCGTCGGTCCACCGCTACTGCGAGTTGGCGGTCCGCCGATCCGACCGGCAGCACGACTTGATCTGGCGTCAGGGCATGCGGTCGTTGATCAGCGGCTCGCTGCTGTTCGTCGTCGGCATCGGGCTGTCGTTCATCTTCACCCGCCCGTTCGTCGGCGAGTTCGCCACCGAACTATTCGGAAACGGTGTGTTCCTGGTGGTGGCGTGGGTCGGCCTCTGGTACCCCCTCGATGTGCTGTTCATCGCCCGAGAGCAGGCGAAACGCGAGTCCCGGGTGTTCGCCACCATGCTGACCATGCCGGTCGTGGTCCGGCCCCACATCGCCGTGGTTCCCATCGCGCAGCTGCCGGGATTCGCGCCCCCCGGATCCGGCGGACGCCGCTCCACCCGCCTTCGTGACACGCATATCCATTTGCGGGGTGCGCCGCCGACCGGGAGTCCCGGCGCGAGTTAGCCTTTCGCCGCCAAAGCCGTCACCCCGGGGCACTCGGGCCCCACAATTTTCACCGCCACAGTGGGTATATGCCGATTCAGCGGTTACGCTTTGAACGTGGTGGCTAGGAAATGTGGTGCCCCACCAAGTCGGCCGGATGGCTCGACACGCCCGGACTGTAAGGCGGCGGTGCGGGCGAAGAATGGCGCCCGCAACGACCACTACGCCGACAGTCACGCGCGCCGGGTCAGGGTCCTCAACATCAACGCCTTGATGGGCGTGCTGGTGTGCCTGGTTTTCGCCGTTCTCGGCTTCTGGTCCGGACCCGCGGCCTACCCCATCCAGGTGGTCAACGTCATCACCGGAGGGATCTTCGCGTTGGTCCCGTGGCTGCACCGTTTCGGAGAACTGGTTGCGCCGCTTACCTTTATCTTCACGGCGTATACCGCGGTCGTCGTGACCTGCTGGGAAGTCGGCACCGGCGGCGGCGTGCAGTACTTCCTCGTGACGACCGCCAGCCTCGTGGTGTTGCAGCTCGGTGCGGAGCGCATCGGCCTCGCGGCGCTGCTGGCCGCTATCGGCGTCGCGCTGGTTGTCATGCTGCAGTTCCTGGTGCCCCGCTCCACCGGGCTGGAAGCGCCCTGGGCGATCACGATGAGCTTTGTCATCACCACGGTCTCGGCGTGCGCGATGGTGGTCGTGACGGTGTGGTTCGCGCTGCGCGATACCGAGCGTGCCGAGGCGGTCATGGAAGCCGAATACGACCGCTCGGAGGCGCTGCTGGCCAACATGTTGCCGGCCAGCATCGCTGAGCGACTCAAAGAGCCCGAACGCGACGTCATCGCCGACCGATACGAGGAGGCCTCGGTGCTGTTCGCCGACATGGTCGGCTTCACCGAGCGCGCAAGTACCACCGCGCCATGCGACCTGGTCAAGTTCCTCGACCGCCTCTACAGCACTTTCGACGAACTGGTGGACAAGCACGGACTGGAGAAAATCAAAGTCAGCGGGGACTCCTACATGGTGGTCAGCGGAGTCCCGCGGCCTCGGCCCGACCACGTCGAGGCGCTCGCGGACTTTGCCCTCGAAATGACCGCTGCCGCCGCCAATCTCGAGGACCCGCATGGTCTTTCGGTGCCGCTGCGGGTCGGCTTCGCGACAGGCACCGTGGTCGCAGGCGTCGTGGGGTCGCGTCGCTTCTTCTACGACGTGTGGGGCGACGCGGTCAATGTTGCGGCCCGGATGGAATCGACCGACTCCGTTGGCCAGATTCAAGTGCCCGAGGACGTTTACGAACGTCTCAAGGATGACTTCGTGCTGCAGGAGCGCGGCCGCATCGAGGTCAAAGGCAAAGGCATGATGCGCACCTGGTATCTCATCGGCCGCAAACCGGCAGCGGCCGAACCTGGCGGGCTGGCTGCCGACGAGCCCCGGACAACCCACGGCGCCACGGTCTAAAGCCCCTATTTTCGGCTTCGCGGTTGTGCCACAGTGAGGCTATGCAGCCCACTCCTATTCCGAGCATGTTGCCGCATCTGTGGAAATCCACGCTGGTATCGGGACTTCTGACGCTGATTGTCGGCGTCCTGGTGCTGGCGTGGCCCGGAATATCCATCCTGGCCGCCGCGATCGCCTTCGGCGCCTATCTGCTGATAACCGGTGTCGCACAAGTCGTGTTCGCCTTCAGCCTGCATGTTTCGGCGGGCAGCCGCATCCTGTTGTTCGTCAGCGGTGCCGCCTCGTTGATCCTGGCCGTGTTGGCATTTCGCCACTTCGGTCAGGGGTACGCCGTGCTGTTGCTGGCCATCTGGATCGGTATCGGATTCATCTTCCGTGGCGTGGCCACAACGGTTTCCGCGATCAGCGATCCCACCCTGCCCGGACGCGGGTGGTCGATTTTCCTCGGCGCGATCAGCCTGCTCGCCGGCATCGTCGTGCTGGCGTCGCCGTTCGCATCGATCGTCACGTTGGCGCTTGTTGTCGGCGTCTGGCTGGCCGTCATCGGCGTCTTCGAGATCGTCGCGTCGTTCGGGATCCGCAAAGCCTCTAAAGAACTCGGGAATGGCGCCGGGCTCGCCTAACTACTACACTGTGTCGTAGACCGCTGCAAGTCACGGGAGCTGACAGATGAATGTCGTCGACATTTCAAGGTGGCAGTTCGGTATCACAACCGTCTACCACTTCATCTTTGTGCCGCTCACGATCGGGCTGGCGCCCGTTATCGCGGTCATGCAGACCGCATGGGTGGCCACGGGCAATACCGCCTGGTATCGGCTGACCAAGTTCTTCGGCAAGCTGTTCCTGATCAACTTCGCGATCGGTGTGGCGACCGGGATCGTGCAGGAATTCCAGTTCGGCATGAACTGGAGCGAGTATTCGCGGTTCGTCGGCGACATCTTCGGCGCCCCGCTCGCGATGGAAGGCCTGGCCGCCTTCTTCTTCGAATCCACCTTCCTCGGGTTGTGGATCTTCGGCTGGAGCCGGCTGCCGAAGTTGGTTCACCTCGCCTGCATTTGGGTCGTCGCGATCTCGGTGAATGTGTCCGCGTTCTTCATCATCACCGCGAATTCGTTCATGCAGCATCCCGTCGGCGCGCATTACAACCCGGCGACGCGGCGTGCCGAATTGGACAGCATCGTGGCATTGCTGAGCAATAACACTGCGCGAGCGGCATTTTCACATGCGGTCAACGGTTCGCTGCTGACCGCGGGCACCTTCGTCGCCGCGGTCAGCGCCTGGTGGCTGGTCCGCTCGAAAAAGACCGCCAATGTCGACCTCGGCGCGGTGTTTCGCCCGGCGGCCATCCTGGGATGCTGGGTGGCGCTGTTCGCCACCGTCGGGCTGTTCTTCACCGGCGACCAACAGGGCAAGCTGATGTTCCAGCAGCAGCCGATGAAAATGGCGTCGGCGGAATCACTCTGCAACACAGAGACAAATCCGGACTTCTCCATCCTGACCGTCGGCACGCACAACAACTGTGACAGCATCACCCGCGTCATCGAGGTGCCCTATGTCCTACCGTTCCTCGCCGAGAGCAAATTCAGCGGTGTGACGTTGCAGGGTGTACGCAACATCCAGCAGGACTACGAGCATCGATTCGGGCCAAATGACTACCGGCCCAACCTGTTCGTCACCTACTGGTCGTTCCGGATGATGATCGGCTTGATGGCGATCCCGATATTGTTCGCGCTAGCCACCTTGTGGCTGACCCGCGGCGGTCGCACCCCGACCCAATCGTGGTTCTCCTGGTTCGCGCTGCTCACCATTCCCACTCCATTCCTGGCCAACAGCGCCGGGTGGGTGTTCACCGAAATGGGTCGGCAGCCGTGGATCGTCGTGCCGAACCCGACTGGCGACCAACAGGTTCGACTAACCGTCAGCCAAGGCGTATCCGATCACCCCTCCAGCGTGGTCGTCGTCTCGCTGGTGATGTTCACCCTCGTCTACGCGGTGCTCGCGGTCATCTGGTTCTTCCTGCTGAAGCGCTACATCTCCGAGGGCCCGTTGGAGCACGACGCGGAACCCGCACCGCCGAAAGCACCCGGCGATGATGAGGTGGCACCGCTCTCATTCGCCTACTGACACGCAGACCGACCGGGACGGAGCTCACCAATGGCGCTGCAAGAGTTGTGGTTCGGTGTCATCGCCGTGCTGTTCCTGGGCTTCTTCATCCTGGAGGGCTTCGACTTCGGCGTGGGCATGCTGATGGAGCCGTTCGGTCGTGTCGGCAGCGGGGATCCGGAAATCCACCGGCGCGCGGCGCTGAACACCATCGGCCCGGTGTGGGACGGTAACGAAGTCTGGCTGCTCACCGCCGGCGCCGGGATGTTCGCCGCGTTTCCCGGCTGGTATGCGACGGTGTTCTCGACGCTGTACCTCCCACTGCTCGCGATCCTGTTCGGCATGATCGTGCGTTCGGTGTCGATCGAATGGCGCGGCAAGATCGACGACACGAAGTGGCGCGCCCTGGCCGACTTCGGTATTGCCGCCGGATCCTGGTTGCCCGCGGTGCTGTGGGGCGTGGCGTTCTCGATCCTGGTGCGCGGTCTGCCGGTGGACGCCCACGGTCACATCCATCTTTCGATCGGCGATGTGCTCAACGCCTATACGCTGCTGGGCGGCTTGGCCACGGCCGGGCTGTTTCTGCTGTACGGCGCGGTGTTCGTCGCGTTGAAAACATCCGGCGCGATCCGAGAAGACGCGCACCGCTTCGCGGCGCGGCTATCCCTCCCGGTCACCGGACTGGTTGCCGCCTTTGGGCTTTGGACGCAGCTGGCGCACGGCAAGAACTGGACCTGGCTGGTGCTGGGAGTGGCGGTCGTCGCGCAGCTCACCGCGGTGACGTTGGTGTGGCGCCGGGCCTCCGACGGCTGGGCGTTCGCGAGCACGGCGGTCGTCGTTGCGGCGGTGGTTATCCTGTTGTTCGGCGTGCTGTATCCCGATTTGGTGCCCTCGACGCTGAACAAGCAGTGGAGCGTGACGATCTACAACGCGTCGTCGACGCCCTACACGCTCAAGATCATGACATGGGTGACCGCATTCTTTGCCCCATTGACGGTCGTGTACCAGGCGTGGACGTATTGGGTGTTCCGGCAACGAATCTCGACTGACCGGATACCGCCGTCGATCGGCCTGGCGAGGCGTTCGTCCTGACCACACGCAACTCCCGGGCGCCCCTGGACCCGCGACTCTGGCGGGCGTCGACCGCGTTGCGTCGCTACCTGGTCGCCGTGGTGAGCTGCGGAGTGGTGATCTCCGGATGCGCGATCGGTTCGGCGATCATATTGGCGGGCGTCGTCGCGCGGGTCATCAGCGACCACTCGGCCCGAGGGCTGCGAGACTGGCTTGCGCCGCTGTCAATCGTGTTGGCACTGTGGGCCGTCCGTACGGTGACGCGCTGGCTACAGGCGCGGCTGGGCCAGCGTGGGGCCAGCGCGGTGATCGCCGATCTCAACGACCAGGTGCTGGTGGCGGTAACCGCCCGTCAACCCAATGAAATTGCCGCGCAGCGCGATGACGCAGCGGTCGTGGTAACCCGCGGCCTGGACGGCCTGCGGCCCTATTTCACCGGATATGTGCCCACCTTGCTGCTTGCCGCGATCCTGACTCCGGCGACCGTGGCCGTGATCGCCCTCTACGACCTGAAATCGACGGTGATCGTGGTGATCACGCTGCCGCTGATCCCGATTTTCATGGTGCTGATCGGGCTGGCGACCGCCGAGCGATCAGCGGCGGCGCTGGCCGCCATGACGACCCTGCAGGGCCGGCTGCTCGACCTGATCGCCGGCATCCCCACGCTGCGGGCACTGGGCCGCGCCTCGGGCCCGGAACATCGCATCGCCGAACTCGCTGCCGCTCATCGACGCTCGGCGATGGCGACGCTGCGGATCGCGTTCCTGTCGGCGCTGGTGCTGGAATTGCTGGCCACGTTGGGCGTGGCGCTGATCGCGGTCGGTATCGGTCTGCGCTTGGTGTTCGGCGAGATGAGCCTGACCACCGGATTGACGGTGCTGCTGCTGGCGCCGGATGTGTACTGGCCGCTGCGCCGCATCGGGGTGGAATTCCATGCCGCCCAAGACGGCAGAACCGCGGCCGACAAGGCATTCGCGCTCATCGGCGAGCCCGCCGCGGCGGTGGTACGCACCCGGACGGTGGTCGCCCGCGGTGCGCAGATCCGCCTGGAAGCGCTCAGTGTGGCCGGACGAGACGGCAATTCACCGTGCGAGTTGACCGCGGCGATCCAGCCGGGTCTGGTGACGGTGCTGACGGGGCGAAATGGCGCCGGCAAGACCACCTCATTACAGGCAATCGCCGGACTTACCGTGCCGTCGTCCGGCCGCGTCACCGCCGACGGGGTCGACGTCACCGAGCTCGAGCAGACGGCGTGGTGGCGACAGCTGTCCTGGCTGCCGCAACGCCCAGTGCTTCTCCCCGGCACGGTCGGTGACAACCTAAGCCTGCTCGGCAAGTTGGATGATATTGAGAGCGCTTGTGCTGCAGCTGGATTCGATGCAGTGCTGGCCGAGCTACCGGAGGGGCTGAACACCACACTCGGGCGCGATGGTGTCGGGCTGTCATTGGGACAGCGACAACGGCTGGGCCTGGCCCGAGCCCTCGGGTCGCACGCTGCGGTGCTGCTGCTCGATGAACCCACCGCACACTTGGACGTCCGTACCGAAGAACGGGTGCTGCGGGCCATGGTCGAGCGGGCACGCGCGGGAGCGACCGTCGTGGTCGTCAGCCACCGGCAGCCGGTGGTGGCGATCGCAGACCAGGTCGTCGAGGTCGTCTCGGACAGGCAGGTGCGTTGTGCGCACGTCTGAACCCCTACTGGCCGCGTCGAGCTTGTTGCGCCCACGGCTGCCCCGCATCCTGGCGGCCATCGCGCTGGGAGTGCTGTCGCTGGGCAGCGCGTTGGCCCTGGCCGGAGTATCGGCGTGGCTGATCACGCGGGCCTGGCAGATGCCGCCGATCCTGGACCTGTCCGTCGCGGTCGTCGCGGTGCGCTTGTTCGCGATCTCGCGAGGCGTGCTGCATTACTGCGAGCGACTGGCCACTCACGACACCGCGCTGCGTGCGGCCGGTGTTGCCCGGGCGGAGATCTACCACCGGCTGGCGGACGGGCCGGCCGCGGTGGCCGTCCGGCTGCACAGCGGTGAGCTGGTGGCGCGCGTCGGCGCCGATGTCGACGAACTGGCCGACGTCCTGGTGCGCGCCCTGATACCGATCGGCGTCGCGGCGGTGCTGGCGGTGGCGGCAACCGTCGTGGTCGCGGTTATTTCACCCGCGGCCGGCGCGGTGCTGGCGATCTGCCTGCTCATCACCGGTGCGGTGGCGCCCCGGCTGGCGGGCAGAGCGGCCGCGGCTCAGGAAGAGATTGCCCGCCAACATCATTCCGAGCGCGATACGTCCGCGATGATCGCCCTCGAACACGCACCCGAGCTTCGGGTCGCCGGCGCGCTGCCCGATGTCATCGCCGAATCGCATCGCCGCCAACTCAATTGGAGTGATGCACTGGACGCGGCCGCCAGGCCGGCCGCACTGGCCGAGGCCATGCCGACCGCCGCCATCGGGGTCAGTGTGCTGGGCGCGGTCGTGGCCGGGATCGGGCTGGCGCCCGCGGTCGCCCCGACCACGCTGGCGGTCCTGATGTTATTGCCGCTGTCCGCGTTCGAGGCGATGACTCCCCTGCCGGCGGCCGCCATTCAGTTGACCCGTTCACGCATCGCCGCACGTCGTCTGCTCGACCTGATTCCGCAGGACCGGACGGCTGAATCCCCCGCGACGGCAACGCTACCCACCGGCACGGCCCGGCTGTCGGCCGACGTGTGCTCCGGTCACACGCAGGCCCTGTCGCACCAGCTGACGCTCGACCTCGCACCCGGCGCGCGGCTGGCCGTTACCGGCGCCAGCGGCTCCGGTAAGACGACGCTGCTGATGACACTCGCCGGCTTGATGCCGCCGCTGCACGGCCGGGTGATGCTGAACGGAGCCGACCTGAAACAGTTCGCCGAGTCTGAATTACCCAGCGCGGTAAGCTTTTTCGCCGAAGATGCGCACATCTTTGCGACCACGGTCCGCGATAACCTACTGGTCGCCCGCGGCGACTGCGGAGACGGCGAACTGGCGGCGGCACTGGACGCGGTCGGTCTCGGCGAATGGCTGGCGAGTTTGCCGCAGGGCCTGTCGACCGTGCTGACCGGCGGTGCGCAGGCGGTGTCGGCGGGTCAGCGCAGGCGACTGTTGCTGGCCCGAGTGGTCATTTCGCCGGCCCGGATCGTGCTGGTCGACGAGCCCACCGAGCACCTCGACGCGGCCGATGCCGAACGGATTTTGGCGGACCTGCTGACACCGGGCCCAGGGCTGGTGAGCGCCGAG
Source organism: Mycobacterium sp. IDUB_19 (assembly GCF_055419445.1). NCBI lineage: Bacteria > Bacillati > Actinomycetota > Actinomycetes > Mycobacteriales > Mycobacteriaceae > Mycobacterium > Mycobacterium sp. IDUB_19. The sequence goes on along the minus strand of NZ_JBVAXR010000006.1, from coordinate 112,486 downwards.
CGGACGGTTGTGGTGGCCACTCACCACTTGCCCACCGGAGTTCGCTCTCCCGAACTGCACATCGGGTAAGCGGGTACCGTCGCGTTACAGCGCATCTGCACGCAGTAAGCCGACGCTCACAGGTGGCGTCGGCGCGGCATGAATTCCAATGTCAGCAAAACGAATACCAGCGGAGCCAGCTGCGTCATCGATATCAGCGCGTAGCGCCGAGCGTCCAACGCATGAAACTTGTGCACGTACCGGTACAACGACTCGAGGGCGATCAGCGGGTCGAGCAGATGGATCAGCCGATAGAACAGCCGCTCGAGCCGGCCGCGATTCTTGTCGTCGAAGATCTCCGGGAACGCCGCGAAGGAAAGCGATAACCGTTGCGCCCCAGCATCTTTCCCGGCCACGATCATGTCGACGCTGAGCCGTTCGTCGATCCCGTTGGGAGCGCCGCGGCGTCGCCATGGCACGTCAAGGGTGATATCGCTGCCACCGCCGGCCGTCGCGTACCGATGAAAGCCCTGGACCTGCCCGTCGGCGTCCCTGGCGACAATCAGCTGTATCCCAGGGAATCGGCCCTCCAGCACGCCATCGAGGTTCATGTAGAAACCCCGATCGGTGTGAGCCGCACGGGGCGACGCGTGCACCACATCGGTCAATTCGGCCAGCAACTTATCATCGAGTTCTTGCTCCGCCGCGATTTCCGTTGTGATACCGGCGTTGTGGGTGCGCTGCACCGCCTGACGCAAGTTGCGAAACTTGCGTCCCACCATGTCGAATCCGGACAAGTCGACGACGACGTCGCGACCGATCGGGACCGCCCGCAGCGATTGTCTGACCACCGCCGGGTCGTTCCACAGCCCGAGCCGTCGCTCACTGCAACCCACCACCGCGATGCGCCAGCCGTGGGTGTGGCACATCGAGGCGAAATCGGCGACCAGCTCGGGGAATTGCGCCTCATCGCCGATCGGATCCCCGCCGACCACCGCGAACCCCATCCGCGTCCGGTAGGCCAGCGCCGCGTCACCCGCGGCGGTGAAGTGGTAGCTCTTGCCCGTTTGCATCGCAAACGGTGCCAGCGGGTCATTCGTGGTGGCATTGATCAAAGCCCATGCCCGGGGCATATCTTCGGATCTTGGATGCGACGACGTCGGCCACATCAACAGCAATCCCGATCCTGCGATCAGTACGTCACCGAGGAGGTCAAACCCCAGCACATGCGCGCCCAGCCCCGCCAATACCGACAGAGCGGCCACTGCCGCGTGCATGGTCGTCACCGGACGACCCAGGAAGATGCCGCGAGCGATCAACGCCACGGCGGCCAGCACGGTGAGAGACCAATCGAGCCGATCGGCGTAATGCCACTGCGGCTGATAGCGGTGATGGGCGAGTATCGCGACCAGCCAGCATGCGGCGCACAGCAGCGCCAGGGCGCCGATACAGCGCGCCGCGAGCGAATCGACGTGCACCACAACACGTTCGCGCGCGCGCAGCTTGGGTAGGAGGTCTGCCGACGGACCTTTCATGCTTCACCTCCCGATGGGCGTGTCGCTTGTCCCATCGAATACCCGGCACCTTCGAAGTTACGCCCGATTGCGGTCCCGCAGAACCGAAAACGGACGAGTGTCAAGTAACTATTCGATAACCGCTACCGGTTCGAGGGCGGAAAGTATTTCAGCACACCTTCTTGCACCACGGTCGCGACCATTTGGCCGCTGCCATCGAAGAAATGGCCGGTGCCCAGCCCGCGAGAATCCGCAGCCACCGGCGACGTCGTCGAATACAACACCCAGTCGTTGAAATCGACCTGCCGGTGAAACCACACGGAATGATTGGCCGACGCGGCGAAAATGCGGTCGAACCCCCACGACAGCCCGTGGGTGGTGATGACCGAATCGAGCACCGTGGTGTCCGAGGAGTACACCATCGTCGCGGTGTGCAGCACCGGGTCGTCGGGCACCGCACCGTGCGCCTTGAGCCACACCCGGTTGTAGGGCAGCCGCTCCCCCTTGTCCCGCATCACCCAGGCCGGATCGTTGGTGTAGCGCCATTCGACCGGCTGCAGGGCCTTGACGAAGTGCGGAACGGTCTCCTCGTAGCCGCGCAACAGCTCGCTGATCGACGGCTGCGTGTGGGGCGGCGCTACCTGTGGCGGCTCGACGGCGTGCTCGAGACCACGGCCGCCGGACATGTAGGAGATCATCGCCGAGGACAGCAACGTGCCGTCCTGCACGGCGTCGACGCGCCGGTTGGCGAAGCGCCGCTCGTCGCGTAACCGGGAGACATGGAATTCGATGTCCTTGGCGGTGTCGCCGCCGTTGATGAAGTGCACCGACAGGGCGCTGGGCGGCAGGTTGTCCCGGAGCAGGGAGCGGCTGCTCGCGACGAACGATTGCGCCATCAGCTGCCCGCCGAAGGTCCGCATCGGGTTCTTGGTGGGGTGAGACCCGACGAACAGGTCGTCGCCCACGCGATTGAGGTCCAGGACCGCCAACAATTCGTCGAAATCGGAATTCGGCTCATTGCCGGCCGGCACGGGCTCTCCTTGCGCGTTAGAGGTCGTCCTCCCCGATGCGGTGGACGTGGATCAAGTTGGTTGACCCTACTGTGCCAGGTGGGGCGCCGGCGACGATCACCACCAGGTCACCCCGCTTGTATCGGCTCAGCTCGATCAGTGATTTGTCGGCCTGACGGATCATCTCGTCGGTGGATTCCATGATCGGGACGATGAACGTCTCGGTGCCCCAGGTCATGGCCAGTTGGCTGCGAACTTCGGGCCAAGCGGTGAAGGCGAGCAGCGGCAGCGGGGTGTGCAGCCGCGCCAACCGCTTCACCGTGTCTCCGGACTGGGTGAAGGCGACCAGCGCCTTGGCGTCCAATCGCTCGCCGATGTCGCGGGCGGCATAGGAGATCACGCCGCGCTTGGTGCGCGGCACATGCGTCAACGGCGGTGCGGCGGTGGAATTGTCCTCAACCGCACAGATGATTCGCGCCATCGTCCGGACCGCAACCAGCGGGTACTTCCCGACCGAAGTTTCGCCGGACAACATCACCGCATCGGCGCCGTCGAGCACGGCGTTGGCGACATCGGAGGCCTCGGCGCGGGTCGGCCGGGAATTCTCGATCATCGACTCGAGCATCTGAGTCGCCACGATGACTGGTTTCGCGTTCTCCCGGGCCATCTGGATGGCCCGCTTCTGCACCAGGGGGACCTCTTCCAACGGCAGCTCGACGCCCAGGTCGCCGCGCGCCACCATGATGGCATCGAAAGCCAGCACGATCGCTTCGAGATTGTCGACGGCTTCCGGCTTCTCCAGCTTGGCGATCACCGGCACCCGCCGGCCGATCCGATCCATCACCTCGTGGACCAGCTCGACATCCGATGGCGAGCGCACGAAGGACAGCGCGACCAGGTCGACGCCCAGGTCCAGCGCGAAGGTGAGATCGTCAACGTCCTTGTCCGACAACGCCGGTGCGGTCACGTTCATCCCCGGCAGGGACATGCCCTTGTTGTTGCTGACCGGGCCGCCCTCGGTGACAGTGCAGATCACGTCGTGGACATCGATGCCTGCAACGACGAGCCCGACGTTGCCGTCGTCGACCAGAACGCGGTCACCGACCACGGCGTCCTGGGCCAACCTCTTGTAGGTGGTCGATACCCGGTCGTGGGTGCCATCGCAATCCTCGACCGTGATCCGGATGGTTTCCCCGTCGGCCCAGTAGGTAGACCCCGTGGCAAAGCGCCCGAGCCTGATCTTCGGGCCCTGCAGGTCGGCGAGCACACCCACAGCGCGCCCGGTGGCGTCCGAGGCGGCACGCACCCGTTCGTATGCGGCTTTGTGGTCGGCATAGTCGCCGTGGCTGAAGTTCAGTCGGGCGACGTCCATTCCGGCTTCGACCAACGCCAAAATGAGCTCGTCCGATTGAGTTGCAGGGCCGAGGGTGCAGACGATCTTCCCGCGTCTACTCACGCCGATCAGCTTAGTCGTGCCGTTGGTTCTCGGGGTGACCCCAAGGTGGCCGCGCGTTGAGCCATCGGGAAATCACGACGCCGGGTGACCAGGCGGTTCGCGGCACCGTCAGCCGCTGAGAATCGTCGGAACCAGCGGAAAGCCGGGCAAATTACGCAGCACCGTCCACGCGATCGCCGCGACAGTGATGGTGATCACCGCAGGGATCGGAAGCGATCGACGGCCCTGCTGCCACCGGATGAGCAGCCATCCGGCCAACAAAGGCAGACCCGCCAGCAGGAAGACGTTGTCGTTGATGCTGGCCGCCAGATGGCCGTGCAGCAGGTCGTGCGTCATCCGAAGCCCGCCGCAGAAGGGGCAGTTCCAGCCGGTGAGCCATTTGAACGGACACTGCGGGTAGGCCGAAGTGGTGTTGTGCGGGTCGATGAGTCCGACGTAGCCGAGCGCTCCGGCCAAAAGCACCCCGGTGCCGGCGGTGATGTAGCGGCGGTGACGGTGCACGCCGTGCTGACACAGGTCTGCCGTGCGGGAGTCAGGTTCCATCGCGCAGCGGCCGACCCTGCGGGTCATCGACCTTGTCGGTCAGGATCAGCACGGCGTCGACGATGCTCCAGATCAGGCCGACACCGCAGGTGAGCACGCCCACGAGCAGTTGTGCAACACCCAGTCCGACGTCGCCGATGTAGAAGCGGCCGATGCCGCCGATGCCGACCAGGCTGAGCAGCTGCAACAAACCCGCGATGGTCTTCGACTTGTCCGAGTACGGCAGTCCCGTCACCGGGTGACGGCCGTACGGTGCGGCCGGGTCGTACAAAGCACCGGGCCCCGGGTATTGCTGGTATTGCGGATACGGCGGTTGATACCCCGGCGGCTGTGGTGGTTGTGCGCCTGAGTCTGGAACATCACTCCACGACGGATCAGTCACGGTCTCAGCATGCCAGATCCATCGGGCGTACCCCAGCCTCACCGAACCAGAGCATGTCGGCTGCTAGCGGCCCGAACGCCGACCCCGTCGTCGCAGTGGCCAGCGACGCCGAGTTTCGTTGTCTTCGTCGCCGGTTGCCGTCTGGTCTGCGGCCTTCTCAGCTGCGGGTTCTTCGGACTTCGCATCGGCGGCCGGCGTCGAGTCGGGCTCGCTGTCCTCGGCTTGCGCGATGGCTTCTTCCGGGTCGCTGACCTCGGTCTCGGTCTCGGCCGGCTCTGGTTCGGCTTCCGACTCGCCCGCATCCGCCTCCGCAGCTTCGGGTTCTTCGGCTTCAGCTTCGTCGGCTTCGGGCTCCTCGGCGTCAGCCTCTTCCGCTTCAAGCTCCTCGGACTCAGACTCCTCGGCTTCCGGCTCTCCCGCATCCGCCTCCGCAGCTTCGGATTCTTCGGCTTCGGGCTCGTCGGCTTGCGCCTCGTCGGCCTCAGACTCCTCGGCTTCCGGCTCCTCGGACTCAGACTCCTCCGCCTCCGGCTCCTCGGCCTCAGCCTCTTCGGCCTCCGGTTCGTCGGCCTCGGGCTCCGCAGCTACCGCCTCGGCTTCCGGCTCGTCGGCTTCGGGCTCCTCCGCCTCCGGCTCCTCGGCTTCAGCCTCTTCGGCCTCGGGCTCCTCGGCTTCAGGCTCGACGGCCTCGGGCTTCGCGGTTTCGACCGACTCGGCAGAATCGGGCGGCCCGGCGTCGTCGTCCACCGCGGCCGCAGTCGCTGCCGCCGCCGAAACCGCAGCGACGCTGGCAAGTTCTTCTATCGGCTCGACTTCTGGCCCGGATTCGCCGTCGGCAGCGTCGTTCTTGCCACGCAAACTCTCGGGATCTTCGCGGCCCTTTGGCGCCAGAACGATGTAGACGATGGCAGCGATGAACACGAAAGTCGATGTGAACGTGTTGATCCGGATACCCGCGATATGTGTGGCGGTGTCATCCCGCATCAGCTCAACCCAGAAGCGCCCAACGCAGTAGAGCGCGACATAGGACGCAAACAACCGTCCGTGACCGATCGCGAACCGCCGGTCAATATAGATGAGGACGACGAAAACCAGGACGTTCCAAATCAATTCGTACAAAAACGTCGGGTGCACGACCGCGTGCAGCATCCCGGTCGAGACGCCGTCGAGCGAATGCGGGTCGACGTACCCCGACGGATCGCGGCGGTAGAAGATTTCCAGGCCCCACGGCAGCGTGGTCTCCCGGCCGTAAAGCTCTTGATTGAAGTAGTTCCCGAGCCGACCGATGGCCTGCGCCAAGATGATCCCCGGGGCAAGCGCGTCGGCGAAGGCCGGCAACGGGATCCCCTGGCGTCGGCAACCGATCCACGCTCCGAGCAGACCGAGTGCCACCGCGCCCCAGATGCCCAGTCCGCCGTCCCAGATTCGCACCGCCGCGCCCAGCCCGGCACCGCCCGGGCCCCAATATGTCCGCCAATCGGTGGCCAGGTGATAAAGCCTGCCGCCGATCAAACCGAACGGCACCACCCACAGTGCGATGTCGTAAATTACCCCGCGCTGTCCGCCGCGAGCTGCCCAGCGCCGGTCTCCGATCATCAGCGCGACCACGATCCCGGCGATGATGAACAGCGCATACGCGCGAATCGGCAACGGCCCGAGGTGCCAGACACCTTGCGGTGGGCTGGGGAAATACGTGGGCAACATCGTCATGACGTCGACACTCGCACACCTTCGGCCAATTCCCGGGTCAGGGCGCGCAAGCTCGGCAGTCCGTCGCCGAGCGCCGACACCAAGGCCGAACCGACGATGACGCCGTCGGCGTAGCCGCCGATCTGCGCGGCCTGTTCCCGCGATCGCACACCGAGGCCCACGCCGACCGGGATGTCGGACACCGCCTTGATCCTGCTCACCAATTCGGGCGCGGCGTTCGACACTGCATCGCGTGCACCGGTCACGCCCATCGTCGACGCGGCGTAGACGAATCCGCGCGATGCCTCGACCGTGGTCACCAGTCGCTGTGGTGTCGACGATGGCGCCACCAGAAATATGCGATCCAGGCGATGCTCCTCGGACGCGGCCACCCACTCTTCGGCTTCGTCGGGGATCAGGTCCGGAGCGATCAATCCGCGCCCGCCTGCCGATGCCAGGTCCCGCGCAAACGCGTCAATTCCATAGCGCAGCACCGGGTTCCAGTACGTCATGACCACCGATTGGCCGCCGGCCTTACTGATCGCCTCGACCGCGGCCAACGTGTCGCGGACGCGTACTCCCCCGCGCAGCGCGGCCTCGGTGGCCCTGGCGATCGTCGGGCCGTCCATACCGGGGTCGGAATACGGCACGCCGACTTCGATGAGGTCGCAACCCGATTCGACCAGCGCGATCATCGCGTCCACCGACGTTTGCACGTCCGGAAAGCCGGTCGGCAGATAACCGATCAGCGCCGCGCGGTTTTCGGCCCGGCACGCATCGAAAAGCGGTGCCAGCCTACTGGCCTGGCTTTGCTCCACCGTCATCGCTTGCCCTGCTCGTCCATCAGGCCGAACCATTTCGCCGCCGTCTCGACATCCTTGTCGCCGCGTCCCGACAGGTTCACCACAATGATTGCGCCGCTGCCTAATTCGTTGCCGAGCTTGATGGCACCGGCGACGGCATGCGCGGATTCGATGGCCGGGATGATGCCTTCGGTGCGACACAGCAGACCAAACGCGTCCATCGCCTCGGCGTCGGTGATCGGCCGGTACTCGGCGCGCCCTGTTTCCCTGAGCCACGCGTGTTCCGGACCCACGCCCGGGTAATCCAAACCCGCTGAGATCGAATGGGATTCGATCGTCTGGCCATCTTCGTCCTGCAGCAAATAGGAGAACGATCCCTGAAATGCGCCGGGCGAGCCGCCGCTGAACGTCGCCGCATGTCTGCCGGTCTCGACGCCGTCGCCCGCCGCCTCGTAACCGATCAGCCGCACGCCCGCGTCGTCGATGAAGGGGTGGAAGATTCCGATGGCGTTGGATCCGCCGCCGACGCAGGCCGTGACGGCGTCGGGCAGCCGGCCCGCCTGCGTTTGGATCTGAACGCGCGTCTCCAGGCCGATGATGCGCTGGAAATCGCGCACCATCGTCGGGAAGGGATGTGGTCCCGCCGCGGTGCCGAAGCAGTAGTACGTGTTGCCGGCGTTGGTGACCCAATCTCGGAACGCCTCGTTGATGGCATCCTTCAGGGTTTGCGAACCCGTGTCGACCGAGACAACCTCGGCGCCCAGCAGCCGCATCCGCGCCACGTTGAGCGCTTGGCGCGCCGTATCGACAGCGCCCATGTAGATCACGCACTCCAAGCCGAACAATGCGCATGCGGTGGCGGTGGCCACGCCGTGCTGCCCGGCGCCCGTCTCGGCGATCACCCGGGTCTTGCCCATTCTCTTGGCCAGCAACGCCTGCCCGAGCACGTTGTTGATCTTGTGAGAACCGGTGTGGTTCAGGTCTTCTCGCTTGAGGAAGATGCGCGCCGAACCGGCGTGCTCGCTCAGGCGAGTGGCCTCATAGAGCGGCGATGGCCGACCCGCGTAGTTAGCCTGCAAGTCGTCGAGCAGATCCAGGAATTCGGGGTTGACGCGTTCCTTCTCGTAGGCGGCGGTGACTTCTTCGATCACCGCCATCAATGCCTCGGCGACGAAGCGGCCACCATAACCACCGGGGCCACCGAAATGCCCACCCGAGTCGGGGTCGTGTCGGGTGGGTTCTGAGATGGCCGCGCTCGTGAGCGGAAGGCCGGGGCGATTTAGATCCACCATCACCAATGCTCAACGCGGGGATGGCTCATGGGGTTCAACGTTTCAACGCAGGGGCTCTTGAATAATCAACGAGCCGGTTTCGGACAGGACGGGTGGGTGCCCGCGGTCACCAGATCGGCAACGGCGGCACGAGGGTCGCCGCTCTTGACCAAACCCTCACCGACGAGGACGGCGTCAGCGCCGGCACCGGCGTAGGCCAACAGGTCTCCGGTGCCCCGAACCCCGGACTCGGCGATCCTGATCACGTTGCTGGGCAACCCGGGAGCGATGCGTGCGAAGCAATCCCGATCCACGTGCAGCGTCGCGAGATCACGGGCGTTGACCCCGATCACGTGGGCCCCGGCCTTCAGCGCCCGGTCGGCCTCTTGCTCGGTGTGGACCTCGACAAGTGCTGTCATGCCCAGTGATTCGGTGCGGTCGAGCATCGCCGCCAGCGCTGACTGCTCCAGGGCGGCGACGATGAGTAACAGCATGTCGGCGCCGTGTGCACGCGCCTCGTGGATCTGATAGGGCTGCACCACAAAGTCTTTGCGTAAAACCGGAATCGACACGGCGGCCCGCACCGCATCCAGGTCGTCGAGCGAACCTTGAAAGCGCCGCTCCTCGGTCAACACACTGATGATCCGGGCACCGCCGTCTTCGTACGCCTGCGCCAGCTTGGCCGGATCGGCAATGGGCGCCAACGAACCCGCCGATGGACTGGCGCGCTTGACCTCGGCGATGACGCCGATCCCGGGCTCGCGCAGGGCGGCCATCACGTCAAGTGGTGGTGGCGCCGCGGCGGCCGCCGCCTTGATCTCGGGCAGGCTGATACGGGCTTCGCGCGCGGCAACATCGGCCCGGACTCCCTCGAGGATGGAGTCAAGGACTGTCGCCGGACTCATACCTGTCGTTTCCCTTCCCACATGTCACCCCGCGGTCACCTAACCGGTTCCGAGCCGATTTCGACGACGTCAATGAAGGGTAGCGACCGTCGGCTCGCGACCCGTCACCGACCCTCGGTGTCAGACTCGCGGGGCCGATCGGTCGGGTCGTGCCCCTCATCGAGTGCGTCCCAGATCATCCGCTCTGACATGTCTGGGGCCCCCGGCTCCTCCAGCATCGCCCCGTCGGCGCCTTTGCGCCTCGCAATTGAGCGGCGGGTCGCGGGCGCGGTGTATTTTTTCGCCCCGGCGCGTGCGGACATCGCCGATCGCATCAACAGGACGGCGGCGATCAATGTGCACGCCGCGGCGGCCACCGCGAGCCCCGCTCCCCAGTAGCGCCGCTCGGTGCCCACCAGCGTCACCAGCGAAATATGGGCCAGTTCGGCTCCGCGCACCGCGACGTCCGGCAACACCCACAGGCTGAAACCCAGATAGCCGATCGCCAGACTGATCACTGCCAGCAGCCCGGCAACCGCCCGCAGCGCCCAGCCGCGCACCGCGAGCGCCGCCACGGCCGTGGCAAGCATCAGCAGCGCGAACGGCAGCAGGGCGGTCGACCATGACGCGCCTGCCAGGATTACTTCCTTGGGAGGTCCCAGCCCGTCGAACGACCGGATGACCACCCACGGCAGTCGCGAGGCCGCCCACAGCAGCCCCGCGGCAACGACCAGCAGGAGCTGGGCGATGCCGATCGTCAGCCGGGCCCGGCGGTCCGGCGCGGCATCACCCATTGCGGGGTGCCTCCGGGGCGGTGAGCGTCTGCGCGGCGGCGATCGCATTCAGCACCGCGCGCGCCTTGTTGCTCGCCTCGTTGTGCTCGTAGGGACCGTTTGAGTCGGCCACTACCCCGCCCCCCGCCTGGACGTACGCGGTGCCGTTGCGCATCAGCGCGGTGCGAATGGCGATCGCGAAGTCGGCGTTGCCGGCGAAGTCGAGGTAGCCGAGTACGCCGCCGTATACGCCGCGGCGCGTCTTCTCCACCTCTTCGATCAGCTCCATGGCCCGCACCTTCGGCGCGCCGGACAACGTGCCGGCCGGGAAGCAGGCCGTGACCGCGTCCAGAGCGGTGCGGCCCTCGCCGAGCATGCCCGTCACGGTGGACACCAGGTGCATGACGTGGCTGTAGCGCTCGATGTGGCTGTAGTCCTCGACGCGCACGGTGCCGGGCGTGCAGACGCGGCCGAGGTCGTTGCGGCCGAGGTCGACCAGCATCAGGTGCTCAGCACGTTCCTTTTCGTCGGACAGCAGCTCCTTTTCCAGCAGCTGATCTTCTTCCTCGTTCTGTCCCCGCCACCGGGTACCGGCGATCGGATGCGTCGTCGCCCGGCCGTCGACGACGGTGACGAGTGCCTCCGGGCTGGATCCGACGATCGAAAAGTCAGTTGCGCCAGCACTATTCGGCACGTGCAGCAAATACATGTAGGGGCTCGGGTTGGTCACCCGCAGAATCCGGTACACGTCGATCGGGTCGACGTCGGTGTCCATCTCGAAGCGCTGCGAGGGCACCACCTGGAACGCTTCGCCGGCCGCGATCTGGTCGACGAGGTAGTCGACGATCTTCCCGTATTCCTCGACCGTGCGTTGCGCCCGGTACTCGGGCTCGGGCCTGCTGAAGGTGGCAACCGTCGACGGCAGCGGCTGGCCCAGCGCCTCGGTCATCACGTCCAGGCGCGCGACGGCATCATCGTAGGCCTCATCGACGCGCTCGTCGGTGCCGTTCCAGTTCACGGCGTTGGCGATCAGCGTGATCGTGCCCTCGTGGTGGTCGACCGCCGCCACATCCGTGGCCAGCAGCATCAGCATGTCCGGCAGATGTAGGTCGTCGACGGCCATTTCCGGCAACCGTTCCAGGCGCCGCACCATGTCGTAGGCGAAAAACCCCACCAGACCACCCGACAGTGGCGGCAGCCCCGGTACCGCCGCGGTGGCCAGCAGCTCGAGCGTGGCCTGCAGCGCTTCCAGCGGGTCGCCGCCGGTGGGCGCATCCTGGGGAACCGCGCCCAGCCAGACGGCCTCGCCGTCGCGCACGGTCAACGCCGAGGGCGACCCTGCCCCGATGAACGACCATCGCGACCACGATCGGCCGTTCTCCGCGGACTCCAGCAAGAAAGTGCCGGGTCGATCGGCGGCAAGCTTGCGGTATGCCGACAACGGCGTCTCGCTGTCGGCCAACACCTTCCGGGTCACCGGAACAAAGCGGTGCCCGGCCGCAAGCAGGCGAAATTCCTCCCGTGAGGTGGTGTCGGCAAGGTGTGGGTGCACTCAACCATCCTCGCAGATACGGTTGCTCAGCCCGGGCCTGCCCGACGACGATGCAGGCCGCGTCAGCGGCGTGTGAGGAGTCGAACACCTGGGGCGTAGCCTGACGGCCATGAAAACTGGTGACACGGTGGCCGACTTCGAACTTCCTGACCAGACCGGATCGCCGCGCAAGCTCAGCGCCCTGCTTGCCGACGGCCCAGTAGTCCTGTTCTTCTACCCCGCGGCGATGACTCCTGGGTGCACCAAGGAAGCCTGCCACTTCCGGGACCTGGCCTCCGAATTCGCCGCGGTCGGCGCCAACCGGGTCGGCATCAGCACCGACGCCGTGCAAAAGCAGGCCAAGTTCGCCGACAAGGAGAATTTCGACTACCCGCTGCTGTCGGACACCGAGGGCACCGTCGCCACCGCGTTCGGCGTCAAGCGCGGCCTGCTCGGCAAGTTGATGCCGGTCAAGCGCACGACGTTTGTCATCGACACCGACCGCAAGGTGCTCAACGTGATTTCCAGCGAGTTCAGCATGGACACCCACGCCGACCAGGCACTGCAGACGCTGCGGGCGCGCTCGTCGGCGTAATCGCTTGCGCTGCTTGCTGTTACGGGATGATCGCCAAAAACACGAACGCGGCCAGCAACACCAGATGTACCTCTCCCTGTAGCCGGGTCGCCCGGCCGGGTACCACGGTCAGCATGCTGATCACCACCGTCAATGCAAACAGCACCAACTGAGTTGGACCCAGACCGAGTATCAGCGGTCCCTTGATCCAGATCGACGCCAGCGCGATGCCGGGAATGGTGAGCCCGATGCTGGCCATCGCCGAGCCGTAAGCGAGGTTGAGGCTGGTCTGGATGCGGCCCGCTCGCGCCGCTCGCGCCGCGGCGAGCGTCTCCGGCAGCAGCACCAGGGCCGCGATCACCACGCCGACGAATGAGTGCGGGAACCCCGCCACCGACACCAGTTTCTCGACGGCCGGCGACTCTTGTTCGGCCAGACCCACCACCGCAACCAGCGCCACCAGCAGCAGCCCCGAGCTCCGCAGCGCCGCGGCCTTGGTGGGCGGCTCCGCATCGCTTTCCTCGTCGAAGATGCTCTGCTGGCCTTTCTGCGCGATCGGCAGAAAGAACCCGCGATGCCGCACCGTCTGCGTGAAGACGAACAGCAGGTACAGCAGCAACGACGCGACGGCAGCGAATTCGAGCTGGCCGGGCGAGAATTCCTGACCCCCGCGAGTGGTGGTGAAGGCGGGCAGCACCAGGCTCAGGGTCGCCAGCGTGGTCAGCGTGGCCAGCGCCGCACCACTGCCGTGCGGGTTGAACAATGTGACGCCATAACGGTGTGAACCCAGCAGCAGTGACAAGCCGGCGATGCCGTTCGTGGTGATCATCAAGGCCGCGAACGCGGTGTCTCGGGGCAGCGTCGCCGCCTCGTTGCCGCCAGACGCCATCAGCGCAATGATCAGGGCCAGCTCGATGACGGTCACCGCCGTGGCGAGCACCAACGACCCGAAAGGTTCCCCGACTCGGTGCGCGACCACCTCGGCGTGGTGCACCGCGGCCAGCACCGAGCCGATCAGGAATACCGCCTCGATCCCGGCGAGCAAGGACCCGGGCGCCGTGCCCCAGGTCAGTGCCAGCGCGACGAGGGCGATCACCGGCACGACAACGTTCCAGGACAGCTGTTTCAACATCGCCCGCCATTCTCACCGAAATCGTCGGCCGGTGCCCCGTGAGCCCGGGCGCCGAAACGCGGCGCAGTGCCGGCCGCGATTAGCCGGCCGCCGCGATCAGCGCCTCAGTAGCATGCTCACATGCCGCAAAGCGATGGGTTACACCAAGGCGCGGTGTTCGCCGGATACACCATCGTTCGGCGTCTGGGGGCCGGGGGAATGGGCGAGGTGTATCTGGCGCAGCATCCACGGTTGCCCCGCCGTGACGCCCTGAAGATCCTGCCCGGCGAGCTCACCGAGAACCTCGAGTTTCGGCAACGCTTCAACCGGGAGGCTGACCTTGCCGCGAGCTTGTACAACGAGCACATCGTCGGCATCCACGACCGCGGGGAATACGAAGGGCAACTCTGGATCTCGATGGACTACGTGGAGGGGACCGACGCCGCGCAGCTGCTGCGCCAGTACCCGTCGGGGATGCCGAAAGCCGACGTCGTCGAGATCATTGCGGCCGTTGCCGACGCGCTGGATTACGCGCATTCGCGCGGCCTGCTGCACCGCGACGTCAAACCCGCCAACATCCTGCTCAGTGACACAACGCCCCGACGGCGGATCCTGCTGGCCGATTTCGGCATTGCCCGCGAGCTGGGTGAAATCAGTGGCCTGACAGCGACAAACATGATGATGGGCACGACCGCCTACTGCGCACCCGAGCAGCTGCAGGGCTTGGATCTCGACGGACGCGCCGACCAGTACGCGCTGGGATGCACCGCGTTCAACCTGTTGACCGGTTCCGCCCCTTTTCACGGCTCCAACCCGGCGGTGGTCATTACGCAGCATTTGTCCGCGCCGCCGCCGCCGATCAGTGAGCGCCGCCCCGAACTGGCAGACCTGGACGGAGCGCTCGCCAGAGCGCTCGCCAAGAGCCCGGCCGAACGTTATGCGACATGTACGGATTTCGCCGCCGCACTGGGAAGCCAGCTCGGCACCGTGGCGGCCGAGGTCGTCGGCCCGACACAAGCGGCCCCTATTCCGACCGAAGTGATCGCGGCGTCGCAAACCGCCTCGGCCCCACCGCCACCAGCACGTAGCAATCGGCGCACGGCGATCGCGGTCGCGGCGATCGTCGGCGTCGCGCTGATCGGCCTTGGGGCGCTCGTCGGCGTGCGCCTGCTCGGCGGCGACTCGAACCAGCCGGGCAATAGCAGCGCCGCCTCGCGATCGGTTGCGCCGCCGAGCGCGACCCAGGCAAAGCCGGCGATCACGCTGTCCGGCCAAATCACCGATAAATCCGGCGTGCTCGCGCCCCTCGAATACGACGCGGTGAACCGCGCGCTCACCAAGCTCTACAACACCCGAGGCACCCGGCTGTGGGTGGTGTACGTCAAGAACTTCGATGGCCTCAAACCGGTCCGATGGGCCGAGGACACCATGCGCGCCAACAACTTCACGGACAGCGACGCGATTCTGGCCGTGGCCACCGAGGAGCCGGCCTATTCCTTCCGGGTGCCCAACGCCGTGATCACCGGGAAGCCCATCGATCTGGAAGTCATTCGCCGCGACCGCATCTCGCCGGCGGTCTTCCGGCATGAATGGCCCCGCGCGGCGATAGCCGCGGCCAACAGTTTGGACGTCGGCCGGAGCTGAGCCCGGTTAGTCCTGGGGGTCCAGCAGCACGTCGGCGTCGAAGCAGCTGTGGTCTCCAGTGTGGCAGGCGCCGCCGACCTGATCGACGGTCAACAGCACGGTATCGCCGTCGCAGTCCAGACGCACGGAGTGCACATGCTGGGTGTGGCCGGACGTCGCGCCCTTGATCCACTGTTCGCCCCGGGATCGCGAATAGTAGGTTGCCTCACGGGTTTCCAGTGTGCGGGCCAGCGCCTCGTCGTCCATCCAGGCGACCATCAGGACGTCACCGCTGCCCCGCTCCTGCACGACGGCGGTGAACAGTCCGTCGGCATTGCGCTTCAGGCGCGCGGCGATGTTCGGGTCGAGCGTCATCGCACGGTGATCCCTGCTGCGGCCATCGCTGCCTTCACCTGCCCGATCGTCAGCTCGCGGAAGTGAAAGACGCTGGCTGCCAACACCGCATCGGCACCGGCGTCGACCGCGGGTGCGAAGTGGTCCACCGCCCCGGCGCCGCCGCTGGCAATCACCGGAACCGTGACCGCGGCACGGACCGCGCGCAGCATCGCCAGGTCGAACCCGGCCTTGGTGCCGTCGGCGTCCATCGAGTTGAGCAGGATCTCCCCCACCCCCAGTTCGGCGCCGCGGGCCGCCCACTCGACGGCGTCGATACCGGTACCGCGACGGCCGCCGTGCGTGGTGACTTCCCAACCCGACGGTGTTGGCGCCGAACCGGTCGGCACCGTACGGGCGTCGACGGATAACACTATGCACTGCGAGCCGAATTGCCTTGATAATTCGGCGAGTAGCTCGGGGCGGTCAATCGCGGCGGTGTTGACCGACACCTTGTCCGCGCCCGCCCGCAGCAGCATGTCCACGTCGGCCACGGTGCGGACTCCGCCGCCGACCGTCAGCGGAATGAAGACCTGCTCGGCGGTGTGGCGCACTACGTCCAGCATCGTCGCCCTGCCGGACGACGATGCGGTCACGTCGAGAAAGGTCAGCTCGTCGGCGCCTTCGGCGTCATACACCGCGGCGAGTTCCACAGGATCACCGGCGTCGCGCAGGTTCTCGAAGTTGACTCCCTTGACGACCCGCCCGTCGTCGACGTCCAGGCACGGAATCACCCGCACGGCAAGGTCGGTACCCGCATACATGTCAGTAGTCCTCCGGTCGGCCGGCACTGCGCACGATCTCGAGAATCTGCCCGTAGGCGCCGGGTGCCGCGGCCAGCACCGACCGCGACTCGGGAGTCCACGGTTGGCCGGCCAGATCGGTGACGGTGCCACCCGCGGCCCGAACGTGCGCGATTCCTGCGGCGTGATCCCACACATTTCCACCGAAAACGACTGCACCGGCGAGGATTCCGTCGGCCACGTAGACGAGGTCCAGGCCGGTCGATCCGTGCATCCGCAATCGCGAGGACACCGTGCTCAGCTTCTCGAGCACCGCGACCCGATAACGTCCCGGGAAGCGGCCGCGGGATTCGGCGTTGAACGTGCCGACGCCGATCAGGCCATCGCCGAGATCGGTGTGAGTCAGCGACGGCCGCTCGGCACCATTTTTCATCAGCGGGCCGTCGGAGACGGCGGTGTAGCGGTCGTCGGTGAACGGGATCCAGGTCAGGCCTGCCACCGGTTCGCCATCGTGCAGCAGGCCCAGAAGAATCGCCGCCATCGGCGACCCGGCCGCGTAGTTGAAGGTGCCGTCGATCGGGTCCAGCACCCACACCCATGGCGAATCGACGGGTGTGCCGCCGAATTCCTCACCGTGCACCCCGATTCCGGTGGCCGCTTCCAGCGCGGCGACGACCTGCCGCTCGATCTCAAGGTCGACTTGGGTGGCGAAGTCGTTGCCCTTCTTCCGAACTGCCGAATCGGCGCGATGGCCGGCCACGAATGGCTCGACTGCTGCGTCGAGGATCACTGACGCCTCGGCCAGCAGCACGTGCAGATCCATCGGTCTACGCCCGCACCGCGTCCAGTGCCTGCGGCAGGGTGAACCGCCCGGCATACAGCGCCTTGCCGACGATAGCGCCCTCGACGCCGCGGTCGGTCAGCGTAGCGATGGCGCGCAGGTCGTCCAGGCTCGACACGCCGCCCGACGCGATGACCGGGGCGTCGGTACGTCCGGCGACGTGGGCCAGCAGGTCGAGATTGGGACCGCCGAGCGTGCCGTCCTTGGTGACGTCGGTGACGACGAACCGCGAACATCCTTCGCCGTCAAGGCGTTCCAGCACGTCCCACAGGTCACCGCCATCGGTCTCCCAACCGCGACCGCGCAACCGGTGCTGGCCGTCCACGATCTGGACATCCAAGCCGACGGCGACCTTTTCACCGTGCTCGGTGATCGCCCGCGCGCACCACTGCGGGTTCTCCAGCGCCGCCGTGCCCAGGTTGACCCGGGCACAACCGGTAGCCAGTGCCGCGGCCAGCGAATCGTCGTCGCGGATCCCGCCGGACAGTTCCACCAACACGTCGAGCTTGCCCACCACCTCGGCGAGCAGTTCGCGGTTGGAGCCACGGCCGAATGCGGCGTCCAGATCCACAAGATGGATCCAGTCGGCGCCGTCGCGCTGCCAGTTCAGCGCCGCATCCAGCGCGGAGCCGTACTCGGTTTCGCTGCCGGCCTTGCCCTGCACCAAGCGCACGGCACGACCTTCGACGACGTCGACAGCGGGTAACAAAAGCAGTGGCATCTACAGTCCCTCAACCCAGTTGCTCAATACGGCCGCACCGGCATCCCCGCTCTTCTCCGGGTGAAATTGGGTGGCGGCCAGCGGCCCGTCCTCGACCGCGGCCAAAAACGGCACCTGATGGGTGGCCCACGTCAGCACCGCCTCCGGCGAACCCTCCCACCGCTGCGCGGCGTAGGAGTGCACGAAGTAGAACCGGGCGGACGCATCCAGCCCCTTGAAAAGTCGACTGCCCGAGCCGGATTGCACGACATTCCAGCCCATGTGCGGGATCACCGGGGCGTCCAGCCGGGTCACGGCACCCGGCCACTGCCCGCAGCCCGACGTCTGGACCCCGAATTCAACGCCGCGCGCGAACAGGATCTGCATGCCGACGCAGACTCCGAGCACCGGGCGTCCGGCGGCCACCCGCTCGGCGATGATCCGCTCGCCCGCGATCTTGCGCAGCCCGGTCATGCAGGCCTCGAACGCACCAACGCCGGGAACCACGAGCCCGTCGGCGGCTGCCGCCGCGCGGGCGTCGGCGGTGACTTCCACCGTCGCGCCCACCCGCTGCAGCGCACGCTGAGCAGACCGCAGATTGCCCGAGCCGTAGTCCAGAACGACGACCGATCGTGTTGTCACAAAACACCTTTGGTGGACGGCACTCCCGACACGCGGGGATCGGGTTCAACCGCCTGGCGCAATGCGCGCGCCACGGCCTTGTACTGGGCCTCGGTGATGTGGTGCGGGTCGCGCCCGTACAGCACCCGCACATGCAGCGCGATGCGGGCGTTGGCCGCCAGCGATTCGAACACGTGCCGGTTGATCACGGTGTGATAGGGCACTGAGTTTCCGGCGATGGTGGTGTGTTGCAGGTGATCCGGCTCGCCGGTGTGCACACAGTACGGGCGGCCCGACACGTCGACCGCGGCGTGCGCCAGCGTCTCGTCCATCGGGATGAAGGCGTCCCCGAACCGGCGGATGCCCTTCTTGTCGCCGAGGGCCTGACCGAGCGCCTGTCCGAGCGCGATCGCGGTGTCCTCGATGGTGTGGTGTCCCTCGATCTCGACGTCGCCCTTGCTGCGTACGGTCAGGTCGAAGCTGGCGTGGCTGCCCAACGCGGTCAGCATGTGGTCGTAGAACGGCACACCGGTGTCGATGTCTACCTGCCCGGTGCCGTCGAGGTCGAGCTCGACGACGATGTCGGATTCCTTGGTGCGGCGCTCAATTCGTGCGCGACGGGTCGCAAAAGTGGTCACGGTGCTCCTAATACATGGTCGCGACCCGCTGCACGCGGCGTCGCCGCGCTTGCGATCGCTCCTACGGGGCTGGGATCGGCTGGGGCCAGCTCGGTGGCGGCGACCTGGGCGCTCGCTTCGAGGAAAGCGTCGTTCTCGTCGGCCAGCCCGATGGTGGTGCGCAGGTAGCCGGGAAGGCCGACGTCGCGGATCAGAACGCCAACGTCCAGGTAACGCTGCCAGGCAGTGGGCGCGTCGGCGAATTGGCCGAACAGCACGAAGTTCGCGTCGCTCGGGATTACCCGAAAGCCCAAGCGGGTCAGGGCCGTCGAGACCCGTTCACGCTCGGCGATCAGGGTGGCCACGCTGCCCAGGGTGTCGTCGGCGTGCCGCAGCGCGGCCCGGGCCGCGGCCTGAGTGACCGACGACAGGTGGTAGGGCAACCGCACCAACAGCATCGCGTCGATCAGCGCCGGCGTGGCCACCAGATAACCGAGCCTGCCGCCGGCGAACGCGAACGCCTTACTCATCGTGCGGCTGACCACGAGCCGGGTCGGATACTCCTCGATCAGCGCCACCGCACTTGGCTGCGACGAGAACTCGCCGTACGCCTCGTCGACGATCAGGATGCCCGGAGTCACATCGAGCAGCCGGCGCAGGTCCGGCAGCGAAATGCTTTGTCCGGAGGGGTTGTTCGGGCTGGTGACGAACACCACGTCGGGTTTGCGTTCGGTGATGGCGGCGACGGCCCCCTCCACGTCGAGGCGGAAGTCGTCGGCACGGGCGGCCTCGAACCATTCGGTGCGAGTGGCGTCGCAGATCAGCGGGTGCATCGAGTAGGACGGCACAAATCCGATCGCGCTGCGCCCCGGCCCACCGAACGCCTGCAGCAGCTGCTGCAGAATCTCGTTGGAACCGTTGGCGGCCCACAGGTTTTCCACACCGAGCGGGGTGCCGGTTTGCGCGGTGAGATAGCTCGCCAGATCGGTGCGCAACGCGACCGCGTCGCGGTCGGGGTAGCGGTGCAAGTCCGCTGCGGCCTCCTGGACGGACCGGACGACATCGTCGACCAGCGCCTTGCTGGGCGGGTGCGGATTCTCGTTGGTGTTCAACCGCACCGCAACCGCCAATTGCGGCGCTCCGTAAGGCGATTTGCCGCGCAGGTCGTCACGCAGCGGCAGATCGTCGAGGGTGACCTGCCGTTCGGATGCGGTCATCGTTCGAACCTCCGCCGTACCGCCTCGCCGTGCGCCGGCAGGTCTTCGGCTTTCGCGAGCGTGACCACATGACCGGAGACGTCTTTGAGGGCCGCCTCGGTGTACTCCACGACATGAATTCCGCGCAGGAAGGTCTGTACCGACAGGCCACTGGAGTGCCGGGCGCTGCCCGCGGTCGGCAACACGTGGTTGGATCCAGCGCAGTAGTCGCCGAGGCTCACCGGCGACCACGGGCCGACGAAAATGGCTCCGGCCGAACGTATTCGGCTGGCGACGCGCGCCGCGTCCACGGTCTGAATCTCGAGGTGTTCGGCGGCGTACGCGTTGACCACCTTGACGCCGGCGTCCAGGTCGTCGACCAGGATGATGGCCGATTGCGGCCCACTCAGCGCGGTCGTCACCCGATCGCGGTGGACCGTGGTCTGCAGCTGGGCCGCGACTTCGGTGTCGGTGGCCGCCGCCAGGTCCGCGCTGGCGGTCACCAGCACACTGCCCGCCATCTCGTCGTGTTCGGCCTGGCTGATCAGGTCGGCGGCGACATGCGCGGGATCGGCGGTGTGGTCGGCGAGGATGGCGATCTCGGTCGGCCCGGCCTCGGCATCGATGCCCACCAGTGAGCGGCAGAGCCGCTTGGCGGCCGTGACGTACACATTGCCCGGCCCGGTGATCAGGTCGACCGGCTCCAGTTGCGCGCCATCGGTGTCGACGCCGCCGTAGGCCAGCAGCGCCACCGCCTGCGCGCCGCCGACCGCCCACACCTCGTCGACGCCCAGCAGCCGGGCCGCGGCCAGGATCGTCGGATGCGGCAAGCCGTCGAAGCGGGCCTGCGGCGGGCTGGCCACCACCAGCGACTCGACACCCGCGGTCTGCGCCGGCACCACGTTCATCACCACGCTGGACGGATACACCGCATTGCCGCCGGGCACGTACAGGCCGACCCGCTCGACGGGGACCCACCGCTCGGTGACCGTCGCGCCCGGCCCGAGCACGGTGGTGACGTCGGTGCGGCGCTGGTCGGCGTGCACGGCGCGGGTGCGCTCGATCATCACCTGCAGCGCGTTGCGGACGTCGGCGTCGAGTTCGTCCAGCGCGGCCTGCAACGCGGACCCGGGCACGCGCACGGCCGCGGGGCGCACGCCGTCGAACGACGCGCCGAATTCCAGGGCCGCCTCGGCCCCGCGCTCGGCGACGGCCTGCACAATCGGCCGTACTCGCGGCAACACCGACTCCACGTCTGCCCCACCACGCGGCAAGGCGGCCCGCAGCCGGCCGGCCGTCAGCTCCGCGCCCCGCAGGTCGATGCGGGCCAGCACAGAGGGCGGTGAGGCAGTCACAGCGTCCATTGTCCCAGAGGAACTCAAATCAATATCCGACCGGTACAGTGCCGGTAATCAGGCCCACGGCCGCGTTAACTACGTTCCGCAAGGGAGCCGGCATGTCCACAAAGGATCACCCGAACAACGCCCCGGGCATCCCGATGGTGTATCCGACGTGGTTCGAGAACTTCCAGGTCAAATACCTCAACCCGGCGCTGAAGCCGATCGCGCGGTTCCTGCCCGGAACGGGCACCATCGAGCATCGCGGCCGCACGTCGGGCAAACCGTACAAAACCATCGTGACGGCCTACCGCAGCGGCAATGTGCTGGCGGTCGCGCTGGGTCACGGCAAGACCGACTGGGTGAAGAACGTGCTGGCTGCCGGGCAGGCTGACCTGCACTTTGCCCGCAAGGTCGTGCATATCACCAATCCCCGCATTCTGCCGGCCGGTTCCGACGGCACCGGCCTGCCCCGGCTGGCGCGTCTGCAGTTGCGCCGCATGGCGGTTTTGGTCAGCGACATCGCCTGAGCGGGCGGCTTCCAGCGTCGAGTGTGCGCTCAGGGCTATGAGTGTGCGCTCAGGGCGCCCAGGACGCACAGCCGACGCCAAGGATGCGCACTCGACGGAGATGGCGGGGCTAACCGGCGCTGAGGGCTAGGCCCTGGTGAAGACGGTCTTGCCGGTCATCGTCGGCCATACCGAGGGCGCGTCCGCCCAGGGCACCACCCGGTCGACGGCCGGTGCCAGATCGCAGCCCCCGGCCAGCAGTTCCAGCACCGCAGGAATGGCCGAACGCGCATTGACCCGCCCGGTGACAAACCGCACCCCGCGGGTGTACATCGGCAACAGCGGCATCTCGACCATCGGCTGGTAGTAGACCCCGGTGTCGGTGCACACACCGTCCGGCCAGGTCGCACGCAGCGTCGCGGCCAGCAGCGACGGGTCGGCTGAGGTGTGCACGGTGACCGGATACGGCTCCCACGACTTGTCCGGCTTGATCCGATCGTGGACGACCGCGCCAAGCTTTTCGGCTGCCGCCAGGCGGCGAACGTCGTGGTCGACGTAGTCGACACGGGCTCCCAGCGCGGCCGCGAACGCCGCCGCGTACAGCCCGATCGACAGCTTGCCGATCACCAGCACCCGGCGGTCGGCCGGATCGAGCGCGGCCAGTTCGGCCGCATACGGCCCGACCGCCCGCCATCCGTCGGGAATGTTGTCCGACAGCGAGGCAATGGCATTAGGCTGCAAGCTATCCGGGGCGGAGACCAGCATCGCGTCGGCGTAGGGCACCAAGACCAGATCCGACATGAATCCCCCGCCGTTCAGACCGGCGAGCGGGCCGAGACCATACATCGCCATCAGCGGCACCGAGCCACACGAGCCTGTCGCGCCGCGGCGGCAGTGCGCGCAGTTACCGCAGCTGATCTGGAACGGCACCACCACCCAGTCGCCCGGCCGGACGGTGCCTACGGCGTCGCCGACGGCTACGACCTCGGCCAATCCCTCGTGCCCGACGGCGTATCCGGGCGGCAGCGGCGCCTGGCCGCGGGCGACCGCGACGTCGAGGTCGCAGCAGGCCACCGCCAACGGCCTGACCACTGCTTGTTCCGGTGCGATGATTTCCGGCTCGGGCACGTCGCGCCACGCATACCGTCCCGCGTCTTCAAAGGTCAGCTGCCTCATCTCAGCATTCTTGAGTGATCTTTCAAGTATTGTCAATAGCTGTGCCCAGACCCGACCGCAGCCGCGCAGCACTGATCGAGCGCGCTGCCACCCTGTTCCGGCGCCAGGGCTATGCGGCGACCGGACTCAACCAGATCCTCGACGAGGCCGGCGTCAAAGCCGGTTCGATGTATCACCACTTCCCACAGGGCAAGCAACAGCTGGCCGCCGCGGTCGTCGACAGTGCCGGGGCGGGGATCGAGCAACTACTGCGCAGATTCCTCGCCGGCGACCGGGCAGTGGCCGACGTCGTCGATCGGTGGATCGACCTGCTGGTCGCGGGACTTGCCGGCGACCAGCGTGACGGCTGCCCGATCGAGCCGATCGCCACCGAGTCCGTCAACGCGAGTCCACTGGTGCGCGCGGCTTCAGCGCGTGCCTTCCAGGGTTGGTGCGCGGCAATCGAGGATCGGCTGCGCTCCGAGGCCTGGGCCGACCGGGACGCGGAAACGGTTGCGCTCGCGGTGATCTCATTGATCGAGGGAGCGCTGATCCTGTCTCGGATCGCGGGCGACCCGGCCGCGCTGAACGCCGCCAAACCCGCGGCACGCTCGTTGCTGAACGGCCGGCGTCAGGTCAGCGATTGATTCAGGCGAACTTTGCCGCGCGTTTGTTCAGGAACGCGTCGATCCCTTCGCGGCCGTCGGCGTTGTCGGCGCATGCCGCGATAGTCCGGCCCTCGATCTCCATTTGTTCCTCCAGGCCATTGCCGAAGCTCATCATCAGCAGCTTCTTCACGGCTGCGCTGGAAGCTTTTGCCGCGGAAGCCATTTCAGCGGCCAGCTGGTCGGCACGACCGGCCAGATCGGCGTCGGGGACGACTTCGGTGACCAATCCCCACCGCGCTGCCTCCGGGGCCGACAGCCGACGGTTGGTGAGCATCAGTTCTTGGGTGCGACGCACACCGATGAGTCGCGGGAGGTAGTACGACGAGCTGCCGTCCGGGCTCAGCCCCGCCTTGGTGTAGGCCATCGTGAACGACGCAGACTCCGCAGCCAGCACGAGATCCCCGATCATCGCGAGGCTGAACCCCGCCCCCGCCGCCACGCCGTTGACCGCAATGATCAGCACGGCGTCCATTCGCGCGAACGTCGAGATCGCGCGGTGCAGGTCGTCGGCGATGCTCTTGACGAATCGTCCCGCACCCAGAGGGGATGCCGCCATCGCCTTCAAGTCGCCCCCCGCGCAGAAGAAGCGTCCCGCGCCGGTGAGCAGCACCACCTTCGTCTCGGCGACGTCGCATCGCACAGCGGCGTCCGCCAATTCTGCGGCCAGCGCATCGTTAATCCCGTTGGCCGCTTCCGGCCGGTTGAGCACGATTCGTGTGAAGGGTCCGGTCTGCGCGAGCGTGAGCGTGTCGTAAGTAGTCATCGGCTGCGACATTAACTGCCGGTCACGCTGGTGCGGCCGCGACCCGTACTCGCCGCCCGCAGCGGAGCAATGAGCTCCGAGTTGACCTACATGTCCAGACCGATATCGAGCACGCGTACCGAGTGGGTCAGCGCGCCGACGGCCAGATAATCCACCCCGGTCGAGGCGTAGGCCGCCGCGGTGTCCAGGCTGAGCCCGCCCGAGGACTCCAGCAGCACGGCCGGCGCGCGGGAGTCGCGGCGCTGCACGGCCATCTGCGTCTGCCACACCGGGAAGTTGTCCAGCAGAATCAGCTCCGGCTTCTCGGGAAGCACCTCGTCGAGCTGCTCGAGCGAGTCGACTTCGACCTCGCACGGCAGATCGGGGGCGGCCTCGCGCACCGCCCGCAGCGCCTCGACGACCGATCCCGCGGCCGCGACATGGTTGTCCTTGATCAACGCGGCATCGCCCAGCCCGAGGCGATGGTTGACCCCGCCGCCGATCCGCACCGCGTACTTCTGCAGGGCGCGCAGCCCCGGCAGCGTCTTACGGGTATCGCGGACCTGGGCCTTCGTGCCGCTCACGGCGTCCACCCAGGCTGCGGTCGCGGTGGCGATGCCCGACAGGTGACAGACCAGGTTCAGCATCGTCCGCTCGGCGGTCAGCAGGCCGCGGGTCTCCGCCCGCACGGTCAAGACGGGCTGGCCGGGTTGCACGTGAGCGCCGTCCTCGACGCGGCTGAGCACCTGGTAGCGGTCGGCGCCGAGCACCTCGTCGAGCACCAGCAAGCCGACGTCCAATCCGGCGATCACGCCCGGCTCGCGGGGCACCATCGACGCCGTCGCCGCGCCGGCCGGCACCGTGGCGAGCGTGGTGATGTCGGGCCCGTAGTGCAGATCCTCTTCGAGACCACGCCGAACAATGTCACGAGCGGCGGCCAGTTCGGCGTCGGACAACGTCATCAGGACACCGCCGCCAGGGCTTCGGCGCACACCGTGTCAGCGAGCCGGACCACGATGCTGCGGGCCTGTTCCGGCGCAGTCTCGGGGTACTCCGCACGGTGGTGGCAGCCCCGGCTTTCGTTGCGGGCCAACGCCGCGGCGGCCACCGCCCGGGCGGTCAGCGTCAGCGCCACATCCTCGAAATCGCGACGGCCCTCGACGCTGCGAACCCGCGCCCTGGACAACGTGTCGGACAGGCGCTGCAGCCCCGCGGCGTCGCGTACCACCGACGCGTCCCGCGTCATCGCGGTTTGCAGTTCACGGCGCTTCGACGCGGTGTGAGTGATCGGCTCGGGCGCGGTCGCGGGCATCCGCCCGGCCGCCAGCGCGTGCACAGCCGCGGCCTTCCCGGCGCGACCACCCACCACCAGACCTTCCAGCAAGCTGTTGGACGCCAAGCGATTCGCGCCGTGCATCCCGGTGCGGGCCACCTCGCCGGCGGCGAACAACCCGGGCAACTCGGTTTGACCGTGCACGTCGGTGACCACGCCGCCGCAGCTGTAATGCGCACCGGGAACAACCGGGATCGGTTGATTGACCGGGTCGACGCCGGCGGCCCGGCACGCGGCGGTGACGTTGGGGAATCGGGCCTCGAAACCCTCGATCCCGCGCGCGTCGAGGTAGACGCATTCATCGCCGGTGGCCTTCAACCGCGCGTCGATGGCTCCCGCGACCACATCGCGCGGCGCCAGGTCACCCATCGGATGAACTCCCGCGGTTACCGAATTGCCTTGCCGGTCAACCAGTACCGCACCCTCGCCGCGAATGGCCTCGGTGATGAGTGGCCGACGACCACCGGCTTGGCCGCCGAACAACATGGTGGGGTGGAACTGGATGAACTCGAGATCGCTGATCGGGACGCCGGCCCACAAGGCCAAAGCGATTCCGTCGCCGGTGGACCCGTCGGGATTGGTGGTCGCGCTGTAGAGATGTCCGAGCCCGCCGGAAGCCAGGATCACCGAGGGCGCGGTGATGATCCCGACGCCGTCCGGATTGCCCACGGCCACCCCGGTCACCGCGGTGCCGTCGTGCAGCACTCGCAGCGCCACGTGGCTGGTGCGAACGTCCAGCGTCCGCGCGGCGTGGTCGAGCGCTCGCTGGACCTCGGCACCGGTGGCGTCGCCGCCGGCGTGCACAATGCGGCGTCGCGAGTGCCCGCCTTCGCGGGTCAATGCCCACCGGCCCGGCACCGATTCGTCGAATCGCGCGCCATGCCCGACCAATTCGGTGACCGCGCGGTACCCGTCGGCGACGATCGAGTACACGGCTTGGGGATCGCACATGCCCGCGCCCGCCGCCAGGGTGTCGGCGACATGGGCGTCGACGGAGTCCTCGTTGTCCGGCAGCACGACCGCGATACCGCCCTGGGCGTAATGCGTTGCGGTGACACCGTGGGTCTGGTCGGCCTTGCTGAGGACGACGACGTTGCGCCCGGCGCGATGGGCGGCCAGCGCGGCCGCCAATCCCCCGACGCCCGTACCGATCACCACGACGTCGGCGTCGTGTGTCCAGGCGGGCCGGGTCGTCATTCGCCGCCGCCCGGCTGGCCGATCTCGATCATCCGCTGCACGCTGCGCCGGCCGGCCGCCGCGACATCCGGGTCGACGTGGACCTCGTCCGCGCCTTCCACCAGGCAGCGCAGCAGCGCACCGGGGGTGATCATCTTCATGTATTTGCATGAGGCGCGGTCGTTGACCGCGCGAAAGTCGACTTCCGGTGCGGCTCGGCGCAATTGGTGCAGCATGCCGACCTCGGTGGCGACCAGGACCTTGCGGGCGCGTGTCTCGTGCGCCGCGTCCAGCATGCCGCCCGTGGAAAGGATCTTCACCCGGTCGGCGGGAAAGGCTCCTTCGCCGGCGAGGTACAAGGCCGAAGTGGCGCAACCGCATTCGGGATGCACATAGAGTTCGGCATCGGGATTGGCGCGGGCCTGCTCGGCGAGCTCGTCGCCGTTGATTCCGGCATGTACGTGGCATTCGCCGGCCCACACGTGCACGTTCTTGCGGCCCGTCACCCGGCGGACATGCGCGCCGAGAAATTGGTCCGGGCAGAACAGCACCTCGCGATCGGGGTCGATCGACTCGACCACCTCGACCGCGTTGGACGAGGTGCAGCAGATGTCGGTCAGCGCCTTCACGGCTGCCGTGGTGTTGACGTAGGAGACGACGACGGCGCCGGGGTGCTCGTCTTTCCAGGCGCTCAGTTCGTCGGGAGTGATCGAATCGGCCAGCGAGCAACCGGCCCGCTGGTCGGGAATGAGCACGGTCTTCTCCGGGCTGAGGATCTTGGCCGTCTCGGCCATGAAGTGCACGCCGCAGAACACGATGGTGTCCTCGGGCGCATCGGCGGCGATCCGCGACAGCGCGAGCGAATCTCCAACGTAGTCGGCGACGTCCTGAATGGCGGGTAGCTGGTAATTGTGCGCGAGCACGGTGGCGCCGCGCAGTTCCGCCAGGCGGCGAACCTCGCCGGCCCACTGCTCGTCGCCGTCCACGCCGCCATAACCGGTGGGGGAATTGGTGATGCTGGCAACCATGTCTTCGGCGAGCGTGTCCATGCGATTCATCACCGTCACGGCGGCTCCTTTCGACCGAGGAGGTTTTCGACTTATAATCGAAAACATGCCCAATGGTAGCACCGCCCATGAAGTGCTAGCGGTTGTGTTCCAAGTTCGCCAGGCCACCGAGCAGGTTAAGGGAGCCTCCCGAAAAGGAAAACCGCAGCTAAACGTGCTGTTATGGGAGCGTGCGCGCGATCCGCAACGGGGCACCTGGTCACTGCCCGGCGGACGACTGCGCAACGACGAGGACATGATCACCTCCGTGCGGCGCCAGCTGGCCGAAAAGGTGGATCTGCAGGAGTTGGCTCACTTGGAGCAGCTCGCCGTGTTCTCCGACCCGCACCGCGTGCCGGGTGCGCGGGTGATCGCCTCGACATTCCTTGGCCTGGTGCCATCCCCCGCCACGCCCGAGCTGCCGCCCGACACCCGGTGGCACCCGGTCAGTGCGCTGCCGCCGATGGCGTTCGACCACGGCCCGATGGTGACGCACGCGCACGCCCGACTGGTCGCCAAGATGTCGTACACGAACATCGGATTTGCTTTGGCGCCAAAGGAATTTGCACTTTCCACATTGCGCGACATCTATGACGCGGCGCTCGGCTATCAGGTCGACGCGACGAATCTGCAGCGGGTGCTGGCCCGCCGCGGCGTGATCACGCAAACCGGCACCATCGCGCAGTCGGGTCGCAGCGGCGGCCGACCGGCAGCTCTGTACCACTTCACCGAAGCTGCGCTGCGGGTCACCGACGAATTCGCCGCGCTCCGGCCGC
Organism: Mycobacterium sp. IDUB_19; assembly: GCF_055419445.1. Classification (NCBI taxonomy): domain Bacteria; kingdom Bacillati; phylum Actinomycetota; class Actinomycetes; order Mycobacteriales; family Mycobacteriaceae; genus Mycobacterium; species Mycobacterium sp. IDUB_19. The sequence continues at coordinate 83,490 of NZ_JBVAXR010000006.1, read as the reverse complement.
CCGGCCAGCCTTGACCAGCGTCACTCCCGGCCGCTAGGCAAGAATGGGCTCACCGCCCGGCCATTACATTTTGGTTACCGCCCGTTCATGCGCGAAAATGCTGGGTGGCCTAGAAGGGATCCTGAATGGTTGAACTCGGCAATTTGGCAGGCACTGACGGTGCGGAGTGGATCGGTCGGCCGCCCCATGAGGAACTGCAGCCCAAGTCGCGCCCGCTGCTGCCCTCCGACGACCCGTTCTACCAGCCACCTTCCGGCTTCCAACACGCCGAGCCCGGGACGGTGCTGCGCTCCCGCGACGTCGAGTTGGCGTTCCTCGGCCTGATCCCGCAGCCGGTTTCGGCTACCCAGCTGCTCTACCGGACGACAGACATGAACGGCGTTCCCGAGGCCTGCGTGACCACGGTGATCGTCCCGGCCGATCGCGTTGTCGGGCAGAGCGGCCCGGTGCTGTCCTACCAGTGCGCGATCGACGCCATGTCGTCGCGCTGCTTTCCGTCCTACGCACTGCGCAGAAGGTCGAAGGCCCTCGGTTCGATAGCTCAATTGGAGCTGTTCCTGGTGGCTGCCGCCGTCGCCGAAGGCTGGGCGGTCTCGGTGCCCGACCACGAGGGCCTGCAGGGTATGTGGGGCGCGCCCTACGAACCCGGCTACCGCATCCTGGACGGGATTCGGGCCGCCATGAACTGTGACCGGCTGTCGCTGTCGCCGTCGGCGCCCGTCGGGCTGTGGGGGTACTCCGGCGGCGGCCTGGCCAGCGCCTGGGCCGCCGAAACGTGTGCCGACTACGCACCAGAGCTGGACATCGTCGGGGCAGTGCTGGGATCGCCCGTCGGCGATCTCGGCCACACCTTCCGCCGGCTCAACGGGGGCGTGTTCGCGGGCTTGCCCGCGATGGTGGTCGCCGCGCTCGCGCACGTCTACCCCGACCTGAACAAGGTCATCAAGGAGCACACCAACGACGAGGGTCAGGCCCTGCTGAACCGGCTGCACACGATGACGACGGTCGGTGCCGTGCTGCGGATGGCCGGCGAGAACATGGGCGACTATCTCGACGAGCCGCTGGAGGACATCCTGTCGTCACCCGAGGTGTCGCATGTCTTCGAGAGCATCAAGCTGGGCGTCGCAACACCGGCCCCGCCGGTGTTGATCGTGCAGGCCGTGCACGACTACCTGATCGACGTCCACGACATCGATGCGCTGGCCGACGCGTATTCGGCCGGCGGCGCCAGTGTCACCTACCACCGCGACGCGTTCAACGAGCACATGCTCCTGCACCCGCTGTCCGCGCCGATGACGCTGCGCTGGCTCACCGACCGGTTCGCCCGCCGACCGGTAAACGACCACCTGATCAGGACCGTCTGGCCGACGATGTTCCACCCGATGACCTACGCCGGCATGATTCGCCTGGGCGTCATCGCGGCCAAGGTCCTGACCGGACGAAAGATTCGTCGCCGCCCGCTATGAGACGGAGGCTTCCGGCTCCATCGGCAACGTCTGCGATGGCTGATCGGTAAGCCCCGAGCTGCCCAGGTCGTCGTGCGCACTTCCGGCCGCCATTACGGCATACACCAGCGCTGCGACGCCGGCGGGCCACAACAGCGTCGTGACCACCTGTAGCAGCCCGAGTCCGAAGAACACCGGCGGCGCCTCGATGACGTAGGACACCGCCGGACTTCCCAGCAGCGGTACCTTGTCGACGTCCAGCGCGCCGTAGCGCAGCAGGACCAGCACCGCCCCTACCGCCGCGGCCACCGCGGCGGCGCCCACCATGCCGATCGTCAGCCCGATGACCATGCCGGGCCCGCGAAGGCGGCGGCACTGCCACACCAGCACCGGCGCGACGACCGCTAGCACCGTCAACAGACCCAACATCAGGCATGGCACGTCGAAGAAGTGCTGGGACTCGGTACCCAGGTACTCATGCACCCGCTCGCCCGCGTGAGTCATCGCGACCACCAGGTGAATCGGCGGAGCCATCCACGCCCACAGGCCGCCGACCAACACCCCGGTCGCCGAGAGTCCAAGTGCCACAAGCAGAATCGCGCGCAGTCGCGACGGGGCGGCGCGGCAAGCGGACTCGGGAGCCGCGGGCGCAGCGGGTTCTGTCACCGCTGAGTCTCCAAGTCCGACGAGTCGACCTCGCCGTGCCGTGAGCATCGCGCCCGCCAGCCGTCGGGGCGAACCTGGACGATCATCCGGCGCCCGCATTCGGCGCAAAAGCGCGGGGGTTCAAGGCCCAGCTGGGCCGCGGTGGGCACGGTCGTACCCCCCAATTCCCCGGTATAGACGTTGTAGACCCCGGCGCTGACCGGAGCGCCCAGATCTGGCACCACAAGACTCCAACCTAGCCGCTACAAGCTGGCATTGAGCGCCTTGATGGGCATCTGCAAGTCCTCGAGCAATTCCAGATCGGATTCGGCGGGGCGGCCGAGTGTGGTCAGGTAATTCCCGACGATCACGGCGTTGATGCCGCCCAGGATGCCCTGCTTGGCGCCGAGGTCGCCCAGGGTGATCTCCCGGCCACCGGCGAAACGCAGCATGGTGCGCGGCAACGCCAACCGGAACGCCGCCACCGACTTCAACGCCTCGCTGACCGGCATCACCTCGAGGTCGCCGAACGGGGTGCCCGGCCGCGGGTTGAGGAAGTTCAGCGGCACCTCGTCGGGGTCGAGTTCGGAGAGGTCGGCGGCGAATTCTGCGCGCTGCTCGAGGGTCTCTCCCATGCCGAGGATGCCGCCGCAGCACACCTCCATGCCCGCGTCGCGCACCATCGTCAGGGTCTGCCAGCGCTCTTCCCAGGTGTGAGTGGTGACGACGTTGGTGAAGAACGATTTGGCGGTCTCCAAGTTGTGGTTGTAGCGGTGCACGCCCATCGCGGCGAGCTCGTCGACCTGTTCGGGAGAAAGCATGCCCAGCGAACAGGCGACGTTGATCTCGACCTCGTTGCGGATCGCCTCGATACCCGCCGCGACCTGGGACATCAGCCGCTTGTCCGGACCACGGACGGCGGCCACGATGCAGAACTCGGTGGCACCCGACTTCGCGGTTTGCTTGGCCGCCTCGACGAGGCTCGGAATGTCGAGCCAGGCGCTGCGCACCGGCGAGGCGAACAAGCCGGACTGGGAGCAGAAATGGCAGTCCTCGGGGCAGCCACCGGTCTTGAGGCTGATGATGCCCTCAACCTCGACCTCGGGGCCACACCAGCGCATCCGCACCTCGTGGGCCAGCCCAAGCAGCTCCTCGAGCCGCTCGTCGGACAGCTGCAGCACCGCAAGTACCTGGTCCCGGCTCAGTCCGTTGCCGTCCTCCAACACCTGCTGGCGGGCTACCGCCAGGATGTCTGCCTCATCGCCGGCGTCGGTGGTGGGTCGAGTTGCCGCTTGAGTCACCAAGTACTCCCCTGCATCTTTGTCGCGTCCGCGTCTGCGGTCACATTCGCCACAACGTCGTGGCAGCCTGAACGAAACGTGTTCAAAGTAGGGTAACGGCCCGCGCGTATCCGCCCGCGACGTGGGCGAGCCCGGGCCGAGGAAATGGCGACCGCAGGGGTATACGACCACCATGGCTGCTCAGCACGTCGAATACCTGGCACACCACTGGATTGTGTTGGCGGTGCCGGCCTTCTTGCCGGCCGTGATCGTGGTCGCCGTGGTCCTCTATGTCGCGTTGAAGGACCGCCGCGCCGGCCCGGCGGAGGATTCCCAGGAGCCGGCGAAAGCTCCCGACGACACGGGTGATTGACACACCCTCAATCGGGGCATTACACCTTGGATCGTCAACTTACCTGCCAGTAATAAGTGATCGTTGGATCGGATCTCCCGGGACGTCCCGGCGCAGTAGGGAGGACATGACAATGGTGTCAACGGGGCTACCGCTTCTCGCCGAGCCGTCGGCCCGCGGTGCGGGACTCAACCAGGTGATCGGGCTGTCGGTCGCCGCGATGGTCATCACGTTGGTCATGTTGTGGGTGGGCCATGCGCACCGCACTCATCGCATCACGTGGTTGACCCGGCTCGCCGACAAGTTGGGCGAGATATTCCACCGCCCGAGCTGGGTGGCGCTGCCCGTCCTGGTCTTCACCACGTCGATCATCTGCGCCCTGTTCGGCTTCATCTGGGACGTCAGCTGGCATATCGGCAACGGCCGCGACCCCGGGCCGCTGGCGAACCCGGCGCACTACTTCATCATCATCGGGCTGTTCGGGGTGTTCCTGGCCGGGATGATCTCGATCGTCCTCCCGTTCGAGAAGCCCGGCCCGGCGGCGGTGCGCATCACCCGCAACTGGCACGCACCGGTCGGCGGCGTGCTGATGGCCGGCTGCGGACTCTACGCGATGATCGGGTTCCCGCTCGACGACATCTGGCACCGGATCTTCGGCCAAGACGTCACCCTATGGGGCCCAACGCATTTGATGATGATCGGCGGCGCCTGCTTCTCACTGTTCGCGGTGCTGATGCTGGAGCGCGAGGGAGAGGCCGAACAGGCCTTGAAACAAGCCTCAGACGCCGCACACGGCGCATTCATCACCTTCCTGCGTTACCTGTCCTTCGGTGGAATGTTCATCGGGTTGTCCGTCTACCAAATCGAATACGACTTCGGTGTCGAGCAATTCCGCTTGGTGCTGCAGCCGATGATGATCGCCTTCGCGGCCTCCCTGGCGGCGGTCGCCGCCCGCGTCACGATGGGCCGCGGCGCGGCGATCATTGCGGCGTTGTTCGCCGTCGCGCTGCGCGGTGGGGTCGCGCTACTGGTGGGCCCCATCCTGGGCGCCCCGATCAACTGGTTCCCGATGTACCTGGGCCCCGCGCTGGTCGTCGAACTGGTGGCGCTGAGTCCACTGTTCAAGCGCCCCATCGCTTTTGGCGCCGTCTGTGGCCTGGCGGTGGCGACGGTCGGGCTGTGGCTGGAGTCGTTGTGGATTTCGGCCGTCTACCACTACCCGTGGCCGGTCAGCATGTGGGGCGAGGCGCTGGCCATGGCGGTACCGGTCGCAGTGCTGTCCGGGATGTGCGGGGCGATGTTCGGCATGGTGCTGTCCGGGCAGGGACTGCCCCGCCGCTCGATCGGCATCTCGGTGGTCGTCGCGACCGTCGTGGTGATCGGCGGCGCGGTGGCCAACGGCCTGCACATCGTGGTGCCGGAACATGGCAAGGCCACGATCACGCTGACCGAGCTGCCCAGTGCCCCCGGTAAGCGCATGGTGTCCGCCGATGTGCAGCTGACACCGACCAATACGGTCGGCCCGCAGCCGGATTGGGTGACGATTCTGTCCTGGCAGGGCCGAATGGAGAACGACCGAGGGCTGGTGGTCGACCGGCTCGACAAAGTCGGCCCGGGTCACTACCGCACTGCCGCGCCGGTCCCGGTGTGGGGTTCGTGGAAGACCTTGCTGCGGATTCAGGACGGCTACACGATGACGGGCGTACCGATCTACGAACCGGCCGACGACGCCATTCCGGCGGCCGAGGTTCCCGCCCTGTCCTCGATCGACCGGCCGTTCGTGCACGAGATCACCATCCTGCAGCGCGAACGCGACCAGAACGCCCCCGGGTGGCTGTACAACGCCGGTTCGCTCGTGGTGCTGATCCTGACGCTGATGGTCATCGCCGGCCTCACGTGGGGCGCGGGCCGCATCAACAATGCGCAGTCGGAACCGGAGCCGGTCGAGGAAAAGCAACCACTCCCGCGAGCGGCATAACGCAATGACGTTGCGCGGCAACCTGTTCGCGGCGTGGGTGACGGTGCTGATGTGCGGGCTGATCGCGTGCGGCGATTCGCCCGGCCAGGGCACGTCTGGACCGTTGAACATCGACGTCACCATCACCCACGGCCAGGTCACCCCGACGAACACGACGCTGCAGGCGAAGGTCAAGCAAGACATCACCGTGCACGTCGCCAGTGACGCCACCGACGAGCTGCACGTGCACTCGGTGCCCGATCACAAATTCCAGGTCGCGGCCGCGCCCAACCAAATCTTTCACTTCAGCGTCGAGGTCCCCGGCAACGTCGAAGTGGAGCTCCATCATCTGGACCGCACGATAGCGACGATTCAAGTCCAGCCGTGACGGCCGATCCTGTGCTGCTGGCGCATGGTCTGGGCGGGTCGGGCGATCTTCCGGTGCCCTACATGTACGCGATGGTGGGTGCGGCGTGGGCGCTGACGTTCACCTTCGCGGTGGTCGCCTTCGCTTGGCGGCGACCGCGATTCGATCCGGATGCGCCCGGCCACCCGCTGCCGGCGTGGGTGACGACGCTGGTCGACGCGCGCGCCACGCGCCGGGCGGTCGCGGCCGTGGGCCTGGCCTTCGGGGTGTGGGTGGTGCTGGCCGGGATCTTTGGTCCGCAAACGCAAGCCAACGGCCTGCTCGGGGCGTTCTACGTGCTGCTGTGGGTAGGGCTGGTCGCGCTCTCGCTGGCGTTCGGTCCGGTCTGGCGAATGATCTCACCGATGCGCACGGTGTACCTGCTGCTGCGGAGCGCGCTGCCGGAACGGCTGAGCCGGCCGCGGCTCTCCTACCCGGAAAGCTGGGGATACCGTCCGGCCGCGGCGGGGCTGTTCGCCTTCGTCTGGCTGGAACTGGCGAGCCCGAACTCCGCGTCGCTGCCCTGGGTGCGGGCCTGGCTGCTGGTCTACGCGGTGGTGTTGCTGGCCGGGGCGTGGCTGTGCGGCCAGCGCTCGCTGGCCAGGGCTGACCCGTTCGGCGTGCACAGCATGGCGGTGTCGCGGCTGTCCCCGTTTCGCCGCTCGACGACGTCCGGGCAGATCGTCATCGGCAACCCGTTCGACCATCTGCCGTCGCTGCCCGTGCGGCCGGGTGTGGTCGCGGTGCTGGCGGTGTTGCTCGGGTCGACGGCGTTCGACAGCTACTCGTCGTCGCCGACCTGGCGCAACTTCGCCGATGGGGTTTCGCACCATGCGCACGGCGTGCCGGCCACACTGGCGTCGTCGGCACTGAAGACGATCGGGTTGTTGGTCTTCATTTCGTTTGTTGCACTGACCTTTTCGCTTGCGGCGCGGGCAACCGGCGGGCTGGACCGCGAGCAGCGTCGCGCACTGCCGGGTCAGCTGGCGCACTCGCTGATCCCGATCGTGGTGGGCTACATCTTCGCTCACTATCTGTCCTATCTGGTCGAGCGCGGACAGCAGGCCGTGATCGCCCTCGCCGATCCGTTCGGCCAGGGCTGGAATCCGTTGGGGCTGGGGCACGCTCACGTGGCCTACGTGCTGTCTCAGCACCCGCCGGTGCTGGCCACAATCAAGGTCGCCTGCGTGGTGACCGGGCACATCGTGGCGGTGATCGCGGCGCACGACAAGGCGTTGCGGCTGCTGCCCGCCGGCCATCAGCTCACCGGGCAGCTGACCATGATGCTGGTCATGGTCGGCTACACGTTCACCGGCTTGTACCTGCTGTTCGGCGGCTAAAGCAGGTGTTCGACGCGCTTGTTGCCGTCCCAGCGGCGCAGGCCGGCGAAGCTGCCTTCGATCTGCGCCGGACGGCCCGCAATGCGCAACGCCCGTCCCAGCTGGGCGCCACCGACCCGGCGGGCCAGCGTGACATGGGCGGTCCACTGGCCGGGCAGGCTGTTGGCCATCGGCGCGGGCGCCAGGTACGGGCGGCACAGCCGGTGCACCTCGGCGTGCAGCGCCAACAGCTCGCTACTCGGCACCAGCAGCCGGGCGAACACCGCGCTGGTGCGGCCGAACAGCACGGGCGCGCCGATCAGCGCGTGCAGCGGAAGCCGTTGGCCGACCGGCCCCAGCAGCTCGTCGACCTCGGGGGAAATGGTTTCGGCGACGGCCAGCGTGACATGTGGACGACTGGCCGGGGCCAGGCTGGGGATCCCGGCGCCGGCCAGCTCTTCGGCGATCCGGCGGATCGCGGCCTCGGTGTCGCGGTCGAAGACCAGCTCGATCGAGTGCACCATCAGCGCACCAGCGACCTCACCCAGTCACTGTCGAACGCCGCTGCGCTCATCGTCGCGAAGTCGTCGACGGTCATGGCGCCGGCCCCGGCGGGCAGCGCGGCCCGTACCGGCGCCAGCCGGTCCAGGGCCGACCGGTTCGAGGTCTCGACCACTCCGGGGCGCGGCGGCCAGCTGCCGATTATCAACCCGGCACACGAAATATGTTGTCCGGCAAGTGATTCCACGGTGAGTGCGGTGTGGTTGAGGGTGCCCAGTTCCGCGGTGACGGTGACGAGCACGGCGGCACCCAGGTCGACGGCGAGATCGCGCAGGGTGACGCCGGCGTCGGCGATCTCGACCAGCAGCCCGCCGGCGCCCTCGACCAGGGTGAGCCGGCCCGGGCGGTCCAGGTCGCGGATGAGCCCCAGCATCTGATCGCGGGCCGGAAGGGGCATCCCGGCCTGCTCCGCCGCGGCGACGGGGGCCAGTGGTTGCGGATAGCGCGCCAGCCCGGCGGTCTCGGTCACCCCGGACAGCCGGGTCACCTCGGCGAGGTCGTCGTCACCGGAGTCGGTGCCGGTCTGAACGGGTTTGCACACCGCGACATCGAGCCCGGCCTGACGCGCATGACAGGCCAGCGCGGCGACGGCGACCGTCTTGCCCACCCCCGTGCCGGTACCCGTGACGACCAGGACGGTCAACGGCGCGCCACGGCAAGGACGTCGGTCAGCACGCGGCGCGCCACGTCCAACTCGGCGGCATCCAGGGAAGCACGCGCCGACAGCCGCAGCCGCGACGTCCCGGCGGGCACGGTCGGGGGCCGGAAGCAGCCCACCCGCACACCCGCGTCCAGGCAGGCGGTCGCGGCGGCCAGCGCCACCTCCGGTTCGCCCAGGATCACCGACACCACCGCCGACTGCGGCTCTTCGGGCACGTCGCAGATCCGGGCGAGTTCACGGGCATGCCGCAGCACCGCCTCGGGCCGCCACGCCTCGGTGCGCAGGACGTGCAGCGCGGACAGCGCGGCACCGACCGCGGCCGGGGCCAGGCCGGTGTCGAAGATGAACGGGCGGGCCGCGTCGATCAGATGAGCGCGCACCTCCGCGGGCCCCAGCACCATGCCGCCCTGGCTGCCGAGCGCCTTGGACAGCGTCGTGGTCATCACCACGTCGGGGGCACCGGCGAGTCCGAGCTCGTGCAGCAGCCCACGGCCGCCGCCGCGCACACCGAGCCCGTGTGCCTCGTCGACGATGAGCAGCGCCCGGTGCCGACGGCAGACGTCGTGCAACTCGCGCAGCGGGGCCAGCGCGCCGTCGGCGCTGAACACCGAGTCGGTGATGACGACGGCCCGCTCCTCGACGCGCGAGCTCAGCGCCGCATCGACAGCGTCGACATCGCGATGCGGCGTCACCGCCACCCGAGCCCGCGACAGCCGGCAGGCGTCCACCAGCGAGGCGTGCGAATGCGCGTCGGAAATCAGCAGCGAACCCGGGCCCGAGAGTCCGACGACGGCGCCGAGGTTGGCCGTGTATCCCGAGGAGAACAGCAGGCCCGCGGCGGCGCCGACGAAGTCGGCCAGCTCGGCCTCGAATTGCTGGTGCAGTTCGGTGTCGCCGGTGACCAGGCGAGAGCCGGTCGCCCCGGCTCCCCAGACGCGCAGCGCCGCGACGCCGCCTTCGATCACGTCGGGATGCTGCGACAGACCGAGGTAGTCGTTGGACGCCAGGTCAAGCTCGGTGGCGACCGCCGGGCGCGGCCGCAGCGAGCGACGCAGCCCGGCCTGGCGGCGCTGCTGTGCCACCTCCTCCAGCCAGGCCAGCGGGGAGACCTCGATCGGTGCCTGCTGGGTGGCCTTCATAGCCCTAAAGACTACGAGAGCCTACGAGCCTGGCGACCTCGACCATCGCCGAGGCGATCTGCGCGATGTCGGCGGACCCGCAGATGTAGGGCGGCATCGCGTAGATCAGGTTGCGGAACGGGCGCAGCCAGATGCCGTGGTCCAGCGCCGCCGGGGTGGCGACGGCCAAGTCGACCGGCCCGTCGCATTCGATGACGCCGATGGCGCCGCAGACCCGCACGTCGGCCACGCCGGGCAGCGCCCGTGCCGGCTCGAGCCCGTCTTTTAGCCCGGCCGCGATGTCGGCGACCCGCGACCGCCAATCCTGGGCCAGCAGCACCTCGACGCTGGCCACCGACACCGCACAGGCCAGCGGGTTGGCCATGAAGGTGGGGCCGTGCATCAGCGCGCCGGCCTCACCGGAGCTGATGGTGTGCGCGATGTCGGTGGTGCACAACGTCGCAGCCAGGCTGAGGTATCCGCCGGTCAGCGCCTTGCCGACGCACATGATGTCCGGGCTCACGCCGGCGTGGTCGGCGGCGAACAACTCGCCGGTGCGGCCGAAGCCGGTGGCGATTTCGTCGAAAATCAGCAGCACCTCGTGCCGGCGGCAGATGTCGCGCAGGTCGCGCAGATAGCGCGGGTCATGGAAGCGCATACCGCCTGCGCCCTGCACGACGGGTTCGACGACGACGGCCGCCAGTTCGGTCGCATGTTGAGTGAGTTGTTCCTCGAACGCCACGCTGTAGGCACGGTCGTAGTCGCTGGGCACCTGCGGCGCGAAGACCTGGGCGGCCAGGATGTCGGTCCACAGCGAGTGCATGCCGCCGTCGGGGTCGCAGATGCTCATCGGCGCGAAGGTGTCGCCGTGGTAGCCGCCCCGCCAGGTCATCAGCCGGTGCTTGCGGGGCCGGCCGCGGCTGCGCCAGTACTGCAGCGCCATCTTCACCGCGACCTCCACCGACACCGACCCGGAATCGCTGAAAAACACCGTTTCCAGACCGGCCGGGGTGATCTCCACCAGCAGCTGCGCCAGCCGCGCCGCCGGTTCGTGGGTCAGCCCGCCGAACATGACGTGGTTCATCGACCCCAGCTGGGCCGTCAGCGCCGCGTCCAGCACCGGGTGGCCATGACCGTGGATTGCGGTCCACCAGGAACTCATCGCGTCCAGCACCTCGACCCGCTGACCGTCCCTGACCAGCGTCAACCAGGCGCCGCGCGCACCGACGGCCACCATGGGGGCGACGGACTCACTGCCGATGGTGCTGTAGGGATGCCACAGATGCGCGGCGTCGATCGCGCTGATTTGCTCGGGCGTCAACCCGGATCTCGCCGCAGGCATAGAGACCGAGCGTAAAGCAGCCGGGTCGCACAAAACCCGGCCATCGGGGAGCATCTATCGGCATGGCGTTGCCGTACCCGTTCGAAGATCCGCACCGCGGCGACCGCGCCGGTTCCCCGCCGAGGGCCCAGCAGTCCGGCGATCCGGACAATTTTCAGCCAATGCCCTACGGCGACAACGACTCTGACAAACAGAAGTCACGTATCATTCGTCTTCGGGTGGCCCCCTGGGATCTGATCGCCACGATCACCCTGGTGGTGCTGCTCGTCATCCTGGCCACGGCGACAACGTGGCCAACCAGGCTCTACGGCTTCCTCGGTGAGGTGTGCACGGATGAATCGTGTGGACTGGTGCCCTTCGGAGTCGACGGGTACATCTACCCGGTGGTGTGGGGCGGTATCGGTGCGGCGATCGCCGCGGCGGGCGTTGGCCCGTTCGTTTCCCTGCTGAAGGGCTGGTACATGTCCTTCTGGCCGGTGCTGTCGCTCGCGATCATCATGGTGAGCTCCGTGGTCGGCGATTCGCTCACCGTCTTCAGCTCTCGTTACTGGCACTGATTCCGCCCCGCCGCCGCCCGCTGGGCGAGCGTTGCGACCGCGCACGGTGTGAGACCGAAATCACAACTGCCGATAAAGATTTGGGCTCGGCAGTCACCGTCCGGTCACGGTCCGACACCAAATCCTTCGTGGAGCTCACCAGCTATTTTCCGGGTGCGATTTCTGTTGTAAAAGTGTCTGTAGTGACTGGTGTGACTCAACGGGTGATCCGAATGATTCACGTTCCCGCAAGGAGGCGGCGTTCGACCCCCAACCCGGAGGTCGTCGCGAGTCAATACCCGACAGAGTTCAGGAAGGTTGGAACTCCAATGAAGCGCATCTACTCGTTAGCCATCGGGCTGGCCATGCTGGCGGCCCCGGTGGCGGCCCCGGCGATCGCCGCCGCCGACCCCGGCGTCCGGTCGACGGATTACCAGCAGGCCACCGACATCGTCGTCATGCGCGGTCTTTCGCAGCGCGGCGTGCCGTTCTCGTGGGCCGGTGGCGGCATCAACGGCCCCAGCCGCGGCACCGGTACCGGCATCAACACCGTCGGCTTCGACGCCTCGGGCCTGATGCAGTACGCCTACGCCGGCGCCGGGATCAAGCTGCCGCGTTCGTCCGGCGCCATCTACCGGGCCGGCCAGAAGGTCCTGCCGCAGCAGGCCCAGAAGGGCGACATGCTCTTCTACGGCCCCGAAGGCACGCAGAGCGTCGCGATGTACCTCGGGAACAACCAGATGCTCGAGGTGGGCGACGTCGTCCAGGTCTCGCCGGTGCGCGCCAACGGCATGACGCCGTATTTGGTCCGCGTTATCGGCGCGCCGCTGCAGCAGACCCCGTTACAGCAGCTCCCCGGCCAGACGCCCACGCAGCAGGCACCGCTGCAGCAGGTGCCCACGCAGCAAACCCCGCAAGCTCCGCTACAGCAGCCGCCGACCCAGCAGGTCCCGCTGCAGCAGGTTCCCACGCAGCAAACCCCGCTTCAGCAGGCCCCGTTGCAGCAGGCGCCGTTGCAGCAGACCCAGGGACAGGCACCGCTGCAACAGGCACCGTTACAGCAGATCCCGGCGCAGCAGGCACCGCTGCAGCAACCGGCGCAGCCGGCGCTGCCACAGCTGCCGAACCTGCAGACGTTTATGCAGCCGGCTCAACCAGGCGCCACGCGGTAGGTTTCGCGGTCGTTACAAAACGCCACTTGCTCCACTGAGCAGCATCGCCGAGAGGCGAGCGCTGAGGAGCAAGTGGCGTTTTTGGGTAAATTAACGGTGACCATGCAGACCACGTCACCGCCTCCGCGACCGGCCGCCTCGGCGGACCCGGGCGCTCCGGGGGCGCGCACCTCGGGCTCTGCGGGGTTCTATCGCTACGATCTCGACGGCGTGCGCGGCATCGCGATCGCGCTGGTCGCCGTGTTTCACATCTGGTTCGGCCGGGTCTCCGGCGGTGTGGACGTGTTCCTGGCGCTGTCCGGATTCTTCTTCGGCGGCAAGATCCTGCGCGCCGCGCTCAACCCGGCCGCCTCGCTGTCGCCCGTGGCCGAAGTCATCCGGCTGATCCGCCGCCTGGTTCCCGCCCTGGTCGTGGTCTTGGCCGGGTGCGCGGTACTGACCATCCTGGTGCAACCGCAAACCCGCTGGGAGACCTTCGCCGACCAGAGCCTGGCCAGCCTCGGTTACTACCAGAACTGGGAGCTGGCCAACAGCGCGTCTGACTACCTGCGGGCGGGCGAAGCCGTAAGCCCGTTGCAGCACATCTGGTCGATGTCGGTGCAGGGGCAGTTCTACGTCGCCTTCCTGCTGCTGATCGCCGGCTGCGCCGCCCTGTTCCGGCGCCCGCTCAAGACGCATCTGCGAACGTTGTTCCTGGTGCTGTTGAGCGCGTTGACGGTGGCCTCGTTCGTCTACGCGATCTTCGCGCACTCCGATGACCAGTCGATCGCCTACTACGACAGCTTCGCTCGCGGCTGGGAGTTGCTGTTGGGCGCGCTCGTCGGCGCGGCGGTTGCCTACATCCGGTGGCCGATGTGGCTGCGCACCACCGTCGCCAGCGTCGCGCTGGCGGCGATCGTGTCCTGCGGGGCGCTGATCGACGGCGTCAACGAATTTCCCGGGCCCTGGGCGCTGGTACCCGTCGGAGCCACCATGCTGATGATCCTCGCCGGGGCTAATCTGCAGGCCGATCCCGACACCCGGATGCCGCTGCCCAATCGGCTGCTGGCCACCCGGCCCCTGGTGGAACTGGGCGCCATCGCCTACTCGCTGTACCTGTGGCACTGGCCGCTGCTCATCTTCTGGCTGTCCTACACCGGCAACAAGCACGCCAACTTCGTCGAAGGCGCGGGGGTGCTGCTGGTCTCCGGGGTGCTCGCCTACCTGACCACCCAGCTCGTCGAGGATCCGCTGCGCTACCGGGCGCCGCAGGGATCCGCACCGGCAACAGCCGTCCCGGCCCTGCCCCCGTGGTCGCGGTTGCGCCGGCCGACGATGGCAATCGGTTCTGTGGTCGTGTTGCTGGGCGTCACGCTGACCGCGACCTCGTTCACCTGGCGTCAGCACGTCACGGTGTTGCGGTCCGCGGGCAAGGAACTCAGCGTGCTCAACCCGCAGGACTATCCCGGCGCCCGCGCCCTGACCGAACACGTGCGGGTGCCGACACTGCCGATGCGGCCCAGCGTCCTGGAGGTGAAGGAAGACCTGCCCGTCTCGACGCACGACGGCTGCATCAGTGACTTCGTCAACCCGGCAGTGGTCAACTGCGTGTACGGCGACCTCGCCGCCACGCGCACCATCGCACTGGCCGGCGGGTCACACGCCGAACACTGGCTACCGGCGCTGGATCTGCTCGGCCACGCGCATCACTTCAAAGTTGTGACATATCTCAAAATGGGCTGCCCGTTGTCCACCGAGCAGGTCCCGCTGATCATGGGCAACAACGCGCCCTACCCGCAGTGCCGCGAGTGGGTGCAGCGAACGATGGACAAGCTGGTCGCCGACCGGCCCGATTACGTGTTCACCACAACGACGCGCCCATGGAACATCAAGTCCGGTGACGTGATGCCCGCGACCTACATCGGGATCTGGCAGACGTTGTCCGTGAACAACATTCCGATCCTCGGCATGCGCGACACCCCCTGGTTGGTCAAGGACGGGCAGCCGTTCGATCCCGCGGATTGCTTGGCCAAGAAGGGCCGCAACGCCACGTCGTGCGCGATCAAGCGTTCCGACGTACTGTCCGATCGCAACCAAACCCTGGACTTCGTCGAGCAATTCCCGCTGCTCAAGGTGCTTGATATGTCAGATGCCATCTGCCGCAGCGATGTTTGTCGTCCGGTCGAAGGAAATGTGCTGATCTACCACGGTGCTCATCACCTGACGCCCACTTACATGCGAACCATGGCCCATGAGCTGGGCCGCCAGATCGCGGCTGCCACCGGCTGGTGGTAGCCCGGACAGGAACGTCCGCCGCGGATAAGGTCGAGTGGTGCCGTCAACCAATCCGGCTTCCAACCCGGCCGCAGCTTCGGGTGCTGCAACACCGAACGAAGCCACACCCACGCTGCCCACCGTTTGGCCAGGGGGTGCCTATCCCCTCGGGGCCACCTATGACGGGGCGGGCACTAACTTTTCGCTGTTCTCCGAGATCGCCGAAAAGGTCGACTTGTGCCTGATCGACGAGCGCGGCAACGAATCGCGGATCCCGCTCGACGAGGTCGACGGCTATGTGTGGCACGCCTACCTGCCGAACATCACCCCCGGTCAACGGTATGGGTTTCGGGTGCACGGCCCCTTCGATCCGGCGGCCGGTCACCGGTGCGATCCGAGCAAGCTGCTGCTTGACCCGTACGGGAAGTCGTTCGACGGGGATTTCACCTTCGGCCAGGCGTTGTTCTCCTATGACCTGGACGCCATCGACCCGGACGGCGACACCGCGATCACCGGCACTCCCCCGATGATCGACTCACTGGGCCACACGATGACCAGCGTGGTGATCAACCCGTTCTTCGACTGGGCCTTCGATCGCGCACCGCTGACCCCGTACCACGAGACGGTGATCTACGAAGCCCACGTCAAGGGCCTGACCAAGACCCACCCCGGCATCCCCGAGGGACTGCGGGGCACGTATGCCGCGTTGGCCCATCCGGTGATCATCGATCACCTCAAGTCACTCAACGTCACCGCGCTGGAACTCATGCCGGTACACCAGTTCATGCACGACGAACGACTGCTCGACCTCGGGCTGCGAAACTACTGGGGCTACAACACATTCGGGTTCTTCGCCCCGCATTACCAATACGCAGCGAACCGGCAGGCGGGCGGCGCCGTCGCCGAATTCAAGATGATGGTGCGCAGCCTGCACGAAGCCGGCATCGAGGTCATCCTCGACGTCGTCTACAACCACACCGCCGAAGGCAACCACCTGGGGCCGACCATCAACTTCCGCGGCATCGACAACAGCGCCTACTACCGGCTGGTCGACGAGGACCTGCGGCTGTACAAGGACTACACCGGCACCGGCAACAGCCTGAACCCGCGCCACCCGCACGTCCTGCAGCTGATCATGGACTCGCTGCGCTACTGGGTGACCGAAATGCACGTCGACGGGTTCCGCTTCGATCTGGCCGCCACGCTGGCCCGCGAGCTGCACGACGTGGACCGACTGAGCGCGTTCTTCGATCTGGTCCAACAGGATCCGATCGTCAGCCAGGTCAAATTGATCGCCGAGCCGTGGGATGTCGGTGAGGGTGGTTACCAGGTCGGCAACTTCCCGGGTTTGTGGACCGAGTGGAACGGGAAGTATCGCGATACTGTGCGTGACTACTGGCGGGGTGAGCCCGCAACCCTGGGCGAGTTCGCTTCCCGGCTGACCGGGTCGTCGGACTTGTATGCGGCGAGCAGCCGACGGCCGAGCGCCAGCATCAACTTCGTCACCGCGCACGACGGGTTCACCCTCAACGACTTGGTCTCCTACAACGAGAAACACAACCAGGCCAACGGCGAGGACAACCGCGACGGGGAAAGCCACAACCGGTCGTGGAACTGTGGCGTCGAAGGTCCCACCGACGACCCCGAGATCGTCGAGCTGCGCTCCCGACAGATGCGCAACTTCTGGGCCACCCTGATGGTCAGCCAGGGCACGCCGATGATCACGCACGGCGACGAGGTCGGGCGCACCCAGCAGGGCAACAACAACGCCTACTGCCAGGACTCCGAATTGGCTTGGATCGACTGGTCTTTGGTGGACAAGAATGCCGACCTGCTGGCCTTCGCGCGCAAGGTGACCAAATTGCGCAGGAAACATCCGGTGTTTCGCCGGCGCAGATTCTTCGACGGCGAGCCTATCCGCAGCGGGGACGAAGTCCGCGACATCGCCTGGCTGACGTCGGCCGGCCGGGAGATGACGCACGACGACTGGAACCAGGGGCTGGACAAGTGCGTCGCGGTGTTCCTCAACGGAGAGGCCATCACCGCACCCAATGCCCGGGGCGAACGCGTGGTCGACGACTCGTTTCTGTTGTGCTTCAACGCCCACAAGCGTGCGGTGGAGTTCGTCACGCCGCACGACGACTATGCGCGCGAGTGGACCGTGGAGATCGATTCCAACCATCCCGCCGGGGACGCCGACCTCGTGGTGGCCGCCGAGGAGAAGTTGACCATGCCGGGCTGCTCGGTGCTGATTCTGCGAAAGACCGCCTGACATATGGCTTTTCCGGTGCTCGCCACCTACCGGTTACAAATGCGCGGTGCCTCCAGTGGCAGTGCGTTCACGTTCGCCGATGCGGAAAACCTGCTGGACTACCTCGACGCGCTCGGGGTGTCGCATCTGTACCTGTCCCCCATCCTGTCCGCGGTGCCCGGGTCGACTCATGGATACGACGTCACCGACCCGACGACGGTGTCGCCGGAGCTCGGCGGCGCCGAGGGTCTGGCGCGGTTGTCGGCGGCGGCCACGGCGCGCGGTATGGGGCTGATCGTCGACATCGTGCCCAACCACGTCGGGGTCGACCAGCCTGACCAGAACGCATGGTGGTGGGACGTCTTGCGGCATGGCCGATCATCTTCCTATGCAACGTTTTTCGACATCGACTGGGACCTCGACGAGCAAGGCCGCATCGTGCTGCCGGTGCTGGGTTCCGACGACGATGTCGCCGACCTGAAGGTGGACGGCGACCTGCTGCGGTTGGGTGACCTGGCGCTGCCCATCGCCCCCGGCACCGGCGACGGCACCGGCCCCCAGGTGCACGAACGCCAGCACTACCGGTTGGTGGGCTGGCGCAACGGGATCGTCGGCTATCGGCGGTTCTTCTCGATCACCTCGCTGGCCGGGCTGCGCCAGGAGGATCGCGCGGTATTCGACGCCAACCATGCCGAGATCGCCCGCTGGTTCCGCGAAGGGCTTGTCGACGGCGTGCGCATCGACCACCCCGACGGATTAACCGACCCGAGCGGCTATCTGGCGTGGCTGCGCGACCTGCTGGGGCCCGCGGCGTGGATAGTCATCGAGAAGATCCTGGCCGTCGACGAGGCCCTGGAGCCGACGCTGCCGATCGACGGCACCACCGGCTACGACGTATTGCGGGAAGTGGGCGGAGTTTTCGTCGACCCGGCCGGAGCGCCGGCGCTGACCGAGCTGGTCGAGTCGGCGGGTGTGGACTACCACGGCATCCCCCAGCTCTTGGCGGACCTCAAGGTGCAGGTGGCCACCGGGACCCTCGCCAGCGAGCTGGCCAGGCTGCGGCGAGCCATCGCGGCGACCGCCGGCACCGACCACCCGCTGCTGCCCGACGCGGTGGCCGCCCTGCTCAGCCACATCGATGTCTACCGCAGCGACTACCTCGGCCTGAGCGCTATCCTGCCCACCGCGCTTGCCGAAACCCAAGCCGCACGACCAGAACTCGGCCCGCCGCTGCAGGTGCTCGCCGCGGCGCTGGCCCACGGTGGCGAACCGGCGGCGCGACTGCAACAACTCTGTGGCGCGGTGACGGCCAAGGCCGTAGAGGACTGCCTGTTCTACCGCGACGCCCGGCTCGTCTCGCTCAACGAGGTGGGTGGCGAACCGCACCGGTTCGGCGTCGGCACCGCCGAGTTTCACCACAGCGCCGGCACCCGCGCCCGGCTGTGGCCGCAGGCGATGACCACGCTGTCCACCCACGACACCAAGCGCGGCGAGGATGTGCGCGCCCGCATCGGCGTGCTGTCGCAGGTGCCGTCACTCTGGACCGAGTTCCTCGCCCGCTGGGAACGCGAGGCGCCCTCCCCCGATGCCTCGACCGGACAGTTCCTGTGGCAGAACATCTTCGGGGTGTGGCCGCCTAACGGTGAGGTCACCGGCCAGTTGCGCGACCGGCTGCACGGATACGCCGAGAAGGCCATCCGGGAAGCAGCGGTGCACACCTCGTGGAACGACCCGGACACCGCGTTCGAAGATGCGACCCATCGCTGGCTGGATACCGTGCTGGACGGGCCGGTGGCCGGCCAGCTGACCGAGCTTGTCGCCCAGCTCAATCCGCACGCCGCCGGTGACGCGCTGGGCCAGAAGCTGCTCGCGCTCACCGTGCCCGGCATTCCAGACGTCTACCAGGGCACCGAGCTGTGGGACGACAGCCTGGTCGACCCCGACAACCGCAGGCCCGTCGATTACGCCGCTCGCAGAGCCGCTCTCGCCGACTTACAACACCCGAAGCTGCGGGTCGTCACGACGGCGTTGCGGCTACGCCGCTCCCGCCCGGACAGCTTCCGGCACGGCGACTACGTTCCGGTGCTGGCCGGCGGCGACGCCAGTGATCATGTCGTGGCGTTTCGGCGCGGCGACGACGTCCTGGTCGCGGTCACCCGCTGGACGGTGCGACTGGCCGAAACAGGTTGGGGCAACACCGTACTGCCGCTACCCGAGGGCTCCTGGACCGACACCCTCACCGGCGCGATGGCCAGCGGGCCGACGTCGACCGAAGAATTGTTCGCCAACCTGCCCGTCGTGCTCTTGGAGCGAAACAATGGCTGAATTTCGGGTCTGGGCTCCCACACCCGCGCTGGTACGCCTCGACGTCGACGGAGCGGTGCATGCGATGACCCGCGCGCAAGACGGCTGGTGGCACGCCGTTGTCGACGCACCGGAAGGCGCCCGCTACGGGTTCCTGCTCGACGACGACCCCAAAGTGCTGCCCGACCCGCGATCACCCCGTCAACCCGACGGGGTGCATGCCCGCTCACAGTTGTGGGAGCCCAGCCACACCTGGACGGATGGCGAGTGGGCCGGCCGGACGGTCGAGGGCGCGGTGATCTACGAGCTGCACGTCGGAACCTTCACCACCGCGGGGACTTTCGATGCCGCGATCGAGAAACTGGACTATCTGGTCGATCTCGGGATCGACTTCGTCGAGCTGATGCCGGTCAATTCCTTCGCCGGAACCCATGGCTGGGGATATGACGGCGTGCTGTGGTACAGCGTGCACGAGGCCTACGGCGGCCCGGACGGCCTGGTCCGGTTCGTCGACGCCTGCCACGCGCGTGGGTTGGGCGTCCTGATCGACGCGGTGTTCAACCATTTCGGGCCGTCCGGAAATTACCTGCCGCGGTTCGGCCCGTACCTGTCGTCGGGCAGTAACCCGTGGGGGGAAGGCGTCAACATCGCCGACGCCGACTCCGATGAGGTACGCCGTTACATCATCGGCTGCGCGCTGCGCTGGATGCGCGACTTCCACGCCGACGGGCTGCGACTGGACGCCGTGCATGCGCTGGTGGACACCACGGCCGTGCATATCCTCGAAGAGATGGCGACCGAAACTGATTGGCTGTCACAACAAGTGGGCCGGCCGCTGTCGCTGGTCGCCGAAAGCGACCTCAACGACCCGCGGCTGATCACCCCGCGTGATCACTTCGGCCACGGCATCACCGCGCAGTGGGATGACGATATCCATCACGCCATCCACACCGCGGTGTCCGGCGAACGCCAGGGCTACTACGCGGACTTCGGTTCGCTGGCCACGCTGGCGGAAACGCTTCGCGGTGGCTTCTTCCACGCCGGCACCTATTCGTCGTTCCGCCGGCGCCGGCACGGCCGCCCACTGGACATCAAAGCCATCCCGGCCAGCCGGTTACTCGCCTACACCTGCACACACGACCAGGTCGGCAACCGCGCGCTCGGGGACCGGCCGTCGCAGCGCCTGACCGGCGGACAGCTGGCGATCAAGGCCGCCCTGGTTCTGGGGTCGCCCTACACCGCAATGCTTTTCATGGGCGAGGAGTGGGGGGCGTCGACGCCATTCCAGTTCTTCAGTTCGCACCCCGAACCGGAGCTGGCCCGGGCCACCGCCCAGGGGCGTAAGGCCGAGTTCGCCGAGCACGGCTGGGATGCCGATGACATACCCGACCCGCAGGATCCCCAGACATTTGCGCGCTCCAAGCTGAACTGGGGCGAGGTCGAATCCGGGGAGCATGCGCGGCTGCTTGGTTTCTACCGCGACCTGATCACCTTGCGGCGCAACGACCCCGACATGGCCGACCCCTGGCTCGAACACCTCACCGTCGACTACGACGAGGAACTGCACTGGATCACCTTGTCCCGCGGACAGTTACGCATCGTGTGCAACCTCGGCACCGAACCGGTGACGGTACCGGTCGCGGGAGACCTCGTCCTCGCGTGGGGTGAAGCGACCGGCAGCGGTGACGGCACGGCGCTGGAAGGCCATTCGGTCGCGATACTGCGGCACGGATAGCCGTAAACTCGCCACATGGCCGAGCCACCTGCGCGCTAGCGCTACCATCACCGCACCGACAACTGCGACGGAGCAGAACATGGCGCAACAGGTCCAGATCCCGCTCATCGGGGGCGATGTCGACGAGGGCTACGGCAAGGTCGCCGACGCCTTCCGTCGCAACCTGAGCAGCGGCCAGGAGATCGGCGCCGCGATCGCGGTCTATCGGGACGGCCGCAAGGTTGTCGACTTGTGGGGCGGCTATCGCAACGGGAACACCCGGGCGCCGTGGCAGCAGGACACCCTCGTCAACGTCTTCTCGACCACCAAAGGCATTGCCTCCCTTGCTGTTGCGGTAGCCGCATCCAGGGGTTACCTCTCGTATGACGCCAAAGTCACCGACTACTGGCCGGAATTCGCCCAGGCCGGCAAAGACGCGGTCACCGTGCGGCAGCTGCTGGCGCATCAGGCCGGGTTGCCCGTCGTCAAACCACCACTGACCCTGCAGGAATTGGCCGACCCACCAAAGATGTCGGCGAAGCTCGCCGCGCAGGTGCCGGCATGGACGCCCGGGACGCGACACGGCTACCACGGCATCACGCTTGGCTGGTACGAAGGCGAACTGATCCGCCGAACCGACTCCGCCGGGCGTTCGTTGGGGCGGTTCTTCGCCGAGGAGATCGCCGGACCGCTGGCGCTGGATCTGTACATCGGCCTGCCGGACTCGGTTGACCGCGATCGCGTCGCCCACTTGGATGCCTGGTCCTTTCCGGAACTGCTGCTGCATCTCAACACGATGCCGACGCGTTTTGTGCTGGCGTTGTTCAACCCGTTCGACCTGGCGGCGCCGTCACTGCTTTTCGCCGAGGGAATTAAAACGCCCGAGGCGTTCAACCGCGACGAGCTGCGCGTGGTGGAGATGCCCGCGGTCAACGGCACCGCCACGGCGCGGTCGATCGCCAAGCTGTACGGCAGCGCGGCCACCGGCGGTGCCGAGCTCGGCTTGACCGCCGGCACCCTGGAGGCGCTGCACAAGCCCGCGCTGCCACCGACTAAAGGATTGCGCGACAAGGTGTTACATGTCGACACAACGTTCTCCCTGGGCTTCAACAAGCCCATCCCGCTGTGCATGTTCGGTTCATCGGACAATGCGTTCGGAACGCCGGGAGCGGGTGGCTCGTTCGGATTCGCGGACCCGGACACCGGCATCGGATACGGCTACGTGATGAACAAGCTGGGCTTCCACCTGGTCAGCGATCCCAGAGAACTCGCCCTTCGCACGGCGCTATTCCAGGATGCCCTGGGCACCAGGCCCCAAGCCTGACCTACACGCTGGAACGGCCGGCGGTGCGCATCGCCTCGGCGATCGAATCAGCGAGCGGATCGATCTCGCCGTCGGCCAAATCCGCGATGGTGACCCGGATTCCCGGCGGCGTGCCGATCCGGAACCGGGTCCCGGGCGCCGCGGCCCAACCCGAGTTGATCAGCCGGGTGATCGCGACCGTCTCGTCGGGCACCGGGATCCAGACGTTGAGCCCGGAGCGACCGTAGGCGGTGATACCGCGGTCGGCCAACGCGGCGCGCAGCCGCGTCCGGTTGGCGGTGTAGCGCTGCTCGGCCTCGCGGATCAGACGCGACGCGGCGTCGTCGGACCATAGGCTCACCGCCAGGTCTTGCAGCAGATGGCTCACCCACCCCGGCCCCAGGCGCAGTCGCCCATGCACCCGCTCGACGGTGCGCTGATCGCCGGCGAGCACGGCCACCCGCAGGTCGGGACCGTAGGCCTTCGATGCCGACCGCACGAACGCCCAGTGGGTGGTCGATCCGGCCAGCGAATGCAAGGGCACACCGGAAATGCCGGCGCAGTGATCGTCCTCGACGAGCAGCAGGTCGTCGTCGCGGCTCCCCAACAAGTCCCGCAGCTCGCCGGCGCGTTGCGCGGACAACGCCGCACCGGTCGGGTTCTGCGCGCGGGTGGTGACGATCAGCGCGCGCACCCCGCGGCCCAGCGCCCGCGCGACGTCGGCAACCAGCGGCCCATCGTCGTCCACGCGCACCGGCTCGGCCGAAAGCCCCAGCGCGGCAAGCAGATCCAGTAAGTTGGCCCAGCCCGGATCCTCGACAGCCACCCGGTCGCCGGGACGCAGGTGGGCGGTGAGCGCCCGCTCGATACCGTCCAGCGCCCCGCTCGTCACCGCCAGGTGATCGGCCGGAACACCGTCGGCGCCCAGCGCCGCACGGGCGTAGTCGACCAACTCCGGCGACGTGGCCGGCTCCCCGTACAGCACCGGGCGTCGATTCGGATGATGTTGCGGTACAGCAGCAATGGGAAGTAGCGCGGGATCCGGGTTGCCGGTGGACAGATCGCGGACGCCCGCGGGGATGTCCAGGCCGAGCAGCGAGCGCGGCGTGGTCGCGGGGCGGTGACGCACCCGGGTGCCGCGCCTCCCCGAGGTCTCGACGGCCCCGCGATCGCGCAGTATGCGGTAGGCCGCGGCGGCGGTGTTGGCATTCACCCCGAGTCGCGTCGCCAGCTCCCGCACCGGGGGTAAGGCGTCACCGGGCGCCAGCGCGCCCGCCGAAATTCCTTCTTCGATGTTGGCGGCTATCGACTCCGCGCCCGTTCCCGCTATGCTGTATTGCACTGGCACATTAATCATTATGTACTATTACAAATGTAAGGGCAATCCGATGGAAACCGCGTACCGCCCCACGTCCCGAACGACGCCCACCCGCTACTCCGAACGTGCCCGCTACGACCGCGACACCGTCCATCGGATCCTGGATGAGGCCCTGATCTGCCATTTGGGCTACCTGCGCGATGGCCGGCCGGTGGTCTTGCCGACCACGCACGCGCGCCTCGGTGAAACCCTCTACCTGCACGGTTCCACCGGCAGCCGGCCCATGCGCAGCGCCAAGGAGGACCTGCCGGTCTGTGTCACCGCCACCCTGGTCGACGGGCTGGTGCTGGCCCGCTCGGCGCTGCATCATTCGCTGGTCTATCGATCGGTGGTCGTGGTCGGCGACGCGCGCTTGGTCGACGACCCGGCGGAGAAGTCGCGCGCGCTGGGCGGGCTGCTCGACCACATCGCACCCGGGCGCTCCGCCGACTGCAGGGCGCCGAACGCGCGGGAGCTCGCCGCGACCGCGGTGCTCGCCCTGGACCTGGTCGAGGTTTCGGCCAAAGTCCGCGCCGGCGGGCCCGTCGATGAGCCGGAGGATCACCCGCTGCCGCACTGGGCCGGCGTGGTTCCGCTGAGCCTGACGGCCGGTGCACCGATACCGGCCGACGACCTGGATCCCGCTATTGGGGTGCCGGACTATCTGACGCGCTACGCGCGGTGACGGGCTAGTGCAGCAGATAGCGGTAGGCCGGCGAGCCCGGGTGCAGCGTCTCGAAGTGAATCTCGGTCTCGCGCATCCGGGCCAGTAGCTCGTCCAGGTCCGCCGACGACCCCAGCTGAATACCGACCAGCGCCTCGCCGGTCTCCCGGTTGTTGCGCTTGACGTACTCGAACAGGGTGATGTCGTCGTTCGGCCCGAGCACGTGGTCGAGGAACCGGCGCAACGAACCGGGCTCCTGCGGGAAATCCACCAGGAAGTAGTGCTTGAGGCCGAGGTGGACCAGTGAGCGCTCGAGCACCTCGCCGTAGCGCGACACGTCGTTGTTACCGCCCGAAATGAGGCACACGACGGTGGACCCAGGCTCGACGGCGGCTTCCAGCAGTCCGGCGACGGACAGCGCGCCCGCCGGCTCGGCGATGATGCCCTCGTTCTGGTAGAGGTCCAGCATCGCGGTGCACACCGCGCCCTCGTCGACCGCCGTGATCGACACCATGTCGCCCGCGGCGGCCAGCGCGGCATGCGTCAGCGTTCCCGCCCGCTTCACCGCTGCGCCGTCGACGAACTGGTCGACATGGTCCAGCGTCACCGGCTCGCCGGCGGCCAGCGCGGCCATCATCGCCGCGGCACCGGCCGGCTCGATACCCAGCACCGCCGTGTTCGACGTCCGCTCGGCCAGATAGGTCGTGATCCCCGCGATGCAGCCACCCCCGCCCACCGGGACCACCACCAGGTCGGGCTCCCCGACACCAAGCTTGTCGAGCTGGTCTAGCACCTCGACGGCGATGGTGCCCTGGCCGGCCATCGTGCGCGGGTCGTCGTAGGGCGGGACCAGCGTCGCACCGGTGCGCCCGACGTCCTCGAGCGCCGCCTCGGCGGCCAGGTCATAGGTCGATCCCCCCACGATCAGCTCGATGGAGCTGCCCCCGTGGTAGCGGATCCGGTCACGCTTCTGTTTAGGCGTTTTGGCCGGCACATAGACGCGGCCATGCACACCCAGGGTCCGGCAGGCGTAGGCGAACCCCTGCGCGTGGTTGCCCGCCGACGAGCAGACCACGCCGGCACCGATCTCCTCGTCGGACAGTTGCACGAGCAGGTTGTAGGCGCCGCGCAGCTTGTAGGAACGCACGATCTGCAGGTCTTCGCGCTTGAGGTAGACCTGCGCGCCGGTGATCGCCGAAAGCCGATCGCTGTATTGCAGCGGGGTCGGCGTGACTACCGCGGCGATCCGCTTCGCCGCGGCATCAACGTCGGCCGCGGACAGCGGTGACATGCTCAGGCTCGGGCTCGGTTCAGCGGACACCGACTAATGGTGCCACGCACCCCCCGCCACCTGCCTAATCGGCTCAGCTCACCGGGGTCAGTACGAACACCGGAATCTGGCGTTCGGTCTTCGTCTGGTACTCGGCGTAGTCCGGCCAGGCCGCCACGGCACGCTCCCACCAGACGGCCTTCTCGTCGCCGAACACCTCGCGGGCGTCGTAGTCGCGGGTGACCGAGCCGTCCTGCAGCTCGACCCGCGGGTTCTTTTCGATGTTGTAGTACCAGACCGGGTTCTGCGGAGCGCCACCGAGCGAGGCGACGACGGCGTATTCGCCGTCGTGCTCGACTCGCATCAGCGGCGTCTTGCGGAGCTTGCCGGTCTTGGCTCCGATCGTGGTCAGCAGAATGATGGGCTTGCCCTTCATGTCCGCTGCCTCGGCTCCACCGGATTCGGCGTACTTGTCGGCTTGTTCGCGGGACCAATCCCAGGGGCTGGGTGCGTATTCACCTTCTAGCGGCATGTCCACCACTGTAGGCCCGATTCGCCGGCGACGGCTGGCGCAGCGGCGGCCTCGGCTCGCTGGTTAGCGCACGGCGCGAATCACTGTGCCCGGGCGAGTTCGGCGATCGCGTTGACGCGTCGCGTCGCGGTCGCGATCTCGTCCGCGAACTCCTTCCGGCGCTTGGCGATGTGCTCGGAGTCGGCGCCGTCGACAAGCTCGCGATGGCGCGCCAGCCGCAGCGCGGTCTTGAAGAGCTCCATCGACCTCGACTCGGCGCTGGCGATTCTGCGCTGCAGTTCCCACTGCTTGCCCAACTCGAGACACTCGGCGAGGAACGCGTTTTCGTCGAGCGACTCGTCTTCGAGGGCGGCCAGCCGGTCGGCGACGATGTGGTAGGCGTCCAGGAACGGCCGCAGCACCAGGTGCGCCAACAGCAGATCGGCGGACTTGAGCAGCCCCCGCACGTCGGCGGCGGCAGCGGCCTTGCTGGTGTCCTCCACCGGCCCGATCAGGCGCACCTCGTCGGCCAGCTCCTTTTCGAACTGGGCACGGCCGGAGAACAGGAATTCGAACTTCAGCAACTCACGCAGACTCAGCGCCTCGTCGCGGACCGTCACCGGCGAAACCATGCCGTCCGCGGAATTCTCGGCGCCTTCGACGGCCGCCAGCAACGCCGTTTCGGCGATGGCGCGATCGACCAGGATGTGGATCGCGGTATTGCGGTAGAACGCCGCGACCAGATGCTGGTCCGCGCCGATCCCCCACACCGCCTCGGTGCCGGCTTCGTACACGCTGACCACACCGGAGGCGACGAGCTGGTGCAACGTCCACCGGATCGTGGAGCGATTCGTCAGGTCCGCGGCCCCGGCGACCGCCCAGTTTCGCGCCGTGATGTAGCTGGCCAACGGTCGCACGGTGGCCAGCACCTCACTGATCGACAACGACCGGTCGGCACCCAGCAACGCCAGGCTCACCACCGCGGTGGGCGTGACCGCTGTCGCCCGGTTGATCCGATGTTCGACGTCCAATGCGATGCGCTCGATCTCGGTCCCGGTCCCCGTCTCGTCGCCGCGCATCTCCTCGAGACGTTTGCGCAGCGGCAGCGGTTCGCCGAAGTCGAGGTAGGCGCGTCCGAGCCGCTTGCCCTGCTGACGTGCCAGGCCCACCAGGAAACGAAGGTCTTCGGGCCGTTTCACCGCGCCGTAGGCCTCGGTGGTCATCGCCTCAACCTCGTGCAGCTGGTCGTACACGATCGAGGTCGGCACCAAATACACTTCGGGACCGTCGATTTCGTCGACGGCGTCGGTGAGGTAGCGCAGGATCCCGAACACGGGAGGCCGCAGCTTGCCGGTCCGGGTGCGCCCACCTTCAATCGACCAGGTGAGGTTGGTGTGGTCCTGTACCAGCTGGGCGGTGTAGGCGCGCAGCACGAATCGGTAGACGGGAATGTCCTTGGTCTGGCGCCGGATGAAGATCGTCCCGGTGCGCTTGGCGAAGCCGCCCATCGGGAAGAAATTCAGATTGGCCCCGCCGAACGTAAAGGCCGCCGAGAGCCGGTTGGACACGATCATTTCCGGCAGCAGCATGCCGTCCAAGTACGACCGGTGCGAAAAGGCAAACGCCAACGTCGCTTTGCGATCCAGTGTGCGCAGCTGCGTGATCTGATCCTCGTCGACCAGCACGTCATAGGCCCGCATCAGCCAGCGGCTGAAGCCGCGCCACCCCTGCACCGCCCGCTCGTCCAGCGAGGCCGCCATCTCGCGCAGGTACCCCGCCGCCTCGGCGCGCACATCGCCGGTGTCGCGCCCCAGCTCGTCGGCCAGCTTGGCCAGCCGCTCGTCGTACCACGGTGCGCCCAGCAATTGGGCCACGGCAGCCGGGTCGTTCGATAGCGGTGTCACCGACTCTTCGATAATTCCGCCGCGCTGCAACACCTTTCGCAGCCCAACACCGCCGAGTTCACGCGCTGTCGCGAGCCGCCCCCCGGTCACGCCGCTCGCACCGTTCTCGTCATGCCCGTTCTCCTTCAGGTGTCGCCGGGTGGCGAGAACGGCATGTCACCAGCTGCGCGTTGTCCACACCCCTCGGTGAGCGTACGTCCGTTGTCGGTGGGCACGGAACACAATTCGCGATTTCACGCGCCTCCGAAACTGCCCGGCCCGTCGACGCCGAGTACGTTCGGATCATGCGGCCCGGACCCGGTATCAACGCGAGCGACCTCACGCCGCTGGAACAGACCGCGTTGCTGACGCAATACGCCCGCGCGCTGGACAGCCGATGGCGCCGGCCCATTCTCGGCGACACGCTCGCGGCCGAGATCATCGACAAGATCGACTATGACTTCGCGGGGCTCGGCGTCCCCGCGAGCGTCGTGTGCCAGGCGGCGCTACGCGCCAAGATGCTGGACGAAAGGGTGCGCGCATTCACAACCGAGCATCCGGACGCCGTCGTCGTGGACCTGGGCGCCGGGCTGGACTCCGGCCCATTTCGGGTGTGCCCACCCGACACCGTCGACTGGTACAGCGTCGACCTGCCTGGTGTCAGCGCGCTGCGCCGCCAGCTGATGCCGACCAGTTCACGAGCCCATGTGGTGACCGCATCGCTGGCCGATCAGAGCTGGCCCAACTCCATTCCCGCCAATCGGCCCGTGATGGTGATCGCCGACGGACTGTTCGCGTTCTTGTCCGAGCCGGTGTTGATCGGCGTCTTTCGGCGCATCAGCACGTATTTCACGACCGGGGAGTTGGCCTTCAACGACTACGGTCGCATCGGCTGGTTCAGCCGGCTCACGGTCAAACTGGCCCCGCAGCGGATGTTCAGCAGTGTCGGCGCCCAATGGGGCTATCTGGGGTTCGACGACCCGCGAGTGCCCGAAAAATGGAATCCGCTGTTGAAGCTGGTCGAAGAGGTCAGCCTGGCACATGCTCCCGAGGTCGAGCTGTTTCCGGGCTGGATTCGCGTCGCTACCAAGGTTTCCGGGATGTTCGAGGCGTCCGCCCGCAAAGCCCGGATCTTGCGCTACCAGTTCTAGGCCGGGTGGATGCCGCACGTACAGGCATCGATGGACGGGCAGGTACAGCTCATTCCCCACTCGATGACGGCCCGCGCCCGGGCCAGCGACGCCATCTGGTCGTCGATCTCGGCGAGTTTGGCCTCGGCGAGCGCGCGGCTGGCGGGACGCCCCGGCGCATCGTCGGCGAACAACAGCTGGATTTCCTCCAGCGCGAATCCCGCGGATTTGCACAGCCGGATGACCTCGAGGCGGGCCAGGATCGAGCTGTCGTAGCGGCGCCGACCGCCCAGGCGCGCGGGTGACGGCAGCAGCCCGATCTGCTCGTAGTAGCGCAGGGTGGTCGCGGCCACCCCGGCTTCGCGCGCGACCTCTCCGATCGTGAGCGTCGCTCGCGGGCCGGTGGTTGCCGCGACGGCCATCGGGCCTCCCAGAATTCGGCGCTTGACTTCGAGTCAACTCTAAGTCGTTGACTGTCACCATGCACACCAGCGCTCTCCGTGAGCTCAGCGACGCTCGCTACGCCCTGCTCCGATCCTTCCGCCGCGACGGCACACCCTCCGACACCCCGATCTGGTTCGCGATGGACGGCGACTCGTTGGTGTTCCGGACCAAGGTCGGCCCCAAGACCAAGCGGCTCGCCGCGCGCCCCGACATCGAACTGCGCGCCTGCGACCACCGGGGCCGGGTTCGCCGGGATGCCGCGACGGTGGCCGGGCGCGCCACGCTGCTGTCGGGCGCCGACGCGCAGCGGGCCAATCGGATACTGCACCGGCGGTACGGCTGGCAGTGGAACATCGTGCCGCTGATCAAAGTGCCGGGCGTGACCAACGTTCACCGGAATCTGGGCGTCCGGGAGAAGCTGCGCCGGGCGCGTGACCGCGGGGTGTGGGCCGACAGCGTCATCGTCCGGGTCCAGCTATAGGCGCACCGCCCGATCGAGTGTGCGCTGACGGCGACGACACGCCGCGCGGTGCCGCCCTGGACGCACATCCAAAACCCTCAAGCACGACTCGGCGTCGGCCCACCGAATCGAGCGCTTAGCTGCCGAGGCAGCCCGGGCCGAGGAGTTCCTTGAGGTCACCCATCAACGCCGGCGACGGTGTCACCCGCAGCGACTGATCCAGCTCCAGCGTGGTGATCCGGTCGCCGCTGATCAGCCGCAGGTGCACCTGCGAGGTTCCCGGATGACGCGCCAGCACCTGCTTGAGCGCAGTGACCTTGTCGATGGTGCACTGTCGCGTGGGCAGGCTGACCGCCAGCGGCCGGTTCGGCTGCGCGTTGGAAAAGTCCGGCACCACAAGCTCATTGGCGATCAGCGAGATCCGGTCGTCGCGGATCGCCACCTTGGCGTTGACCAGCACCACCGCGTCGTCGGCGATGTCGGCGCCGTACGCAGAGTACGCGTGCGGGAAGAACATCACCTCGATGCCACCGGTGAGGTCTTCCAATTGGGCTGATGCCCAAGGCATTCCGTTCTTGTTGACCCGCCGGTTCACCGAGGCCAGGATGCCGCCCACCCGTACCTGGGTCTCGTTGGCGACGTCGCCGTCGAGGATCGCGGGTATCTGCGTGTCGACCTGTGTGGACAGCAGGTGTGCGACGCCGTTGAGCGGATGCCCGGACACGTAGAGCCCCAGCATTTCCCGCTCCAGCGCGAGCTTGTGTTTGTCTTCCCATTCGTCCTCGGGCACCCGGATGGTGAAGACGGTGTCGGCACCGGCGTCGCTGCCGCCGAACAGGTCGAACTGGCCCATCGCCTCGGCCTTCTTGGTGCCCAGCACCGAGTCGACCGCATCGGTGTGCACCAGGAACAGACCCTTGCGGGGATGCCCCAGCGAATCGAACGCGCCCGCCTTGATCAGCGATTCAGTGACCTTCTTGTTGCACGCCGAGATGTCGATCTTGTTCAGGTAGTCCGAGAAATCGGTGAATTTGCTTTTCTCGCTGCGGGTTTTGATCAGCGAGCCCACCACGTTGGCGCCGACGTTGCGCACCGCGCCCAGGCCGAAGCGGATGTCCTTTCCGACCGACGCGAAGTTCACCAGAGACTCGTTGACGTCCGGCGGCAACACCGTGATGCCGAGCTTGCGGCAGTCGGCCAGGTAGACCGCGGCCTTGTCCTTGTCGTCGCCTACCGACGTCAACAGCCCCGCCATGTACTCGGCCGGATAGTTGGCCTTCAGATACGCGGTCCAGTAGGAGACCAGGCCGTAGCCGGCCGCGTGCGACTTGTTGAACGCATACCCGGCGAACGGAAGAATGGTGTCCCACAACGCTTTCACC
Source organism: Mycobacterium sp. IDUB_19 (assembly GCF_055419445.1). Classification (NCBI taxonomy): domain Bacteria; kingdom Bacillati; phylum Actinomycetota; class Actinomycetes; order Mycobacteriales; family Mycobacteriaceae; genus Mycobacterium; species Mycobacterium sp. IDUB_19. The sequence continues at coordinate 51,770 of NZ_JBVAXR010000006.1, read as the reverse complement.
GCGCGCTCGGAGAAACCGTTGGCGGTCATGCCTTCCTGGAAGCCCTTGTACTCCGCCTCCAGCACCTCGAGCTTCTTCTTGCCCATCGCCTTGCGCAGCGCATCGGCCTTACCCATCGTGTAGGAGGCGACCTTCTGGGCGATGAACATGATCTGCTCTTGATAGACGATAAGGCCGTGCGTCTCGGCCAGGATCTCGCGCAGCGGTTCCTCGAGCTCCGGGTGGATCGCCTTGACCGCCTGGCGGCCGTTCTTGCGGTCGGCGTAGTCGTTGTGGGCGTTCATGCCCATCGGCCCCGGCCGGTACAGCGCCAGCACGGCGACGATGTCGTTGAACTCGGTCGGCTGCATCCGGCGCAGCAGGTCGCGCATCGGGCCGCCGTCGAGCTGAAACACACCTAGGGTGTCGCCACGGCCCAGCAGCTCGTAGGTGGGTTTGTCGTCGAGTGGCACCGACTCCAAGTCGAGGTCAATTCCCCTGTTGGCCTTGATGTTGTCCAGCGCGTCGCCGATGATCGTCAGGTTGCGCAGGCCCAGGAAGTCCATCTTCAGCAGGCCGATGGCCTCACACGACGGGTAGTCCCAGCCGGTGATGATGGCGCCGTCCTGCGGCCGCTTCCACAGCGGGATGGCCTCGGTCAACGGCTCGCTGCTCATGACCACCGCACACGCGTGCACACCGGCGTTGCGGATCAGCCCTTCCAGGCCGCGTGCCGTTTGGTAGATGGTGCGCACGTCCGGGTCGGTCTCGATCAGGCCGCGGACCTCGGCGGCCTCCTTGAAACGCTCATGGGCCGGGTCGGTGATGCCGGACAACGGGATGTCCTTGGCCATGATCGCCGGCGGCAGCGCTTTGGTGATCCGGTCCGCGATCGCGAACCCGGGCTGCCCGTAGTGGATCCGCGCCGAATCCTTCAGCGCCGCTTTGGTTTTAATCGTGCCGAAGGTGATGACCTGAGCGACGCGGTCGGAGCCCCACTTCTCGGCGGCATAGCGCACCATCTCGCCGCGGCGACGGTCGTCGAAGTCGATATCGATGTCGGGTGCCGACGGACGCTCGGGGTTGAGGAAGCGCTCGAACAGCAGACCGTGCGGAATGGGATCGATGTTGGTGATGCCCATCGCGTAGGCCACCAGCGAACCCGCCGCCGAACCGCGCCCCGGCCCGACCCGGATGTCGACCGAGCGCGCGTAGTTGATCAGGTCGGCGACGATCAGGAAGTACGCCGGGAAGCCCTTGTCGCAGATGACCTTGATCTCGAACTCGGCCCGGTCGATGTAGTCCTGGCCGACACCGGACGGAAACCGTCGCTGCAACCCCGCCATCACCTCGTGGTGCAACCACGTCCCCTGGTCGTGCCCCTCGGGTACCGGGAAGACCGGCATCCGGTCGCGCGGCGCCCACACCTCGGCGTAGGACTGCACCCGCTCGGCGATCAGCAGAGTGGAATCGCAGGCGCCGGGCACCTCGCCATCCCAGATCCTGCGCATCTCGGCGGCCGACTTCAGGTAGTAGCCGTCGCCGTCGAACTTGAACCGGTTCGGATCCGACAGCGTCTTGCCGGTCTGCACGCACAGCAGCGCCTCGTGGTTGTGGGAGGCGTCGCGGGTGACGTAGTGGCAGTCGTTGGTGGCCAGCGGCGGAATACCGAGCTTGCGGCCAATCTCGAGCAGGCCCTCGCGGACGCGCTGCTCGATGGACAGCCCGTGGTCCATCAGCTCCAGGAAGTAGTTGTCGGCGCCGAAGATCTCGCGCCACTTGGCGGCCGACTCCAGCGCCTCGCGGTCATGCCCCAACCGAAGACGCGTCTGCACCTCACCCGACGGGCACCCGGTGGTGGCGATGATGCCCTCGGCGTGTTCGGCGATGAGCTCGGCGTCCATCCGCGACCACTTGCCGAGCTGGCCCTCGAACGACGCGAACGACGACAGCTTGAACAGGTTGCGCAGTCCGGCGGCGTTTTCGGCGACCATCGTCATGTGCGTGTAGGAGCCACTGCCCGAGACGTCGTCGGACTTCTGGCCGGGGTCACCCCAGAGGATTCGCTTGGTGTCGAAGCGCGAGGCCGGCGCGATGTAGGCCTCGACGCCGATGATGGGCTTGATCCCGACCTTGGTCGCCGCGTTGTAGAACTCGCTGGCGCCGAACATGTTTCCGTGGTCGGTCATCCCGACCGCGGGCATTTCCAGCCGCTGGACCTCGGCGAGCATCGGCGTGATCTTCGCGGCACCGTCCAGCATCGAGTACTCGGTGTGGTTATGCAGGTGCACGAAGGACTGACTCATAGGCACGCCAGTCTATGACCGACGACCGACGCTTCCTCGGCGTGTCGCGCAAGTGTGTCTGGGTTTTGATTGGTGACGACCCGCAGCGCCCGGCTCCGCCGAGCTTGCGATCGCCACCGGTTTTGATTGGTGACGACCCGCCGCGCCCGGCTCCGCCGCGCTTGCGATCGCCACCGGTTTTATCCGTACAGCTCGACGAAGTTCTGCAGCGACTTCTCGACGTCGCCCCTGACGGCGCGCGCCGCCGCCGATCCGACCGGCCCGAACAGCGCCCGACCGCCCAGCTCAAGGCGTAAACCGAGGCTCGACCCGTCCCCGATCGCTCGCACCGTCAGGGTGACGCCGTACTTGGTTCCGCCCTTACCCGAACCCGACATCGCGACCTCATGCGGCGGGTCCCACTTGGTCACCGTCCAGGTCACCCGGTTGCGCATGCCCTTGGCGCGGGCCACGCCGATGATCTGGGTGCCTTCGGCGATCTCGTCGGGCAGTTCGCTGCGCCACCCCTCGTGCATCGTCAGCCACGCACCCAGGTCCGCCAGATCGGCGACGTGTTCCCACATGTCCTGCGGGGTCATCGGGACGTCGGCGTTGAGCTCCACAGCGGCCATCACGCAAACCTAACCCGCGGGTCTGCTCGGCGACGTGCGCTCACGGCTTTGGGTGTGCGCTCACGGCGACGACACGCCGAGCGGGCCCGCCCTGGACGCACACTCGTTGCCCGGGATGCACACGCGCCGCCCCGGGTGGAGGACGCCGTCAGTTGCTGGGTCCGCCGCGGAATCGGTTGCCGATGCGGATCGCCGGCAGCAGCAGGCTACGTGGTGTGTACCTACCGCCGTTGCTGACGACCTTGGGCACGACGCCGGGGACGACGGTGCGCTTGCCGCCCAACATCCCGCCGATGGCGGCCTCGGCGACATCCGCGGGCGAGACTTGCGCCAGCGGCACGCTAAACCGCTTGGCGTTGGCGATCTCGGCCCACTCGGTGGGGACCGGGCCCGGGCATAACACCGTTACCGACACCCCCGTCCCGTGCAGCTCCTCGTGGACGGCTTCGGAGAACGTCTGCACAAAAGCCTTGGTCGCCGAGTAGACCGCCATGAAGGGAAGAGGCTGGAACGCGGCGATCGACGCGATGTTCATCACCGCCCCGGCACCCCGCTCGACCATGCCGGGCAGTGCCGCGTGGGTGAGTTCCATCAACGCGAGCGCATTGAGGATGACCTCTTCACTCTCGCGTTCGACCGGCAACTCGTGAAACACCCCGCTGGTGCCGAAGCCGGCGCTGTTGCACAGGCCGGCGATCGGTTCGCTGCGCAGCCGATCGGCCAATTTCGCGCGCGCCTTGGTGTCGCTCAGGTCCAGGGGCATGACCTCAGCCGCGACCGAGTACTCCTCGCTCACGTGGTTGGCGATCTCGTCGAGCCGCTCGCGCCGCCGCGCCACGAGCAACAGCGGAAACCCGCGCCGGGCCAGGCCGTTAGCCAGCTCGGCTCCGATGCCCGAAGAGGCCCCGGTGATAACAACGGTCGTCCGATTACCGGATTGAGGAAGGCTCATGGCGTCACCAGTGAATTCCGCGGGTTGCTTGCACGAACGTCTCACTTCTTCTGTCGAATTGCGATGTGTCGGTGGATGATTCGTCACCCTTGGCGGCGTGGGAGTCGTCGAACATGCCGAATGCCCGGTTCCGCACCCGATCCATCACATTCGGGTTGACGGCGTCGGCGAGGGCGGCGAATTGCCCGAACGGTGAGCTGGCCCGCCGCGGCCGCTGCACGATCGCGTCGGTGATCACCCCGGCCGCCTGATCCGGCGTCAGCGCGGGGAACTTGTCGTACATCTTGGTGGGGCTGATCATCGGGGTTCGCACCAGCGCCATGTGCACCGTGGTGAAGCGAACGTCGTCGGTCACGACTTCGGCTTGCAGTGCGTCGCACAGACTGTCCAGTGCTGCTTTGCTGGCGATGTAGGCGCCGAAACGCGGTGCGCGGGTCTGCACGCCGACGGACGAGACATTGATGATCTGTCCGAAACCCCGCTCGCGCATCCCCGGGATGAACTTGAGGATCAGCTGGACCGCGCCCAGGTAGTTCAGCTGCATGGTCCGTTGATAGTCGTGGATCCGGTCGTAGGAGAGTTCCAGCGAGCGTCGGATGGACCGACCCGCATTGTTGATCAGGATGTCGACTCCGCCGAGGTCGTCGAGCACTTTGTCCGACATCGCGGCGATGGCGTCCGTGTCCGAGAGGTCGCATGGGTAGACGTGGGCAACGCCACCGTCGCCGCGAATCTCGTCGGCGACCTTCTCGAGGTTTTCCGGGGTGCGGGCCACCAACACCACGATTCCGCCGGCTGCCGCGATTTTCTTCGCCGCGGCCTCCCCGATACCCGACGAGGCCCCGGTGATCAGGACGGTCCTCCCCTCGACGGCATCGGTGAGCGAGTGGCCTTGCACCGCGTCAAGCAGATTCCGCAGATAGAACGGCCGATATCGGCCGGCCGAGTTGGGGGTGTTGATGATGTTGGAGACCACCGCAAATGGCTTTTCCACCAAGTTCGTTAAGTCACCGAGATTCATCGGTTGTCGCTCCTGACGGTGGGTGGTGTGACGTGGGTCATACAGCCAACCTAGGCCATCACGCAACGAGGGCTGCAGATTGCCGTGCCGTGGACGGGGCTTTGCAGCTCACCCAGCAATCGAAGATCCGGCCACACGTCGGCAATCGGCTTGTTACGCCGGGCAATCCGGGCGTGATCGCGGACTAACTGGCGGGCAACGCCGCGGTGTTCGGATAGTTGGATGAAACTTCTGGCAACCTTTCGCAAACCGGAGCCGACAACCATCTACGACCGGATCGGCGGGCACGAGGCGCTCGAAGTCGTCGTCGAGGACTTCTATGTGCGCGTGCTCGCCGACGATCAACTGTCGGGCTTTTTCACCGGAACGAACATGAACCGCCTCAAGGGCAAGCAGGTGGAGTTCTTCGCGGCCGCCCTCGGCGCGCACGAGGCCTATACCGGCGCGCCGATGAAGCAAGTGCATCAGGGCCGCGGCATCACCATGCACCACTTCAACCTGGTGGCCGGGCATTTGGCCGACGCACTGGCCGCCGCGGGAGTCCCGCCGACAACGGTGGTGGAAATCATCAGCGTCGTCGCACCGCTGGCTCCGGACATCACCTCGGGCGAGGCCAGCACCGCCAAGGTCTGAGCCGGCCCGCACGGACGAATTTCTCGGCGCGCTGGCGTGTCGCGCGCGGTGATCGCGGCGCAGCCGGTAGTCAGCAGGTATGAGGCTGATCGCAGTCATCGCCGCCGCATTGCTGGTGGGCGCTTGCAGCTCCACGACCAACCACCCGGTGACCAGTTCGCCGCCCATCACCCAGTCCAGCTCGCAGGCCGCGCCGGTGCCGGCGGCCGTCGACTGCACCAAACCCGCGAACTCCGCGCAACAGCTGATCTGCACCGACTCGCATCTATTCGACCTCGAGCGCCAGCTGGGGGCCGCCTATCGGCAGGCGCAGGCCCGCCCCGGTGCGGACCAATCCGCGCTGACGGCCGCGCAGACCGGCTGGGCAGCGACCCGCGATAACTGTGCGAGCAACGCCGACGTCCACACCTGCGTGCTGGAGGCCTATCAGACCCGCCTGGTCCAGTTGGCGATCGCCGACCCCGCAACTGTGGCCCCACCGGTCATGACCTACCACTGCCCCGCCGATGCCGGCCCGCTGACCGCTCAGTTCTACAACCAGTTCGCCCCGCCGACCGCGGTGCTCAACTGGAAGGGGACGCAGCAGATCCTGTTCCTGCTGCCGTCCGGCAGTGGTGCGAGGTATGGACGGCAGGGCTCCGAATACTGGGAGCACCAGGGCGAAGTCAAACTTGATTTCAACGGCACGAAGTTTGTCTGCTCGACGTCTTGAGGCTGACAATGCCTAGCATGGGCCGTACATTCGAAGATCTGGTCGCAGAGGCCAATTCGGTATCGGTCGACGGCTGGGATTTTTCGTGGCTGGACGACCGCGCCACCGAACAACGCCCGTCATGGGGCTACCAACGGCTGATGAGTCAGCGTTATGCGACCGTGTCGGCCGCACTGGACCTGCACACCGGCGGCGGGGAGGTGCTGGCCGGTGCGGCGCCCTTCCCGCCCACCATGGCGGCCATCGAAACATGGCCCCCGAACGCGGCTTTGGCGACCAAACGTTTGCATCCCCACGGCGTGGTCGTGGTGCAGACTCCGGCCGGGTCGCCGCTGCCGTTCGCCGACGAGGCATTCGATCTGGTGACCAGCCGGCACCCGAACGCCATGGATTGGGCCGAGATCGCCCGGGTGCTGCGCCCCGGCGGTACCTACCTGGCCCAGCACGTCGGGCCGGCCACCGTGGCGGAGTTGACCGAGTACTTCATCGGAGCGCAGCCGGAGGCGTGGGCCCGCCAGCACCCCGACACTCAGCGGGCCGGGGCGCAGGCCGCCGGGCTGCAGGTCGTGGACATGCGGATGGAGCGGCTGCGCCAGGAGTACTTCGACATCGGCGCCGTTGTCTACTTCCTGCGCAAGGTGATTTGGACGGTGCCGGACTTCACGGTGGAGCGCTTCCGCGATCGGCTGCGCGAACTGCACGACCGCATCGAATCCGGCGGGCCGTTCGTCGCGCACGCCACCCGGGTTCTGGTCGAAGCCCGCAAACCCGGCTGATCACTCCTCGTGGCGCAACACACCCAACGCGTGCTCTAGGTCGGCCGGGTACGGGCTGACGAACTCCACCCACCGCCCGTCGGCCGGATGAGCGAACGCCAGTGACCGCGCGTGCAGCCACTGACGTTCCAGCCCAAGTCTTTTCGCGAGCTTCGGGTCGGCCCCGTAGACCAGGTCCCCACAGCACGGATGGTGCAATGCGGCGAAATGCACCCGAATCTGGTGGGTACGACCGGTTTCCAGGTGTACGTCGAGCAGGCTGGCGGCGGCGAACGCTTCCACGGTGTCGTAGTGGGTGACGCTGTGCCGGCCGTTCTGGGTGATCGCGAACTTCCACTCACCCCCGCGATGCCGTCCGATCGGCGCGTCGATCGTCCCGCTGGACGGGTCCGGATGTCCTTGCACCAGAGCGTGATAACGCTTGTCGACGGTGCGCTGCTTGAACGCTCGCTTGAGCTGGGTGTAGGCGCGCTCGGAGATCGCAACCACCATCACCCCGGAGGTGCCGACGTCGAGGCGATGCACGATGCCCTGCCGCTCGTGCACACCCGATGTGGTGATCCGGTAACCCGCGGCGGCCAGGCCGCCGAGCACGGTGGGCCCGCTCCAGCCCACGGAGGCGTGTGCGGCCACCGCCGCAGGCTTGTCGACCACAACGATGTCGTCGTCGGAGTACAGGATCGTCATGCCCTCGATGTCGACCGGGGTGTTCTCCGGCGGCGCCGGCGCCTCGGGCAACCGAACCTCCAGCCAGGCGCCGGGTGTCAGCCGGTCAGACTTCCCGGCCTGCACACCGTCCAGCTCGACGCCACCGTCTTCGGCGATGGCCGCCACGGCGCTGCGGGACAGGCCCAGCAGCCGGGACAACCCGGCATCAACACGCATGCCCGCCAATCCCTCCGGAACGGACATCGAGCGGTCAGTCACTCACACCGCGCTCATCGGCCTTGCCCCGACCCTCGGAGTTCCCGTCGGCCTTGCGGCGACCCACGTTGTCGAAGTCGAAGCCGAAAACCGAGAGCACGACGAGCAGGATCGCGCCGCCGACCACCGACGGATCGGCGACGTTGAACACCGGCCACCAGCCGATCGACAAAAAGTCCACGACATGGCCGCGCAGCGGCCCGGGCGCGCGGAAGAAGCGATCGACCAGGTTGCCCATGGCGCCGCCGAGGATCATGCCGAGGCCCACCGCCCACCAGGGCGATACCAGCCGTCGGCCCATCCAGAAGATGCCGATCACGACACAGGTGGCGATCAGCGTCAACATCCAGGTGTACCCGGTCGCCATCGAGAATGCGGCCCCCGAATTGCGTACCAACGTCCAGGTCACGGTGTCGCCGATGATCGACACCGGCTGCCCCGGCGGCAGCAGTTTGACGGCGAGCACCTTGGTCACGATGTCGAGCGCCAGTACGACGGCCGCCACCGACACCAGCAGGCGGAGCCGCCTCGGAGCTGGCTGCGGCGCAGGGGTTTCGGGTTGTTCCACTTCCCCGGACGTTGCAGCCTCCCCCGCTGACGTCACCGGCTCAGCCGATCCTGTTGGTTCTTCGGGCACCTGCCTATCATCCCCTAGCGCTCGGCTTGGTTGGGTGCGGCCTCGCCGCCACGGCGCGTGCGGAATGATTCGACCATGGGTCGCATCACCGTCATCGCCACCGGCGGCACGATTTCGACCAGCACCGGCGCCGACGGCGTGCGCCGTCCCAGCCGCAGCGGAACCGACCTGACCTCCGGTCTCGACGTCGACGTCGTCGACCTGATGGCGGTGGACAGCTCGGAGTTGACGACGGCCGACTGGGATCGGATCAGCGCCGCCGTGGGGGCCGCGGTCCAGAATGGCGCCGAGGGCGTGGTCGTCGCGCACGGCACCGACACCATGGAGGAAAGCGCCCTGTGGTTCGAGCTCACCTATGCGGGCAACGCCCCGGTCGTCCTGACCGGCGCCATGCGCAGCGCCGATGCCCCTGACGCGGACGGCCCGGTCAATCTGCGCGACGCGGTGGCGGTGGCGGCCAGCCCGGCCGCGCGGGGCCTCGGCGTGCTGGTGTCGTTCGCCGGCCGGGTGCTGCAACCGCTGGGCCTGCACAAGGCGGCTACCCAGGATCTGAGCGGGTTCGCCGGCGACTTGGTCGGCACGACGCCGGGCGGCGTGGCGCTGACCGGCGCCAAGGTCCGCCCCTACCTGGGCGAGTTGCGGGCCGGCGACGCACCCCGGGTCGACATCGTCGCGGCCTATCTGGGCAGTGATTCGGTGGCGCTGGACGCGTGTGTGGCCGCCGGAGCGCGAGCCGTCGTGCTGGAGGCGCTGGGCTCGGGTAACGCCGGGGCCGCGGTGGTCGACGGCGTCCGTCGGCACTGCGCCGACGGCATCGTCGTGGGGGTGTCCACCCGGGTTCCCGGCGGCCGGGTCAGCGCGGGCTACGGTCCCGGCCACGACCTGGTCGAAGCCGGCGCCGTGATGGTGCCGCGGTTGCGGCCGCCGCAGGCCCGGGTGCTGCTGATGGCCGCGCTCGCCGCGCGGTTACCGGTCGGCGACGTCGTCGCTCGCTGGGGCTGACGCGTCGGCGGGCTCCTCGGCGCGCAGCGCGCCCAGGTACTCCCGCCAGTCCAGGGAGTCGATCGGGTTGGCGCCGACGAGGTCGGTGGTGCCGGCGGCGAACGTCCGGGCCTGCCCCGGTCCGCTGCTCCGCGTTTCGAATCGCACGGTCACCACGCCGTGCCCGGCGCCCTGCACCCAGCCGTGCCCGAGTTCGCGGTGCTCTACGTCGTCGCCCACCCGCCACGGCGAGGCTTCCGGTGCCGGCCCGAACATGGCCTCGGTCGCGGTCTCTGTTGCCGTTTGGAAGGAGTGCTGCGCCTCCGATTCCGGCGCCGCCAGCTCCAGATCGGAGAACAGCGACTCCTGGCGTACGTCGCTGAGCCCCGAAAACCCAACGCCGAGTAGACGAATGGGCCCGATCTCGCGCGGATCGAGCAGCAGTCGCCGGGCCACCGCGATCAGCGCGGCGGGCTCGGTCGTCGCGTAGGGCAGGGTTGCCGAGCGGGTCAGCGTGCTCATGTCGGACTTCTTCAGCTTCACCGTGACGGTGCGGGCGCCGCGGCCGTCACGCAGCAGGCGTTGATGCGCATGCTCGGCGATCGGATCGATCGCGTTGTGCAGCTGCTCCAGGCTGGTCAGGTCGACCGCGAAGGTGGATTCGGCGCTGATCTGCTTGGCTTCGGCGCGCTCCGCGACGGGGCGGTCGTCGATGCCGCGAGCCAGCCGGTGCAGCGCCGGCCCGACGGTCACGCCCAGGATGTTGGCCACCTCGGCGTCGGTCAACGCGGCCAGTTGGCCGATCGTCTCGATGCCGAGGCGGTTCAGCTTCTCCTGGGCCACCGGGCCGATTCCCCATAGCCGCCGCACCGGCAACCCGTCGAGCAGCAGCCGTTCCTCGTCGCGCCGGACCACCCGAATGCCGTCGGGTTTGGCCAAACCCGACGCGATCTTGGCGATCTGCTTGCCCGAGCCCGCCCCGACCGAGGCGATCAAACCGGTCTCGTCGCGCACCCGTTGCCGCAACCCCTCGCAGAACTCCTCGACGTCCGCCGCGGACGCCCCGGCGAGCTGCGAGGGCTCCCCGAAAGCCTCGTCGAAGGAAAGCTGCTCGACGACGGGCACCACGCCGCGTACGGCGTCGAACACCCGCCGGCTGGCGATCCCGTACACCACTCCGCGCGGCGGTAACACCACCGCGGTCACGCCGATCATCCGGCGGGCCTGATGCATCGGCATGGCCGACCGCGCCCCGAACACCCGGGCCTCATAGCTCGCCCCGGCCACCACTCCCCGGCCGCCCAGCCCGCCCACCAGCACCGGCCGACCTCTCAGGGTCGGCCGGGTGAGCTGCTCGACGGAGGCGAAAAACGCGTCCATATCCAGGTGCAGCACCCAACGGGACTCCACAGGGTCGATGCTATGGGGCTAACGTTTTCCACATGGCCATGAACCTCGCGCACCGACGGATCTGCAGCTCGGACCGCTGGGCCAAAGCGGTCGAAGACGATCTGCTGCCGTGGGCGCTGGCCGACGTAGACCTGGGCGACAACACGCTGGAAATCGGGCCCGGCTATGGGGCGATCCTGCGGGTGCTGGTCGACAAGACGCCGAAGCTCACCTCGGTCGAGATCGATACCCCGATGGCGCAGCGACTGCAGCGGCTGTACGGCGACCGGGCGCGAATCATCAACGGCGACGCCACCAAAACCGGATTGCCGGCCGACGAGTTCAGCTCGGTGGTGTCGTTCACGATGCTGCACCACGTCCCGACCGTCGAACTGCAGGACCGGTTGTTCGCCGAGGCTTTCCGCGTGCTGCGTGCCGGTGGGGTTTTCGCCGGCAGCGACAGCGTGACGTCGCTGCGCTTCCGGATTCTGCATTTCCGCGACACCTGCAACACCGTCTCGCCGGACACCCTGCCGGATCGCTTGCGCGCGGCGGGATTTGGCGATGTCGAGGTCGAGGTTCGCGGCGGCAGGCTGCGCTGGCGCGCGGTCAAACCTTAGCGATGCCGCGAGAGTGCAACTATCGACGGGTTTGGTCGGGAAATGCATCGGCAGTTGCACTTTCGCGAATAGACGGGTAGCCGGCGGCCAACAGCGCACGACGGACGCGCTCGACGACCACGTCGGGTTGGTGGCGCAGGAGGTCGGCTCCGACCCGGACCAGACGCCACCCCAGGTTCTCCAGATCGGCCGTGCGTTCGATGTCCCTGGCACGAATACGCGGGTCGGTCCAGTGTTGTGGGCCGTCGTATTCCACCCCGACAAGCCAGTCCTTCCATCCCATGTCGATGCGGGCCAGCACGGCGCCCCAAACGTTGCGCACCACGATCTGGGTCTGCGGTCTGGGTAAACCGCCGTTGATCAGCACCAGCCTGGTCCTCGTCTCCTGTGGTGATTCGGCGCCGGCGTCAATAAGAGGCAGTACAAGCCTCAACTGATTCAAACCCCGGACAGCCCGGTGCGAGGCAGCCAAGGCCTCCACGTTGTCGACGGTGAACCCGGTCGCTCGCGCCAGGGCGTCGAGTCGAATGATGGCGGTTTCCAACCCGGGTCGACGAGCCAGGTCGAATGCGGTGCGGGCGGGCGACGTCACCGGCATACCATCGATTTCGGTCGTTTCTCCGGCCAGCAGCCTCTCGTTGCGAGTGATGATCAGCGACGGCGGATGTTTGCGATCAGTGATGAGTTCAGCCGGCGCGTGGGGGTCAACCCAGCCCGCACCGAGCAGCGCCGCCGCGGAGTTGCCTGCCACCACCGCCTTTTTGCCCGACCACAGCCAGGCAGCGAAAGCGCGATCTCTTGCTGTCAGCTCGCCGCCCCGTCGTTGATAGACATTGCGGTAGATCCGGGTGCAGGAGCGTCGCAACTCTCGTTCGGTCCATGCGCCGGCACGGACAGCTTCGGTTCCGAGAAATGGTGTTGCCCCCACGAGCGCAGACTGCCACGACACCCCGACATGCGCGCGAGAGTGCAACTGCCGACGGGGTTACTCGGAGATCACGTCGCTAGTTGCACTTTCGCGGTTCAAGCTTTAGAGATGATCACCCGCACGCCATCGCCGATCTCCGCTGCGTCTGCGGGATCGCCGAATTCGAAACTGGTGGCCAGGATTTCACCCGCGATCAGATCTCGGTGAGTACGCGCCCAGTCGGCACGCTCGGCGGGCACCGCCATCACCACCCTGATGCGATCGGAGACATCCAACCCGGTGTTCTTGCGCAACTCCTGCAGCTCGCGGATCCGGTCCTTGGCCCAACCTTCGGCCTCCAGCTCCGGGGTCACCGTTCCGTCCAGCACCACCAGACCGGCTCCGGCGGGCAGCGCCGCGGTGAACTCCGGATCGGCAGCCACCAGCCGTGAGCTGTACTCCTCGGGTTGCAGCACCGCCGGACCGGCGGTCAGGGTGCCATCCGGGTTGACGACGCCCTCGCCGGCCTTGACCGCCTTGATGGCGGCTTGCACGTCCTTACCCAACCGCGGCCCGGCCACCCGGGCGTTGACAGTGAGCTCGAAGCGACCGTAGGTGTCGATCGCGTCGGTCAGTTCCACACTCTTGACGTTGAGCTCGTCGGCGATCAGGTCGGTGAATGGCACCAGCTGTTGCGGATCATCCACTGCCACAGTCAGTTTCAGCAGCGGAAGGCGCACCCGCAATTTCTTGGCCTTGCGCAGCGACGACGCGGCCGAGCACACCTCGCGAACCTGGTCCATCGCGGCAACCAACTCGGGGTCCGCGGGCAGCTCGCCGGCTTGCGGCCAGTCCGTCAGGTGCACCGACCGCTCACTGGTCAAACCGCGCCAGATGATCTCGGTGATCAACGGAAGCAGCGGCGCGGCGAGCCGCGAAGTGACCTCCAGCACGGTGTGCAAGGTGTCGATGGCATCGCTGTCCTCTTCCCAGAACCGCGAACGCGACCGTCGCACATACCAATTCGTCAGTGCCTCGGTGAACTGGCGCAGCTGTTCGCAGGCGCCCGAGATGTCGCAGACCTCCAGCGATTCGGTGAGCTCGTCACGCAGGACGGCGAGCTTCGCCAGAATATAGCGATCCAGCACGTGTGCCGAATCGGTGCCCCAGGTACCGACTTTCGGCGCGTAGAGGGCCAGGAAGCTGTACGCGTTCCACATCGGCAGCAGTACCTGCCGCACGCCTTCACGGATACCCTGTTCGGTGACGATCAGATTCCCGCCGCGCAGGATCGGCGAGGCCATCAGGAACCACCGCATCGCGTCGGAGCCGTCGCGGTCGAACACCTCGCTGACATCCGGGTAGTTGCGCAGCGACTTGCTCATCTTCTGGCCGTCGGAACCCAGCACAATCCCATGTGCCACACAGGTTTTGAACGCCGGCCGGTCGAACAGCGCGGTGGCCAACACATGCAGGGTGTAGAACCAGCCTCGGGTCTGCCCGATGTATTCCACGATGAAATCGCCTGGGTAGTGGCCGTCGAACCAATCCGCGTTCTCGAACGGAAAATGTACCTGGGCGTACGGCATCGAGCCCGAGTCGAACCACACGTCAAGCACTTCGGGGATGCGCCGCATCGTGCTGTTACCGGTCGGATCGTCGGGGTTGGGCCGGGTGAGCTCGTCGATGTAAGGGCGGTGCAGATTGGTGGGCCGTACGCCGAAGTCGCGCTCGAGTTCGTCGAGGCTGCCGTAGACGTCGATGCGCGGATAGGCCGGGTCGTCGGACTTCCATACCGGAATCGGGGTGCCCCAGTAACGGTTTCGCGAGATCGACCAGTCGCGGGCGCCCTGCAGCCACTTACCGAACTGGCCGTCCTTGACGTGCTCCGGGTACCAGGTGATCTCCTGGTTGAGTTCCACCATGCGATCCCGGAATTCGGTGACCGTGACGAACCACGACGACACCGCCCGGTAGATCAGCGGATTGCGGCATCGCCAGCAGTGCGGATAGGGGTGGTCGTAGGTTTCGTGACGCACCAATACCGGCTGGTTCACCGCGGCCGGCCCGCTCTGGTTCTTCAGGTCGCGGATGATGTGCGGGTTGGCGTCAAAGACATGCTGCCCGTGGTAATCCGGGACCGTGATGTCGAACCGGCCCTTGGAGTCGACGGGGGTGACCGGAACGATGCCCACCTTGTCGGTGGTCGCCATGTCGTCCTCACCGTAGGCCGGCGCCATGTGCACGATCCCGGTGCCGTCCTCGGTGGTCACGAAGTCGCCCGGCAGCACCTGAAATGCGTTGGCCCGCCCCTCTTCTCGGTCCATGAAATACGGGAACGGGGGCAGGTAGCGGGTACCCAGCAGGTCGGCGCCCCGGTACTCACCGAGCACCTCGGGCTCCTCACCGATTTCCCGGGCGTAGGCGCCAAGCCGCGCCTCGGCCAGCACGAACCGCTGCTCCCCCACCCGTACGTGCACGTAGGTCACGTCCGGGTTGACGGCAACGGCCAGGTTGGACGGCAGGGTCCACGGCGTCGTCGTCCACACCAACAGGTAGGCGCCGTCCAGCTCGCCACCGGTCACCTTGAAACCCACGGTGAGGGCCGGGTCCTGGCGGCTCTGATAGACGTCGTCGTCCATCCGCAATTCGTGGTTGGACAACGGGGTTTCGTCTCGCCAGCAGTACGGCAGCACCCGGTAGCCCTCATAAGCCAGGCCCTTGTCCCACAGCTGTCTGAACGCCCAGATCACCGATTCCATGTAGGGCAGATCGAGCGTCTTGTAGTCGTTGTCGAAGTCGACCCACCGGGCCTGACGGGTGACGTAGGCCTGCCATTCGTCGGTGTAGCGCAACACCGATTCCCGGCAGGCCTCGTTGAACGCGGCGATGCCCATGTCGTCGATCTGGGACTTGTCGGTGATGCCGAGTTGGCGTTCGACTTCGAGTTCGGCGGGCAGCCCGTGGGTATCCCAGCCGAAGCGGCGGTCCACCTTGTAGCCGCGCATCGTGCGGTACCGCGGGACAATGTCTTTCACGTAGCCGGTGAGCAGGTGCCCGTAGTGCGGCAGCCCGTTGGCGAACGGCGGCCCGTCATAGAACACGTACTCTTGCGCGCCGTCGCGTCGGGCGATGCTGGCCCCGAAGGTGTCGTCGCGGGCCCAGTAGTCGAGGACGTCGACTTCCAACGATGGGAAGTCGGGTGCCCCACCGGCGAGCTTGGGATAAGCCCTGGCGTCAGCGTTTTCGGTCACGGTGCGCGTCGTCTCCTGCGTGCCTACGGTCAGGCCGGGGACGACGACGCGCTACCTGCGCGAGCACCGCGGTACCACCCCGCTTGCCGCGCTCACGCGCGGCCGCTCGATTGTGGCTGTGACGGGCCTACCCGTTCGGGTCTACTGGGCCTTGCGGGCTGTTCTTCCGAAGGCTCCCCGGTGATGGCCGGATCGGTGCCGTTAGGAAGATTCTACGGACCACTGCAAATCAATCACTGCCGGCTCCAACGGACGCATCCATTCCGATCAAGCCCGGACTTCGAGCAGCCCAACACGCAACAGGGCCGCGTACACGTGCCGCACCGGAACGGTCAGCAGCAGCGCCACCCCGTCCACTACCGGGTCGTGGCCGAGGCCGAACGGCAGGGCGTCGGCGCGCCGCACTGCCTTCTTGGGCGCGGCGGCCTGCGTGGGGGTCGTGTCGCGCACCACGTGCAGGTTGCGGGCGGGCGCTACGGCGACTACTTCGTCGAACAGCACTGCGGTCATGATCGTCTCCTGACGGAATTGCAGGCGGGTACTGACTGGACTGAGGGTCCGTCCCGTAGGAGTTCCGATCCGAGAACGCTTGAGCGGTAAGTCGATCAGCGTTGCGGTGACTCAGCGCAGGGCGTCGAGCCGGAGGCCGGATCGGGACGGAACGGAGCCCGGATTTCGCTCCGGACTGCCACTGGAACTCATGCGTCCCTCACCTCCCCTACGGCCACGACGCGTGCGGTTACCCGCGCCTGCTGCGCGCACCAAAAGGAGTTCAGAATCCGACGACCGCCGGAAATCCGCACCCCTCTCGTCAGAGCTTTGGCACCACACGACGTGTCCGGAACTCCGGAAGCCACTTTGGCTCAACCCTTAAGCCGGGAGAAGCTGTCCTGACCCGGGGCGTCTTTCGACGTTCGGGGTCAGTGGCCTGTGTTCGTGTAGCCGCCTCACCTAACGAGGTGCTGCTGCCATAGTCCACGAGGGGCCCAGCACGGTCAATCCGATGCCGCGCGTGTCGGGCAAGTTGTAGGCGTCTTCACAGCATTCGACCAGCTTCGACGCCGTTGAGCTGCGGGAATGCGATGACCGGGCCGGCGTGTGGCGTGATTCACAACCCCTGATCGCGCCACGCGGGTGCCCCACCGCGGGCGCCTTTTCCGTTGGCTGTGCGCTCAGGGCTTTGGCTGTGCGTCCACGGCGGGATTTCGGCGAATTTCCCGCCCTGAGTGCACACTCAATGCCCGGGTGCTACACGTCGCGCCGCGCGGACAGCCCACCGCGTGATCAGCCGTCGGCCAAGTTCTCCAGCCGCCCGATGGTTTCGGCGAACTCCTCGATCATGTCGAGCATGACCGAACGGGTCGGCCGGACCCGGTCGAGCGAACCGACCACCTGGCCGACGAAATAGGTTGACAGCTCACGAGCCTTGGCGCCCGGATGAGCGGCCGCCTGGCTGATGCGCACCTGGGGTTCGGTGACCAGGGTGGTCTGCAACGGCATACCGAGCGGAGCCGGATTTTCGGGCCGCTCCCATTCCTCGGTCCAGGCCGTCCGCAGCATCCGCGCCGGCTTGCCCGTCATCGACCGCGATCGCACCGTGTCCGAGGAACTGGCGGCCAGGAACTTCTCCTTGACCACCGGGTCCGTCTCGGCTTCCTCGGTGGTCAACCAGACCGAGCCACACCACACGCCCTCGGCGCCCAGAGCCAGGGCCGCCGCGATCTGGCGGCCGCGGGCGATCCCGCCCGCCGCGAGCACCGGGACCGGTGCGACCGCGTCGACGACTTCGGGGACCAGGACCATCGTCGCCACCTCGCCGGTGTGGCCGCCCGCTTCGGTGCCCTGCGCGACGATCAGGTCGACGCCGGCAGCGGCGTGCCGTCGCGCGTGCTCGGTGGTGCCGGCCAGCGCGGCCACCAATACGTCGTGACCGTGCGCGCGTTCGACGAGGTCGGCCGGCGGCGGCCCGAGCGCACTGGCGATCAACCGGATGTCATGCGCAAAGGCCACTTCGAGCAGCGGCTCATAGCCCTTGGGCGAGATGTTGAGGCCGCCGGCGGATGCACGCGGCGGTTCGGCCGGCGCGGTGATGCCGTACCGGGCGAGCAAGTCTTCGACGAACGCGCGGTGCTCCTCAGGGAGCAGCTCCCTGACCTGCTTCGCGTCGATGCCGCCCTGCTCGGCGCCGACATATTTGGGCGGCAGGAGCAGGTCGACGCCGTAGGGCTTACCGCCGGTCTGCTCCTCGATCCAGGCCAGTTCGTTCTGCAGCCGCTGCGGGCTGTGCGCGACCGCACCGAGGACACCGAATCCGCCTGCGTTGGTGACCGCGGCGACGACATCGCGACAGTGGCTGAAGGCGCATATCGGGAACTCCACACCGAGCATCTCGGCGACTCTGGTCCGCATGCCACGACGCTATGAGTTATCGCCCGACATGGCAATCAACTCGCGGGTGCACACCCGTCGGGCGGCCAGCCCACCACGCCGTCCTCCAACGGGACATCGAGGCTCTGCAGGATTGACGAGACCATTCGCCACGCGCTGATCGCGGTGACGAGCTCGACGAGAACCGTTTTGTCGTTTCGTAATTCGCGTTCACAAGCGGCCCAGCTCTCGGCGCTGACCACACCGTCGCGCACCACGTCGTCGGTGGCCGCCAGCACCGCGCGCTCGGTGGGCCCGAATGCGTGGTGCTGTTGCCAATCGCGCACGCCGAGCAGGTCGTCGGCCGTTACGCCCAACCGGGTGGCGACGCGCCAGTGCTGTGTCCATTCGTATTCGCATGCGGTGAGCCAGCCGATCCGCATGATCACCAGCTCCCGTAACCGAGCGTCGAGGGAACCGTGCCACAGCATGGTGGCGAGCAGGTCGTTGACCGCACGTGCCAGCTGCGGATGGTTGAGCAACACCTGGAAGATGCTGAGTTCGGCCATGTAGTCGGGAACGGCAGCCTCATCGGCGGCGGCCTTGGCCTCACCGATCGGCAATCCGGGGACGCGGGCTGATGTCATCGTGTGAACACTCCGGTCTACTTGCGCAACGTCTTCGCGTTCACCGCAATCGTAGTCAGCAACACGCGGGCGTCTGGCGGGCGCGGCGCGTGCCGGGGTTGACTAGAGCAGTCCGACCAACTGCAGGTCGGTGACGTACTTGATGATGACCGGCGCCGAGATGTGCGGGATGTCGTTGTCCGAGCCGATTTTCGCTTCCTGCACCGCGGCGCGGAACCGGTCGGTCGGCGCGAACGACCCGCGGGTCGGCTCGAGCGCGTGGATCTGGTCGGGATTGTGCATCATCAACTGCAGCATCTGCAGCACCGAGTGCTGGCGCTGCCGATCCGGCAGCGCACGCAGGCCGGTCTCGAACTGCCGCACCCACTCCCCGAAGTCGTCGATGCGCTTGATCGGATAGCCGGCCTCGATCAGCCAGTCGACATACGTGTCGATTCCGATGCCGTCGTCGTGCGGGTTCATCACGTGATAGGTCTCGAACCCGTCGACCACCTGGGCGCCCAGGCTCGCGATCGCCTCGGCGACGAATTCGACCGGCAGCCCGTCGAAGTGGGCCCGTTGCCGGTTGCCGTTCTCGTCGAGCTGGTAGAACGAGGCGGGCGCGACACCGGTGGCCACCAGGCTCAGAATCATCCGGGTGACGATATCGGTGACATTGAACTGGCCCGCATAGCTGACATCGGACAGGATCATGTCGCTGCGGAACACCGAAACCGGAAGCCCGAACTGCTCATTGGCCTCCCGCAGCAGTACCTCACCCGCCCATTTGCTGTTGCCGTAGCCGTTGGCGTAGCTGCCGTCGAGGACGCGAGTAGGACTGACGACGCGGATGTCGGCATCCTCGGTGAACAGCGATGGCTCAACTTGGCGACCGAGGTCCGACGTCGATACGTACGCGTAGGGCTTCATCCGCGTGGTCAACGCGAACTTGATCAGCTCGGCGGTTCCAACGACGTTGGGCCCGAACAACTCCCGGTAGGGCAGCACACCGTTGACCACAGCGGCCGAATCGACGATCAGATCGACGGTGTCGGCCAGCCGCTGCCAGGTCTGCTCATCGAGACCCAGGTTGGCCTCGCCCTTGTCGCCGGCGACGACCTCGAGGTGGTCGGCCGCCAGCTGGTGGAAGTGCTCCACCAGTTGCGGGTCCCCGGTGTCGAAGGTCTTCTCCAGCCGATTCCACGCCTCTTGATCAGAGCTGGCTCGCACCAAGCAGATCAGCTTGCCGTCAACGCGTTTCAGTTGCTTGAGCCACTCCAGGGCCAGATAGCGCCCCAAGAAGCCGGTCGCCCCGGTCAACAGCACCGTGCGCGCCTCGGCACTCGGGCCGGGCAGCGTCGGAGCAATGTTCAGTGTCGTGTCGTCGATGAACTTGTCCAGCGTCAAGTCGCTGGCGCGAAGTCCCTCGGTGTCGCGGCCGTGCACCGCAACATAACTCGGACCGTGGGCGTCGGCTTCGTCGGCCGCGTCGACGTTACTGTCCAGACGCTCACTCACGCTTCGGACCGACGGCGCCTCGAAAAGCGCTCGCACCGAAAGGTTGGTATCGAACGCGGTGTTGATCGCGGCAACCACGCGCATCGCCGACAGCGAATCGCCGCCCAGCTCGAAGAAGGAGATCTCGACGCCGACCCGTTCCAGGCCCAGCACCTGGCCGTATATCCCGGCCACGATCTCCTCGGTGGGCGTGGCGGGCGGGGTGTAACGGACGACATTCTGGTATTCGGGTGCGGGGAGCGCGCGTTTGTCGAGCTTGCCGTTGACCGTTCGCGGCAACGTGTCGAGCACGACCACCGACGCGGGGACCATGTAAGCGGGCAACCGCTCGGCCAGCGCGCTGCGCATCTGGGCGGGATCAACGTCCCCGGTGACGGTCACATAGCCGACCAACCGCTTGTCGCCCGGACGGTCCTCGCGAGCGATCACCGCCGCGGCCTGCACCCCATCCAAGGCGGCCAGCGCCGCCTGAACCTCACCGAGTTCGATGCGGTAGCCACGGATCTTGACCTGCTCATCGGCACGCCCCAGGTACTGCAACTGCCCATCGGCACCCCAGCGCACCAGGTCACCGGTGCGATACATCCGCGATCCCGGCCCGCCGAACGGACACGCCACAAACCGCGACGAAGTCAAACCGGCGCGGCGCAGATAGCCAACCGCCACACCACGACCCGCGATGTACAGCTCGCCGACCACTCCCTCGGGAGCCGGCCGCAGCCATTTGTCCAACACGAACAACGCCGCACCCGGCACCGGCACACCAATCGGGGCGCCGCCGCCGGCCGTCATCGGCGCACTGATCGCCGCATAGATCGTGGCCTCGGTCGGGCCGTAAGCGTTGACCATCACCCGCCCCGGCGCCCACCGGTCCACCACTTCATTCGGGCAGGCCTCCCCGGCCATCACCAGCGTCGCGGACTCCAACCCTTCGGACGGCATCATCGCCAACGCCGACGGAGTTTGACCCACCACGGTCACTTGTTCGGCGACCAGCAGGTCGCGCAGTTCGTGGGCGGAAGCCGCTGCCGACTCGGGCACCACCACCAGCCGGGAGCCGTGCAGCAAGGCACTGAAGATCTCCCACACCGAGACGTCGAAGCTGTACGAATGCCATTGCGACCACACCTGATCCGGCCCCGTGGGCGCGCCGGGGTCGGGCGATTCCAGTAGCGATATCGCATTCCCGTGGGTGATCGCCACACCCTTGGGCACCCCGGTCGTTCCCGAGGTGTAAATCGTGTATGCCAGATCCTCAGGCGCTGCCACCGGCAAAGTGAGGTCCGAAAGGATGGGCAGGTCGGGGTCGTCGACGTCGATGACCGGCAGATCGGCCCCGTCCAACCGCGAGCGCAGCGCAGTATTGGTCAGCGCGGCGACTGGTGTCGCATCGCCGAGCATGAACTCCAGCCGCGCGTCGGGCATTACCGGGTCGATCGGTAGATAGGCCGCTCCGGACTTGAGCACCGCCACCATCGCCACAATCGCCTCGGCCGATCGCGAAAACAGCAGCGCCACACATTCACCCGGGCCCGCCCCGTGGCCGACCAGCAACCGCGCCAACCGCTCGGCCGCTTCATCGAGCTCGCGGTAGGTCCATGACCGCGCGCCATCGACCAGCGCTACTCCGTCCGGGGTGCGCGCCACCTGCGCGGCGAACATCTCCGGAATCGTCGTGGCCCCGACCACCGGCTGGGCCAGCACCGCACGGTTGCCCCACTCGTCCAGGCGGGCATGCTCACCGGCATCCAGCACGTCCATCGACGACAACCGCTGCGTCGGGTCGGCGGTCATGGCGACCAGTACCCGCTGGAACCGCTCGACCAGCGTCTCGATGCTGGCCGGGTCGAACACCTCGGTGTCGTATTCGACGCGGATGCCCAATTCGTGGCCCGGCAAGGCCATCACGGACAGCGGGTAGTGGTTGTACTCGCGGTTGGTGACGTCGGTGATGGCCAGCTCGTGGACGCCCACCGGCACGTTGGTGTCGATCGGGTAGTTCTCGTACAGGAAAAGAGTGTCGAACAACTGGTCGTGGCCGGTCGCGCGGTGGATGTCGGTAAGCCCCAGGTGCTCGTGCTCGAGCCTATTGTTGTGAGCGTTCTGCAGCTGCTCGAGCAAGTCGGCGATGGTAGTGGACACGGTGGTGTTCGCCCGCACTGGCACCGTGTTAATCAAAAGGCCCACAATCGATTCCGAGCCCAACACTTCGGGTGGCCGTCCCGAAACCGCGGTACCGAATGCGACGTCACGCTGGCCGGTCAGCCACATCAGCAGCTGTGCCCACGCGGCCTGCAGCACCGTGTTGACGGTGGTGTGGCAGGAGCGGGCCAGCGTGCTCAACTCCCGGGTGGTCTCGACGGACACCCGATACGAATCGACGCGTCGGCGCCCGAGTCCCATCCGGGTTGCGGGGCCTACCAGCGTCGGGTTGTCGAAGCCGTCGAGCATCTGACGCCACGCCGCCTGGGCCGCGCCGCGGTCCTGGGCGGCGAGCCAGGTGAGAATGCTGCGGTACGACGCGGGCGCGGGCAGGCGCTCCCCGTAGTAGCTGGCGAAGATCTCGCGCAGCAGGATCGGCAGCGACCACCCGTCCATCACGATGTGGTGGTTGGTGAGCACAAACCGGTGCTTGTTTTCCGCGATCCGGATCAACGCGGCGCGGAAGGCCGGCCGGGCGGCCAGGTCGCTGACGGCGTCCCGTTCCTCGGCGCACAGCCGGTCGATCTGCTCGTCGTGGCCGAGTTCGTCGCTGTCCAGCTGCACGTACCGCCAGGCCATCACGGGTTCGGCGGGGATGACCTGCACCGGCTCCTCGAACTGGGCGCAGAATCGCGCCGCCAGGTTGGGGTGCCGGTTGACCACGTTTTGCACCGCGTCGCGTAGCCGGTGTGGGTCGATGGCGCCGGCCACGGTGACACCCAGCTGCACCGCATAGACGTCGTCGCCGTTGTCGCCGCCCTGGGCGATGCTGGCGTGAAACAACAGACCCTGCTGCACGGGGGTCAGCGGCAACACGTCGGCGAGATGGTACTGCTGCTCGAGCTGGTCGAGCTGCTGCTGGCTCAGGCGGGCGGGCGCAAGATCGGACGGGGTCAACCCTCCCCCGCCGTTGCGCACGTGTGCGCAGATACCGGTCAGCGCTTCGAACCACAGCCGGCTCAGGCGGCTGATCTGTTCGCCGTCCAGCGCCGACGGCGCCCACGTCCAGCTGGCGTGCAGATGCGGGCCCGCTTCGGTGTCCATGGTGCCGGCGTTGAGGTCGACGGTGTGCATGAGTGGCAGGGGTACCGCGGTCGCCGCACCGGCGACCGACAAGCCTTCTTCGGAGATCCGCCACAAATCCCCGGACAGCTCGGCAGCGGTGCCCGCGCCGAGGCGGCCCAGGTAGTTGAACCCGATCACCGGGTCATTACCGTGCAGGTCCACGTCGTTGTTCAAGTAGCGCAGCAGACCGTAGGTCAACGGATCGGGCAGGCCGCGCAGCTGCTCCTTGGCGTCCTTGATCACCGGACCCAGCGCCGTGTCACCGGCCAACACCTGCGCCCAGTCCAGCCCGCCCACGGCCAGCGACACCGGGTACTTGGTGGTGAACCAGCCGACCGTGCGCGACAAGTCGACGTTGGGGGCCAATTCTTCGTGGCGCCCGTGGCCCTCGACGCCGATGCCGATCGGCGACCCGCCGTTGCCGAGGAACTCCGTCCAAGCCAACCCGAACGCGATCAACAGAATGTCTTGCACCCCAGCGTGAAACGCCGCGGGCACCTCACCCAGCAGCAGCCGGGTCGTCTCGACGTCGAGCTCCGCCGACATCTGCTCGGCGGTGACGTAGGTGTCCACCTCGGGGCGCACCGCCGGCAATGCGGCCGGGACAGCTGCCACTCGCCGCCACGCCTCGGCCTGCTCGGTCACCGCGGGGCGCTGCGCGTGCTCTTCGAGCAGCGACGACCACCGGGCAAACGACGTCCCGCCCGGGGGCAATGCCACCGGCTGTCCGCTGTGGTGCTCGGCCCACGCAATGTTGAGATCTTCCAACAGGATTCGCCACGACACGCCGTCGACCGCCAGGTGATGAATGATCAACACCAACTGTGACGTGGAGCCGACCCACAACGCGCTCAGCATCACTCCGGCGGCCGGGTCCAACCGCGACCGCGCCTCGACGAGAGCCTCGTCGGACAACATGTCGACCGACTGCAGCAGACCGGCGGCATCCACGCTCCCGACTTCGGGTACCTCAAGCGACCACTCGCCCGCGTCGTCGTCCTCGACACGTAACCGTAAGGTGGCATGCCGATCGACCAACGCCTGCAGTAGGGGTGCCACGTCGGCTTCGGTCGCCCCGGTCGGCGCCTGCACCACCATCGTCTGGTTGAACTGCTCGACCGGGCCCACCACGCCTTGCAGCCAGCGGATGATCGGGGTGGCCACCACCTCCCCGATGCCCTCATCGACCACGCCGTCGGCGCCGTCGGTCATCGTGGCGACCCGCGCGACTCGTGCCACGGTCTGCTCGACGAAAATGTCACGGGGACGGCACAACACGCCGGCGGCCCGGGCCCGGGCCGCCACCTGCATCGACAGGATGCTGTCGCCACCGAGGTCGAAGAAGGAGTCGTCCACACCGACCCGCTCGACCCCGAGCACCTGGGCGTAAATATCGGCGAGGATCTCTTCGACCGCGTCGGCTGGGGCGCGATATTCGCCGCCGCCGGCGTATTCGGGTGCCGGCAGGGCGCGTTTGTCGAGCTTGCCGCTCACGTTCAGCGGCAGCGTGTCGAGCACGACAATCGCCGACGGGACCATGTAGGCCGGCAACCGCTCGGCCAGCGCGCTGCGCATCTGCGCGGTGTCGACATCCGCGGTGACGGTCACATAGCCGACCAACCGCTTGTCGCCCGGACGATCCTCGCGAGCGATGACGGCCGCGGCCTGCACCCCGTCGAGAGCTGCCAACGCGGCCTGAACCTCACCCAATTCGATGCGGTAGCCACGGATCTTGACCTGCTCGTCGGCACGCCCCAGGTATTGCAACTGACCGTCGGTACCCCAGCGCACCAGGTCGCCGGTGCGATACATCCGCGATCCGGGCTCACCGAACGGGCACGCGACAAACCGCGACGCCGTCAAACCGGCCCGACGCAGATAGCCGCACGCCACACCACGACCGGCGATGTACAGTTCGCCGGTCACGCCTTCGAGCGCGGGCCGCAACCACTTGTCCAACACGAACAGCGCCGCGCCCGGCACCGGCACCCCGATCGGCGCCGGCGCACCCGGCGTCAACGAGGTACTCATCGCCGCATAGACCGTGCCCTCGGTCGGACCGTAGGCGTTGATCAACACCCGCCCCGGCGCCCACCGATCCACCACCTCGGACGGGAGCGCCTCCCCGGCCACGAACACCGCCGTGGATTCCAGGCTCTCCGACGACAACATCGCTGCCGCAGAAGGGGTTTGGCAGAGGACGTTCACCTTCTCGGCGACCAGCAGCGAATGCAGGTCCTCCGGTGAGCTGGCCACGGTTTCGGGGACGATCACCAACCGGCCGCCATGCAGCAGCGCGCCGAAGATCTCCCACACCGAGACGTCGAAGCTATACGAATGCCATTGCGACCACACGTGTCCCGGGCCCGACGGCACGCCCGAGTGCAGCTTCTCCAGTAGCGACGTCGCGTTCTGGTGGGTGATCGCCACACCCTTGGGCACCCCGGTCGTACCCGAGGTGTAAATCATGTACGCCAGATCCTCCGGCGCCGGCGCCGACAATTCGGTGCCGGGATCGGCGCCCGGGTCGTCGAAGTCGACGACGACCAGATCGGTACCGTCCAATCGCGACCGCAGTGCCGCGGTCGTGACGGCGGCCACCGGTGTGGCATCGCCGAGCATAAACTCCACTCGCGCGTCAGGCAGTGCCGGGTCGATCGGCAAGTAGGCCGCTCCGGCCTTGAGCACCGCCACCATCGACACGATCGCCTCAGCCGACCGCGAAAACAGCAGTGCCACAGTCTGACCCGGGCCCGCGCCGTGACCGGTCAGCACCCGCGCCAACCGCTCAGCGGTCTCATCGACCTCGCCGTAGGTCCACGACCGGTCGCCGCACACCAGCGCGACCGCCTCCGGGGCCTGCGCGACCTGCGCGGCAAACAACTCCGCAATCGTCACGCCCGCCACCGGCCGGGTCAGCACCGCGCGGTTGCCCCACTCGTCCAACCGCGCGACCTCACCCCCGTCCAGGAGGTCAATCGATAACAGCCGCCGTTTTCCGTCGGCCATTACTCGTCCCCTGCATCGTCGGTCATGGCCACCAATACTCGCCGTAACCGCTCGAGCAGCGTTTCGATGCTGGCCTTGTCGAAGACGTCGGTGTCGTACTCGACACGCAGGCCCAGCTCGTGGCCCGGTACGGCTTGCACTGAGAGCGGGTAGTGGTTGTACTCGCGGTTGGTGAACCTGGTGATCGTCAGATCCTGGACACCCGACAGCGCAGCGGTGTCGATCGGGTAGTTCTCGTAGACGAACATGGTGTCGAACAGCTGCTCGTGCCCGGTGATTCGGTGAATTTCGTTCAACCCTAAGTACTGGTGCTCAAGTGTGTCGGTGTAGGAGGTCTGCAGTTGTTCGAGCAAGTCGCCGATGGTGGTCGCCGAGTTGATGTTGGCGCGGATCGGCACCGTGTTGATCATCAGGCCGACAATGGATTCCGCGCCGGGCAGGTCCGTCGGCCGTCCCGAAACCGCGGTGCCGAACGCGACGTCCGGCTGACCGGTCATCCGCATCAACAGCTGCGCCCACGCCGCCTGCAGCACCGTGCTGACGGTGGTGTGGCAGGAACGGGCCAGCTCGCCCAGCGCGCGGGTGGTGTCCGCGGACACCTGGAACTCTTCGACACCTCGCGGCCCAAGCGCCATCCGTTGCGGCGGGCCGACCAGGGTCGGGGTGTCAAAGCCATCGAACACCTCGCGCCACGCCGCCCGGGCCGCACTGCGATCCTGATCGGCCAGCCAGGTGACAAACCTGCGGTACGACACGGCCGCGGGGAGCCGGTGGCCGTAGTAACTGGCGAAAATCTCTTGTAGCAGAAGCGGTTTCGACCAGCCATCCAGCACGATGTGGTGATTGGTCAGCACAAACCGGTATTGGTCTGCTGCGGTGCGCAGCAATGCCGCCCGGAAGGCCGGCTTGTCGACGAGATCGCAGACGGCGGCACGCTCGGCCGCGGCCACTTGCTCAACCTGCTCTTCGACATCACTGTCGTCCAATTCGAGGTACTGCCAAGTCAATTCGGGTTCAGCAGGCAGAACCTGCAGCGGCTCGTCGAAGTCGCCGCTGAAGCGCGCCACCAGGTGTGGGTGCCGGGTGACGACAGCGTGCACCGCATCGCGCAGCCGATCCTGGTCGACGTCACCACTGATGCTGATGTCCAGCTGCACCGCATACAAATCGTCGCCGCGCACGCCCAGGTCTTCGGCGGTACTGGCGTGGAAGAACAGGCCCTGCTGCAACGGGGTCAGCGGCAGCACATCGGCGATCTGGTCACGCTGCTGCAGTTCGTCGATCTGCTGCTGGCTCATCCGCGCGGGCGCAAGGTCGGAGGGCGTCAAGCCGCCGCCGCCGGCACGCACGTGCTCGCAGATGCCCGACAGCGCGTCAAACCACAACTGGCTCAACCGATTGACCTGAGCCTCATCAAACGCCGACGACGCCCAGGTCCAGTTGGCTTGCAGCTGCGGGCCATCCTCGGTGTCCATGGTTCCGGCGTTGAGCTCGACGGTGTGCGCCAGCGGCATGGCGACGGCCGTCGCCGAGGCGGCGGTCCGCAGGTCGTCCTGGGAGACCTGCCACAGGTCACCCGACAGGTCGGACGCGCCCGCGCCCAGACGGCCCAGGTAGTTGAACCCGATCGCCGGGTCGGATCCGTCCAAGTCGACGTCGGGGTTCAAGTAGCGCAGCAGACCGTAGGTCAGCGCATCGGGCAGACCGCGCAGCTGCTCCTTGGCATCCTTGATCACCGGGCCCAGCGCGGCCTCGCCGGCCGCCACCTGCGCCCAGCCCAGCTCACCAACGGCCAGCGACACCGGGTACTTGGTGGTGAACCACCCGACCGTGCGCGACAGGTCCACCTCGGCGGCCAATTCCTCATGCCGGCCGTGACCCTCGACATCGATGCCGATCGGCGACCCGCCGTTGCCCAGGAACTCCGCCCAGGCCAACCCGAACGCGATCAACAGAATGTCTTGCACCCCAGCGTGAAACGCCGCGGGCACCTCACCCAGCAGCAGCCGGGTCGTCTCGACGTCCAGCCCGACCGACAGTTGTCCGGCCGTGGCAAACGTGTCCGCCCCGGGCTGCACCGCCGGGATCGCGGCGGGTACGGCGGCCACCTGCCGCCACGCCTCTGCCTGGGCTACCACTTCGGGAACGCGCGCATGTTCATTGAGCAGCGACGACCAGCGGGCGAACGACGTCCCCGGCGCCGGCAACGCCACCTCTTGTCCGCTGTGGTGCTGGGCCCAGCCAATGTTGAGGTCTTCCAACAGGATTCGCCACGACACACCATCCACGGCCAGGTGGTGAACGATCAGCACCAACTGGGACGTCGAGTTGGCCCACACCGCACTGAGCATCACACCGGCGCCCGGGTTCAACCGCGACCGCGCCTCGACGAGCACGTCATCGGAGAACGCGTCGACCGACTGCAGCAGCGACCCCGCGTCCACCGACCCGACCTCGGGGACCCACAGCGACCAACCACCGGCGCCGTCGTCGTCGACGCGCAGCCGCAACATGGCGTGCCGATCCACCAACGCCTGCAGCACGACTCGCGCGTCGGCCTCGGTCACTCCGTCGGGAGCCTGCACCACCATCGTCTGGTTGAACTGGTCGACCGGACCGTCGGTGTCACGCAGCCAGCGAATGATCGGGGTGGCCAGCACCTCGCCGAGACCCTCGTCGACCGCGCCGCCGCCTTCGCCGGCCAGGCGGGCCACCCGGGCCAGCTTGGCGACGGTCTGCTCGACGAAAACGTCACGGGGACGGCACATCACACCGGCCGCTCGGGCACGGGCCACCACCTGCATCGACAAAATGCTGTCGCCGCCGAGGTCGAAGAAGGAGTCGTCCACACCGACCCGCTCCACCCCGAGCACCTGGGCGTAGATCCCGGCCAAGATCTCCTCGACCGCGTCGGCCGGTGCGCGATAGCTATCGACATCGGAGTATTCCGGCGCGGGCAGGGCGCGGGTGTCGAGCTTGCCGTTGACCGTCAACGGCAGCGAGTCCAGCACCACCACCGCGACCGGCACCATGTACGTCGGGAGCCGCTCGGCCAGCTGGCTGCGGATCTCGTTCGGGTCCGCGGTTCCGGTGATATAGCCGACCAGGCGCTTGTCGCCGGGGCGGTCCTCGCGGGCGATTACCGCCGCCTGTGCTACCCCGCCCAAACCGGCCAGCGCTGCCTGAATCTCACCGAGTTCGATGCGGTAGCCGCGGATCTTGACCTGCTTGTCGGCGCGTCCCATATACCGCAGCTGTCCATCGGTACCCCAGGACACCAGGTCGCCGGTGCGATACATCCGCGATCCGGGACCACCGAACGGGCAGGCGACGAACCGCGTCGTCGTCAAGTCCGCCCGGCCGATATAGCCGCTCGCCACACCGGCGCCGGCCACATACAACTCGCCGACCACGCCGGGCGCGACGGGCCGCAGCCAGCCGTCCAGCACGAAGAAGGCCAGATGCGCCAACGGCACCCCGATGGGGCTGTTATTGCTGTCGACGTCGGCGTCGACGATCTCCCGGAACGACGCGTGCACGGTGGTCTCGGTGATGCCGTACATGTTGATCATGCGCGGCAGTCCCGGGTGGTTGTGCAACCACGTCTGAAGACGTTGTGGCTCAAGCGCTTCGCCACCGAAGACGACGGTCTGAAGCTTCAGCTGTTGGCCCAGCTCGGGCGCCAGCGCGTCGGCGGCTTGCAGCGCATAGAACGCCGACGGTGTCTGGCTCAAGACGCTGACTTGTTCGCTGACCAGCAAGGCGTGCAGGTCTTCCGGCGAGCGGACTATCGAGTCGGGCACCACGACCACCCGGCCGCCGTGCAGCAGGGCACCCCAGATCTCCCACACCGAGTAGTCGAAGGCCAGCGAATGGCACTGTGTCCAAACCTGTCCCAGTTCCATTTCGGCGTCGAGGGATTCCAGCAGCTGGGTCACGTTGCGATGCGTGACGGCCACGCCCTTGGGCTTACCGGTGGTTCCCGAGGTGTAGATGATGTAGGCAACGTGGTCGGCCGCGGGTGTCGGCAATGCCGTGTTGGGTGCGGCGCCGACGGCCGGGTCGTCGATATCGATGACCTGCAGGTCGGCCGCCTCGAGCCGTGGGCGTAGGTCCGCGGTGGTGACGGCGGCGACCGGCGCGGCGTCGGACAGCATGAACTCCATCCGCGCCGTCGGGTGCGCGGGGTCCATCGGCAGATACGCCGCCCCGGTCTTCAACACCGCCAGCAGCGACACGATCGCCTCGGCGGATCGGTTGTGCAGCACCGCCACTCGCTCGCCCGGGCCTGCCCCGCGATCGGACAGCAAGTGCGCCAACCGGTTTGCCGCCTCGTCGAGCTCGCGGTAGGTCCAGGACCGGTCCCCGCAGTTGACCGCCACGGCCTCGGGGGCGCGGGCGACCTGCGCGGCGAACAGCTCGGGAATCGACACCGGAGTGCTCGCGGGCTGCGTCAGTACGGCGCGGTTGCCCCACTCCTCGAGTCGCGAATGCTCGTCGCTGTCAAGCAGATCGATCGCCGATAGGCGTCGCGTGGGATCGGTGGTCATGGTGACCAACACCCGCCGCAACCGCTCGATCAGCGTGTCGATGGTGGCCACGTCGAAGACCTGGGTGTCGAATTCGACGCGCAGGCTCAGTTCGTGGCCCGGCGTCACCACCACCGACAGTGGGTAGTGGTTGAATTCGCGACTGCTGAAGTCGGTGATGGCCAACTCGTGGACGCCCAACAGGGCGCCGGTGTCGACCGGGTAGTTCTCGTAGAGGAACAGCGTGTCGAACAACTGGTCGTGACCGGTCACGCGGTGGATGTCCCGCAGCGCCAGGTGGTCGTACTCGAGGGTGTCATTGCGGGCGCGCTGCAGCTGGCCCATCAGGTCGGCGATGGTCGTCGTCGCGGTGGCGTTGGCCCGTACCGGAATCGTGTTGATCAACAGACCCACCAGCGCTTCGGCACCGGGCAACTCGGTGGGCCGGCCGGAAACCGCGGTGCCGAAGGCGACATCCTGGTGACCGGTCAGCCACATCAGTACCTGCGCCCACGCCGCCTGCAGCACGTTGCTCACGGTGGTTTGGTGCGAGCGGGCCAGCTCGGTGAGGGCCTGGGTCGTGTCGGCAGCCACCCGATACGATTCGACGCCGCGCTCCGCTGCCTGCCCGGGCGGGCTCACCAGCGTGGGCGTGTCGAAGCCGGCCAGCACTTCGCCCCACGCTGCTTGGGCGGCATCGCGATCCTGCTCGGCCAGCCAGGTGACGAAGCTTCGGTACGACGGCGCCGCGGGCAACCGCTGCCCGTAGTAGAGCGTGAAGATCTCCTGCAGCAGGATCGGCAGCGACCAGCCATCGATGACGATGTGGTGGATGGTCAGCATCAACCGGTGCCGGTTGTCTCCGGTACGGATCAACGCCACCCGGAACGCCGGCTGCTCGGCGATGTCGCAGACGGCGGCACGTTCGTCAGCGCACAGCCGCTGCACACGCTGATCGATTTCGGCGTCGGCACCGCTCATTTCGACGTAATGCCAGCCGATGACGGGTTCGGCCGGGATGATCTGGATCGGCTCGTCGAACTGTTCGCAGAACCGCGCCGCCAGGTTGGGGTGCCGGTTGACCACCGACTGCACGGCCTCGCGCAGCCGCTTCTCGTCGAGCGGTCCGGTGACGGTGATGCCGAGTTGCACCGCATACAGGTCGTCGCCGGAGCCCTCCGCGATCGCGGTGTGGAACAACAGTCCCTGCTGCACGGGGGTCAGCGGGAGCACGTCGGCGATGTGGAGCTGCCGGGACAGGTCGTCGATTTGCTCCTGGCTCAGCCGCGCCGGGGCCACATCGGACGGCGTCAGCCCGCCACCACCGCTGCGAACATGCGCGCAGATGCCGAGAAGGGCGTCGAACCACAGTTGGCTGAGCCTGTTGATCTGGGTGTCGTCGAGAGCGGAAGGGGCCCAGGTCCAATTGGCGTGCAGGTGCGGACCGGCTTCGCTGTCGATCGTGCCGGCGTTGAGCTCCACGGTGTGTGCCAGCGGCATGGGTATCGCCGCGGCTGCATCGGCCAGGGCGAGGCTCTCCTGGCTGACCCGCCAAAGGTCTTCGGAGAGTTCGGCCGCCGAGGCACCCATCCGGCCCAGGTAGTTGAAGCCGATCGCCGGGTCGGTTCCGGCCAGGTCTACCTCGGGGTTCAAGTAGCGCAGCAGACCGTAGGTCAGCCCATCGGGCAGGGCGCGCAGCTGTTCCTTGGCGTCCTTGATGATCGCGCCGAGCGCCGGGTCGCCGGCGGTGACCCGCGCCCAGTCCAGCCCGCCGACGGTCAACGACACGGGGTACTTGGTGGTGAACCACCCGACCGTGCGCGACAGGTCGACGTAGGGATTCAGCTCTTCGTTGCGGCCGTGGCCCTCGACGTCGATGCCGAGCGGCTTGCCCGTCGAGCCCAGGAATTCCGCCCAGGCCAACCCGAACGCAATCAACAGAATGTCTTGCACCCCAGCGTGAAACGCGGCCGGGACCTCGCCGAGGATCTGACGGGTGGTGTCGACGTCCAGGTCTACCGCCAACCGCCCGGCGCTGGCGTGCGTATCGACGGCGGGCTGTACCGCCGGCAACGCGGCCGGGGTCGATGCCACCTGCCGCCAGGCGTCCGCCTGCTGTACGACGGCCGCGGTGCGGGCGTGCTCTTCGAGCAGTGCCGACCACCGGGCGAACGACGTGCCCGGCGCCGGCAGCTCCACCTCTTGCCCGCTGTGATGCTGGGCCCAGGCGATGTTGAGGTCCTCCAACAGGATTCGCCACGACACACCATCGACGGCCAGGTGATGAATGATCAACGCCAGCTGCGACGTCGAGGTGACCCACAGCGCGCTGAGCATCGCCCCGGTGGCCGGGTTCAGCCGCGCCCGCGCTTCGACGAGCGCCTCGTCGGACAAGACGTCGACCGAGTGCACCAGACCAGCGGCTTCCAGCGACTCGACCTCGGGCACCCACAGCGACCAGCCGCCGGCACCGTCGTCGTCGGCCCGCATCCGCAGGGTGGCATGCCGATCCACCAACGCCTGCAGCACCACCGCCACGTCGGCTTCGGTTACTCCGGCGGGGGCCTGCACCACCATCGACTGGTTGAACTGCTCGACCGGGCCATCGATGTCTTGCAGCCAGCGGATGATCGGCGTGGCCACCACCTCGCCGAGACCCTCGTCGACCGCACCGATCTCACCGGTGGCGACATTGGCAACGAGGGCCAGCCGGGCGACGCTCTGCTCAACGAAAACGTCGCGCGGACGCAGCAGCACCCCGGCCGCCCGGGCGCGGGCCACCACCTGCATCGACAGAATGCTGTCGCCGCCCATGTCGAAGAAGGAGTCATCGATGCCGACTCGCTCGAGACCCAGGATTTCGGAGTAGATACCGGCCAGGACCTCTTCGACCGCGGTCGTCGGAGCACGGTAGGCGCCGCCGATGTTGTGGTATTCGGGCGCCGGCAGGGCGCGAGTGTCGAGCTTGCCGTTAGGGGTCAGCGGCAGTGCCTGCAGGACGACCACCGCGGCCGGGACCATATACGCCGGCAGCCGCTCGGCCAGCCTCGTCCGCGCCGCGGCGGGGTCGATGGTGCCGGTGACGTAGCCGACCAGGCGCTTGTCGCCGGGACGGTCCTCGCGCGCGATGACGGCCGCTTGCTTGACGTCGTCCAGCGCGGCCAGGGCGGCTTGCACCTCACCCAGCTCGATGCGGTACCCGCGGATCTTGACCTGCTCGTCGGCGCGCCCGAGGTAAAGCAGTTGTCCATCCTCGCCCCACGAGACCAGGTCTCCGGTGCGATACATCCGCTCCCCCGGCTGCCCGAACGGGCACGCCACGAAGCGCGACGACGTCAGACCGGCCCGGCGCACATAGCCGCACGCCACTCCGGCGCCGGCCACATACAACTCACCGACCACGCCCGGCGGCACCGGCTTCAGCCAGCGGTCCAGCACGAACAACGCCGCTCCGGGAACCGGCGAACCGATCGGCACCACACCGGATCCGGGTACCAGTGGGGCGCTGATCGCCACACACACCGTGGTCTCGGTGGGGCCGTAGCCGTTGACCATCACGCGACCGGGCGCCCACTGATCCATGACCTCGGGCGGGCAGGCCTCGCCCGCGACCACCAGCGCCGCCGTCTCCAGCCCCTCGGGTGAGAGCATCCCGACTGCCGACGGTGTCTGGGTGAGCACGCTGACGTGTTCACCGACCAGCAGGGCATGGAAGTCGTCCGGTGAACGGGTCACCGTCTCGGGCACTACGACCAGGCGCCTGCCCCCGAGCAGGGCGGCCCAGATTTCCCAGACCGAGAAGTCAAAGGACAGGGAGTGACACTGTGACCACACCCCGGTCCGCGGCAGGCCGGCATCGAAGCTGGCGAACAGCTGCGTGACGTTGTGATGAGTGACGGCAACACCTTTGGGAGTACCGGTGGTGCCCGACGTGTAGATGATGTGGGCGATGTTGCCGGGGTCCGGCATCGGCAATGCGGTGCTGGGCTGCGCAGCGACCCGCGGATCGGCGACGTCGATGACCACCAGATCCTGTCCGTCCAACCGTGACAGCAGGTCGGCGGTGGTGACGGCGGCCGTCGGCGCGGCGTCGGCGAGCATGAACTCCGTTCGCGCCTTGGGCAGTGCCGGGTCGATCGGCAGATATGCCGCACCCGTCTTCAAAACCGCCAGGATCGCGACGATCGCGTCGGCCGATCGGGAAAACTGAAGGGCCACACAGTGTCCGGGGCCCACGCCCTCGCTGCTGAGCAAGTGCGCCAATCGGTTAGCGGCCTCGTCGAGTTCCCGATAGGTCGTGGATCGGCCCTCGAAAGTGACCGCCACTGCCTCGGGGGTGTGCTCGACGTGTTCGTTGAACACCTCCGGAATCGACAGCTTCGCCGGGGCCGGCTCGGTCAGCACCGCTCGGTTGCCGATCTCGTCGATGCGGGCCGCGTCAGCGGCGTCCAGCGCCTCGATCGACGACAGCGGTGCCGTCGGGTCCTCGACCATCGCCAACAACACCTGCTGCAACCGCGCGGCCAGATCCGGGACAGCGAAATTCGCGAACGGCTGCCCAGGGCCGGCCGTGCTCAGGAAGAGTTGATCGCCGGCGCCGAGGAAGAAAAACCCGAAGTGACCCACCGGGCCGTGGTTCGTATATGTCGCACTTGCCGGAGCGCCGGCCAGGTTCAGGGTCAGCCGGGACGGGATGAAATTGACGCCCACGCGATTTGCGCCCTGCCTGGCGCCGCCCTCACCCTCGAGGGCATGCACCGGGAAACGCTGATGTTGCAACAGTTCCCGAATTCGCGTGTCGACATGCGCAACGAAATCGGCAACCGTCGACTCCGGTGATGTCGCCAACACCAATGGGACGACTCCAGCGAGCATTGCGGGCAGCTGTTTCGACTCTTGGGTGACCCGGCGGCTGACCGGGAAGTCGAGCACCACCTCGGAAGCGTTGCCAGACCATCCGCGCACCAGCAGCGCGCACGCGGCGGTAATGGCCGAATACCGGCGGACCCGCAACTGTTTCGTCAACTGTTGCATTCGGCTCACGACTGCCGGGTCCACCTGAACCGACGCGGAAGTCAGATACGGGTCACGCTCGGCGGTGGCCTGGGGCAGCCGATAGTGGAATCCACTTTCGGAGGGCAGGTGTTCCTGCCAATAGGCCTCGTCGTCCTGATATTCGGCGGACGCCTCATAGCCTGACTCGCAGTCGATCAGGTCCTGCAAGGAGCCGAAATATGCGTCAGGCACGGGTGCACCGGCAACGAGGGCTGTGTAGATGGTGGCAACCCGGCGACTGACCAGCGCCATGCCCATGCCGTCCACCGCGATGTGGTGACAGACAGCGAACAAATAGAATTCACTATCTTGTGTCTGGAATAACACAAATGTGAAAAGCGGACCGGAGAATGGCATTGGCGTGCGCTGAATTGATGAAGCCAATTCGCGTGCCTTTTGCACCGAATCATCAGCGTCTCTTAAATCGTAGAAGCCGAGCTCCGTATCGGGATAATCCACAGCCTTTTGTAAAACGTGGCCATCCGATTCGAAGAACGCGACCCTGCCCGGCTCGGTCTCCGCAACCACTTGCCGGATGGCCTGCTGCAGCAAGTCGCGATCGACGGTGCCCTCGATCCGCACCAAAAGGCCAAGCTGCCACTCGGTCCCCGCGAAACCGGTTTCCTGCGAGAGCCAAATGTCCAACTGCCCACGCGTTAGCGGGTGTGCCTGCTCACCACGTTCCATGTGAGTCCCCCAGAGCTCCACCCGAGTCCCCATACCCAGGCGGTTTAGTTATCAAAACTCCGACCCGCTGCCAGCCGATCACGCAGACTCTTCGGCCGGATATCGGGCCAGTTCTGCTCGATGTAGTCCAAGCAAGCCGCCCGATCGGCTTCGCCGTATACCACCCGCCACCCCGCGGGAACGTCGGCGAAGGTAGGCCACAGGCTGTGTTGCTCCTCGTCATTGACCAAGACGAAAAAACTGCCATTATCGTCGTCGAACGGATTGGTGCTCACAGTTCTCCAGGCGTTCTCTCGATATACGTGGGGTCGTTCCAAACCATACTGGAGGCCTACAGGCTCGGTCGGTCGTTTCGACAAAGTTCCTGATGTGATCTGTTAAGCACTCGTGACACCCTCTTGGCAATTCAGGTGCGCGGCGCAACGCTCGGGCGCTGGCGCCGTCGAGTGCAGTGACCTGCAGTGACGGCATTGGCTGTCTGTCGACTGCCCAGAGTACGGTACCGACGGCGAAGAGACGACCGAGTAACGTTCTCGTTGCTCATTGGTTGCGGCGTGCGGAACCCGCCGGATCGGCCACCGCCGGGGCCCGCTGAACAGCCCGGAGACCGCGGAGCCAAGCCACCGCAGACGGCGGCACGACGCGGTAGCTATCAGGCCCGCGAACGCCGACGTCGTCGGGCGAATCGGTGGGCCTTGCGTTGCGGCGAGGCGAGATCGCCAGAGCCGATCTGAAGACCACAATTCGCACGCCCACGAACCACTTGCACTTCGTTAGCTGGCCATGGCCGAGCGTTCCGCGGATGATCTCTTCTGCGCGGGATCGCGCGGGAATGTAATATGTATCACCATTGCTGGGGACAATGACACATACAACACCTGCCGGTCGGGGAGATTCGGCAGATTTGATACCGTGCCCTGACGCCGGCGGTTCCAGTAACGATCACATACCGGGTGACGAAAGATCTGATGTCGGAGCCAATGGCATGGTTTACTCATCAAGATCTGATCGCACTCGCCGAACGCCACTCGTATGAGTTGACCGCCGCAGGTCTGGCGTGGTGCGACCGAGGTGTGGGTACATGTTCAAGCGGTTGAGACAGCGAGTCCAGGAACGGGTTGAAGGGGGTGCGGTGGTCGAGCACGACGTTCGAGCCCGGTCCGACGTCGCCAGCGAGGGTAGCCAGGACGCTAGTCAGCCCTCCGGTCGCTTCCGGCGGTTTGGTCGCCAGTCTTCGCCCGGATCTCAACCACCCGACGGCCCGCGAAAGGGCGGTCGGAATGCCGGAGCAGGAGCATTCAAGCTGCTGGGCCGGATCTGGATCCCGCTGCTGATCGTGGCGGTACTGACTGCCGGCGGATTCACGGT
This sequence comes from Mycobacterium sp. IDUB_19, assembly GCF_055419445.1. Lineage (NCBI taxonomy): Bacteria > Bacillati > Actinomycetota > Actinomycetes > Mycobacteriales > Mycobacteriaceae > Mycobacterium > Mycobacterium sp. IDUB_19. The sequence goes on along the minus strand of NZ_JBVAXR010000006.1, from coordinate 13,642 downwards.
GTCGCGGCTGCACGGCATCTTCGGCTCCGACAAGCACCAGTCGTATGCCGACACCAGAGTCAAAGACAGCAAGCCGTTCAACCCCAAGCACCTCAAGTACGAGGTGTTCGGAGCGCCGGGTACCGTGGCCGACATCAGCTATTTCGACGTGAACGCCGACCCGCAGCACATCAACGGAGTCACCCTGCCGTGGTCGATGGATCTCTCGACGACACTGCCGTCAATTGTGGGAAATGTTGTGGCACAAGGTGATACCGACACCATCGGCTGCCGCATCATCGTCGACGGCACCGTCAAGTCCGAGAAGGTCTCACATGAGGTGAACGCCTTCACGTACTGCGTCCTGACGGCTGCATGAGCGACGAAAACATGGGCACGGAGCGGCCCGCGCGACCATTCGTAGCGCGGACGATCCACCGGTTTTCGATACTTATCATCCTTGGGTGGCTGGGGCTCACCGTCTTCTTGACTATCGGCGTCCCCCCGCTGGAGGTAGTCGAGCAACAGCATTCGGTGTCGCTGAATCCCGCGGACGCGCCCTCGTTCAAGGCGATGGGACGCCTGGGTCAGGATTTCAAGGAATCCAATTCCGGCGCGCTCGCGATGATCGTCTTGGAGGGTGACCGGCCGCTCGGCCAGGGAGCTCACCAGTACTACGACGAGCTGGTTCGTCGGCTGGAAGCCGATACGAAGCACGTCCAGCACGTCCAGAACTTCTGGGGGGACCCGGTCACGGCGGCCGCCGCGCAAAGTATCGACGGTAAGGCCGCCTATGTGCAGTTGAACCTTGGCGGTAGCCAAGGTGCGACCGCGGGGGACGAATCGGTACAGGCCATCCGGAATATCGTGGCGGAATTGCGTGCGCCGGAGGGGCTGCACGTCTACGTCACCGGCCCAGCCGCAACCGTCGCCGATATGAACAAAGCGGGTCAGCAGACGGTCACAACGGTCACTTTGGCCAGCCTTTCAGTGATCTTCATTATGTTGCTGCTCGTCTACCGCTCGATCTTCACCGTCATTCTTTTGTTGGTGATGGTCGGGCTGCAACTGACAGTCTCCCGCGGCATGGTCGCGTTCCTCGGCTATCACGGCCTCCTCGGTCTCACCACGTTTGCCGTGAACCTGCTGGTGGCCGCAGTCATCGCCACAGGAACGGACTATGGGATATTCTTCGTAGGGCGATATCAGGAAGCTCGACAGGCCGGCGAAGATCGCGAAAGCGCTTTCTACACCACGTTCAGCAGTGTCGCCAAGGTTGTGCTGGCATCCGGTTTGACGATCGCCGGAGCGGTTCTCTGCCTGAGCTTTACCCGGCTTCCCTATTTCCAGCCGCTGGGCCTGCCGAACGCGGTGGGCATCGCCGTTGCGGTGCTGGTAGCCCTGACGCTCGCGCCGGCACTTCTGGCTGTCGGAGGCCGTTTCGGCCTATTCGAACCGAAACGGAAGCTCCAGGTTCGCGGCTGGCGACGCATTGGTACGGCGATCGTTCGCTGGCCCACGCCGATTCTCATCGCCACGGTGGCGATCGCCCTCATCGGTCTGCTGACTCTGCCGGGATACAACCCCAGCTACGACGACCAGAAATTCATCCCCGAGGATATTCCCGCCAGCGTAGGAAATGCGGCCGCTGCGCGACATTTTCCCGAGTCACGAATGATGATGCCGGAAATCCTTTTGGTCGAAGCCGATCATGACCTACGCAATCCCACCGACATGCTGGTATTGAATCAATTGGCCAAGGGCATTCTCGCGGTACCCGGAGTTTCTACGGTTCAGAGTGTTACTCGGCCCGAGGGAACACCGCTCGCGCACACCAGCATTCCTTACATCATGAGCATGTCGCAGTCATCTCAGCTGACAAACATGGCGTTCCAAAAAGACCGCATGAATGACATGCTGAAACAGGCCGACGAAATGGCCAAAATGATCGCTCTGATGCAACACATGGTGAGCCTGATGAGAGAGCTCACCGCCACCACCCATGACATGGTCGGCAAAACGCATGAAGTCCAGAAAGCCACCGCGGAGTTGCGAGACCGTGTTTCGGACTTCGAGGATTTCTACAGACCGGTTCGCAGTTATTTTTACTGGGAAAAGCATTGCTACGATATTCCCGCCTGTTTCGCGATACGATCCGTGTTCGACGCAATCGATGGT
>NZ_JBVAXR010000006.1:0-11387 GCF_055419445.1 Mycobacterium sp. IDUB_19 | reverse complement strand
GATGTCGGTGATCGTCCTGTTGGCCGTGGGCTCTGACTACAACTTGCTCCTTGTCTCCCGGATGAAAGAGGAAATAGGCGCGGGTATTAACACCGGCATCATCCGTGCAATGGCCGGTACCGGCAAGGTCGTCACCAACGCGGGGCTGGTGTTCGCATTCACGATGGCATCCATGGCGGTCAGCGACCTGCGCAGCATCGCCCAGCTCGGCACCACAATCGGGATGGGTCTGCTCTTCGACACCCTGGTAGTGCGCGCCTTTATGACGCCGGCCGTCGCGGCGTTGCTGGGTCGCTGGTTCTGGTGGCCGCAGCAAGTGCGGACCCGCCCCGCAAGCCAGATGCTGCGGCCGTTGGGGTCCCGCCCGTTGGTGCGTTCGTTGCTACTGAAAGAAACGCGGTGAGGCGCGCATGACCACCGAACCGATCAGCACCGAACGCGCTGCGGCTCCCGTCCGGAAGCCAGTCGTGGCACGGGTGCTCCGCAATCTCTCTCTGGTGTTCGTCCTGGGCTGGATCGCGCTGACGCTGCTGGTGACCTTCGGAGTTCCGTCACTGGAGCGGGTCGGCCGAGAGCACTCCGTGCCATTGGCCCCGCAGGATGCGCCGGCGGTGCAGGCCATGATGCGCATGGGCAAGGTCTTCAAAGAGTCCGACTCGGATAGTTTTGTGATGCTCGTGTTGGAGGGGCAGAACGACCTCGGGGACAGCGCGCACAAGTACTACGACAAATTGGTTCGTGCGTTAAAGGCCGACACGAAACATGTTGAGCACGTTCAGGATTTGTGGGGCGACCGACTTACCGCCGCGGGTGCGCAAAGCGCGGACAGTAAGGCCGTATACGTCCAGTTGAATCTGGTCGGCAACCAGGGCACGACGGCGGGCCAAGATTCCATTGCTTCCGTCCGGGATATTCTCGGGCAGAACCCACCGCCTGCTGGCATCAAGGCTTATGTCACCGGTCCGTCGGCGCTGTTCTCGGACATGCAGCAGGCCGGCGATAGATCCATCCTGAAAATGACCGCGGTAGGCGCGGCGATCATTTTCGTGGTGCTGCTGTTCGTCTACCGATCGATCATCACGGTGATTCTGTTGTTGATCACCGTGGGTATCGAAGTGCTCGCGGCCCGGGGCATCGTTGCGTTTCTCGGCGATAACAGTCTTGTGCAGTTGTCGACGTTCGCCGTCAACCTGCTGGTGGCCCTCGCGATGGCGGCCGGAACCGACTACGGGATATTCTTCTTCGGCCGATACCAGGAGGCGCGCCAGGCCGGCGAGGATCGGGAAACGGCCTACTACAACACTTTCCGCGGGGTTGTTCCCGTTGTCTTGGGTTCCGGTTTGACGATCGCCGGAGCCATGTTGTGCCTGAGCTTCACGCGGATGCCCATCTTCCAGACCATGGGCGTCCCGTGCGCCATCGGCTTGGTCGTTTCTGTGGTGATCGCCCTGACGCTGGTTCCCGCGGTCCTGACCATCGGAGGCCGCTTCGGGCTACTCGACCCCACCCGAGCGATCCGATTTGGCCGGTGGCGCCGGATCGGCACATCGATTGTGCGCTGGCCCGTACCCATTCTCATTGCGACGATTGCCGTCGCGCTGGTCGGTTTAGTCACGCTGCCCGGCTACCAGACGAGCTACAACAACCGGCTCTACATGCCCGACGACATTCCGGCCAACGTCGGGTACGCGGCCGCCGACCGGCACTTCTCCCAAGCGCGGATGATGCCGGAAATTCTGATGATCGAGTCCGATCACGATATGCGCAATCCGGCCGATTTCATCGTCCTGCACAGGCTGGCCAGGGCAATATTCAAAGTTCCCGGAATTGCCCGCGTTCAGGGCATCACCAGGCCCGAGGGAACGCCGATCGAACACACCTCGATCCCCTTCATGCTCAGCATGCAAAACTCGGCCCAGACGCAAAACATAAGATATATGAAGGCCCGCATGGACGACATGCTCGAGCAGATCCACATGATGGACATACAGATCGCGTCGATAACGCGCCTTTACGAATTACAGAAAAAGCTCACGGAATATACGCACGACTCAATCGGCAAGACCTATGAAATGACTCAGATCTTATACGAGCTACGAAATCATTTCGCAGATTTTGAAGATTTCCTCAGACCGATTAAGAGCTACTTTTACTGGGAAAAGCACTGCTTCGATATCCCCATCTGCTGGTCCTTCAGGTCGATATTTGACACGCTCGACGGAATCGACGAGCTGAGCGATAAACTCGGCGAGCTGCTGGTGGACCTTCATAAAATGGATGTGCTGCTGCCGCAGCTACTTGAGCAGTACCCGCAGATGCTTGCGTCGATGAGGTTCTTCAAGACGACGATGCAGACAATGCACAGCACGATGGGCGGGATCATTGGTCAGGTGGACGTCGACAACAAGGACGCCACCACCATGGGCCAGGCGTTCGACAACTCCAGGAACGACGATTCCTTCTATCTGCCTCCCGAGGTTTTCAAGAACCCGGACTTCCAGAAGGCGATGACTCAATTCTTGTCGCCCGACGGGAAAGCGGCCCGATTCATCATTTCCCACAAAGGGGACCCGGCATCGCCCGAAAGCGTCAACCGCGTAGACAAGATTCGGACGGCAGCCGAGGAGGCGCTCAAGACGACGCCGCTCGAAGACTCCAAGATCTGGCTCGCCGGCACCGCGTCGACCTTCAAGGACTTCAAAGACGGGTCCAAATTTGACCTGCTCATCGCGGGAATCGGCGCACTCTGCCTGATTTTCACGATCATGCTGATCATCACGCGCAGCTTTGTGGCCGCCCTCGTCATCGTGGGCACGGTGGCTCTTTCGCTGGGCTCTTCGTTCGGGCTCTCGGTGCTGATCTGGCAGTACCTTCTGGGCATCAAGTTGTACTGGATGGTCCTGCCGATGTCTGTGATCGTCCTGCTGGCGGTGGGGTCTGACTACAACCTGCTGCTGGTATCCCGGATGAAAGAGGAAATAGGCGCGGGTATCAATACCGGCATCATCCGTGCAATGGGCGGTACCGGCAAGGTCGTGACCAACGCGGGTCTGGTGTTCGCTTTCACGATGGCGTCGATGGCGTCCAGCGATTTGCGGATCATCGGTCAGGTCGGCACGACCATCGGCCTGGGCCTGTTGTTCGACACCCTGATCGTGCGCTCGTTCATGACTCCCACCATCGCCGCGCTGCTCGGACGTTGGTTCTGGTGGCCCCAGGTCGTTCGTCCGCGGCCGTCCAGTCAAATGCTGCGGCCGGAAGGATCCCGTCCGCTGGTACGCGCTTTGCTAGGCGAGGAACTCTCCGACGATGCGCCCACGGCCGAGATCCCGATCCCGAGGCACTCGGTCTAGTCGGCGACGCCGATTACGCGCGCGACAAACTCTGATCGCAATGAATTTGTAGATCGTTTGCGCGCCAGGTCTTTTGCGAGAGCAGTTGAAAACCAATCCCCGGGGCAATCGTCCGCTACCAGCAATGCGGCCAAGAGGCCGGGAGCAACATGAGATACTCCCTACTGTGTATCCAGACGCGATCGAGGTTGCAGATCTCACAAAGACTTTCGGGGGAAAGACGTCTGCGCTGTCCGGCGTGAGTTTCTCGGTTCCGGCCGGAACGGTATGCGGCCTGCTCGGCCACAATGGCGCCGGTAAGACAACCACGATCAATATCCTGTCCACCCTGCTGCGTCCGAGTTCCGGCAGCGCCACCGTCGCCGGATACGACATCGCCCGCCAGCCCGCCCAGGTCCGGGCCAGCATCGCGATGACGGGACAGTTCGTTTCGCTGGATACGTTGCTCACTGCCCGAGAGAACCTGGTGCTGTTCGGCAGGATGCGGGGCCTGCGCCGCCGTGAGGCAAAGGCCCGTGCCGACGAATTGCTCGAGCGCTTCGACCTCGTCGAGGCCGCCGACCGCCATGTATCCACGTATTCCGGTGGCATGCAGCGACGCGTCGACCTGGCTGCCGCCCTGATGGTGCTGCCGAAGGTGCTATTTCTCGACGAGCCGACCGCCGGGCTTGATCCGCGCAGTCGCCGCGACGTCTGGGCGCTGGTGAGTTCGTTGGCCCAGCAAGGGATCACCGTGTTGCTGACCACGCAGTACTTGGAAGAGGCCGACGTGCTGAGCGATTCGATCGTCGTCATCGACCGCGGGCAGGTGATCGCGAGCGGTACCGCCGAGGACCTCAAGCGCAGGGTAGGCACCAGTTACTGCCAGGTGAGTCCGGCCAATCCTGTCGACTTGCCCCACGTCGCGGCGGCGCTGACCGGACTGAACGGGATCGAGATCGACGATGACACCAACTCGGTGTCGGTGCTTGCCCCCGACGGGGTGGCCACGCTGGCCGAGGTGTTTCGCCGGGTCGATGCGCTCGGCGTCGAACTCGCCGACATCTCGCTGCGCAAGCCCTCGCTGGACGAGGCATTCCTGCACATCACCGAGCGGACCGTCACCCAATCATGAGCGCTCTGGCCGCCCTCACGGAACGGTCGCTGGTTTCCGCAACGCGCGATGGCGAGATGATTTTCGAGATTCTGTCACCAATCGCGTACCTGGTCGGCTTCAGCGTCGCCCTGCATGGCCTGATCGACACCGGCCACGTGAGCTACTCGCAGTACCTGGTGCCGGCCGTGGTCGTCCAGTCGATGATTTTTGTCGGCCTGCTCACCGCCGACCGCGCGATCCGCGACCACCTCAGTGGGCTCGCCGAGCGCATGCGGACGCTGCCGATCGCCGCCGCAGCCCCGGTGACAGCGCGGATGGCCGCGACCCAAATCCGGGCAGTACTCGCCCTTTTGGTAGCGGTGGTCGCCGGTTACGCCTTCGGATTCCGGATGACCGGCGGGCCGGCTTACGCGATAGCTTTCGTTCTCATCGCGTTGCTGCTGTGCCTGGCGGTTGGGCTGGGCGCCGACGCACTGGGGTCGAGTTCAAACAGCCTCCAGGGGGCCAGTTACATGCTGTTCGTCCCCCAGTTGCTGCTGTTCTTGCTGTCCACCGGTATCGCCCCCGAGAAAACTTTCCCTGCCTGGTTGCGCCCGTGGGTACGCAACCAGCCGGTCTCGCAGGTCGCGGAAACGTTGCGCGGCCTGGGCAGCGGACACCTGGTGGTCAACAACTTGGCAATCAGCCTGGCCTGGTGCGTCGGGATGGTGCTGGTTTTCGGTGCGATCACGCTGCGGATGCAGAGGCGCAGCGCGTGACAACGCGGACCGCGGTGGAAGGCTCATTACTGACCCAGAGCTGGTTGCAAGCTGTTCGGCTTCTCATCCGGTGGCGGCGCGACCGAGCCACGATGATGGGCTCGCTGCTCTTACCCATCTTCCTTCTGCTTCTTTACCAAGTGGTGCTGGGCGAGCAGGTACGCAAGGTCACCGGCGTGGACAGCCTTTACGGCCTCGTCCCGTTCTGCTCGGTGCTGTCGGCGCTGTTCGGCGCCTTGGGCAACGCGGTCGGCATCACGATGGACCGTCAGTCGCGGCTACTCAGCCGCATGTGGGTGCTTCCGGTACACCGGGCAAGCGCCCTGACCGGACGGCTCACCGCGGAAGCCGTGCGCGCGCTCCTCGGGACGGTCCTGATCACTGCGCTCGGAGTGGCACTGGGACTGCGCTTTACGCATGGCTGGGTCGCGGTGCTGCTGTACATTCTGATTCCATCGATCATGGTGGTCGGGTTCACGGCGATGGTGATCGCGCTCGTCCTTCGCACCAGCAGCCCCGTCGTCTTGACCTGGATCATGGGCGGGACCGTCGCCTTGGCATTTGTGAATCCTGGAACCACACCAATCGGGATGTTCCCGGATTGGTTTCGGCCGTTTGTTCGCATGCAACCGCTCTCGCCGCCCATCGAGGCGATGCGGGCATTGACCTACGGCGGTCCCGTTCTGTGGCCGCTGGCGATGACTGTCGCGTGGACTGCCGTGCTGCTCGCGATATTCGTCCCGCTGGCCCTGCGCGGTTACCGAGTCTGCGCCGAGTCCAGCGCACTGTGACAACCGGCCCAACGGACTTTTGGGCACCGTGAGTAGTCGGCTAGGACTACTGACCAGCGTGGCTGGCCCGAGCTTTCGACGCGGCCTTGTAACGCGTGACCCACGAACGAAATGCCAACTGGCGGTTCTCTTTTTCCTTGAAAAAGGACAGCATCCTGCCGGCGGTTTCCATGCCTGCCACCCAGAAGTACATCGGCAGCCGCTTCCTGAACTCCTTGTCCGTGCCCGTCCTCATACTCAGGCCGGTCATGTCGTTGTAGTCGGCAACGACGATGTCCATGTACCGGATGGCGAGCGCCGGGTTGGAGAAGCAGCGGATATTGAAGTCCCAGTCGGCCCAGATGGGATAGCGCAGGTTGTAAGGGCCAATGCCGGCGAACAGCTCGCGGCGATAGAAGATCGATTGATGGCAGATGTTGGTCTCGAACTGTAGACGGTCGAGGTCGAATTCCCCGGCATGGCGGGAGCCGGTGGAGCCCATGATCACATCGCCGTACACCAGATCGCTGGGCTCGTTGTCGCCGATGAAGGCGGCCACCCGGGCCAGCGTGTCCGGGTCGTGCAGGGTGTCGTCGGACCCGAGAAAGAGCAACCACGCCCCTGCCGCGAGGCTGACACCGCGGTTCATCGCGTCGTAGATACCCTCGTCGGGTTCGCTGTGGACGACCAAGCGTGCGCCGAAATCGGGGGCGAAGCTCTTGACGATGTCGAGTGTCTCGTCCGTCGAGGCGCCGTCCACCACGACCAGCTCGAAATCGCTAAAGGTCTGGCGGAGAAGACTTTCCGCGCAGGCGCCCACGGTTGCCGCCGCCTTCCAGGTCGGGACGATGATCGAAAACATCGGTGTGCTCACGCGCGACTCACAATTTTCGGCATACGTACTCGTCCCTCCCCCGGCTCATTCAATCGTCCTCACGGAAGAATATGCCGTCGGCCTGCAACATTCGCCCGTTTCGAATGTCTGTGAAACAGGGCAGCATTCCGGTCAGCGTGAAGCCCATTGAGTACGCCAAATCCAGCGCTTCGCGGATTAGCATCCCACCTTCATACAGCGGCAGGAAAGAAAGTTCGAGCTGCATCCCGACGCAGCGATCGCTCACCGTTGCAGTGCTCCCAGCGAGCACTTGTTTCTCGAACCCTTGGACGTCAATCTTGAGAAAAATCCGATCTGTAGGCCGCAGAATTTCTGGCACCACAGCATCGAGCCGATGGATCGGCACCTCTTCGGCGCCGACATAGTTTGCTGCCGGAAAGACGTCCTGATGGCTCTTCAGCATCGGCAAGACGGAGCTGCTTTCGCCGGAATTGCCTGCGACATTGATCGAGATTGTCCCGTCGACATCGCCCAGTGCATGTCGGCGGCAATCCCAGAGCGGATCCTTCGATGCGTGGCTCTGCAAATCGGAAAACGGCCCCGCCAAGGGTTCGAACGAGACGATGCGTCCCTGGTAGCCCCTCTTGCGCAGCCCCATGGCGTATTGGCCGGAGTTGGCGCCGACATCCAACACGACGTCAACGTGCCGTGATTTGAGCTGGTTGACGAACTCGCGCTTCCAGGCCCGCTCAGAGAACTGGCGTGGCACCTCGAAGGCGAAGCCCTTGGCGATCAGGCGAGCAGTGTCCAATAACGGCACTGCGTCACACTAACATGTCGATACCCCTGGACAGTCGGCTTCGCGCACAGACGACGGGGCGATCTGCGGGGCGCACCACTTGTGCGGCGCTTCACGCTAATCAGTTCAGGCGCAACACATCTGAATCGACGACCCAGTCGTACATTTTCTTGAGACCGGCTTCAATGCTGACGGTTGGTCGCCATCCGAGGGTCGTCAGTTTCGTGTTGTCCATGATTTTGCGTGGCGTGCCATCCGGGCGGGAGCGATCGAACTCGACGCGCCCCTGGAACTGGACGATCGATTTGATCAAAAGAGCCAGGTCTCGGATCGAAACCTCTTCGCCAGAACCAACATTGATCATGTCGCCGCTGTCGTACGAACGCAGCAGGAAGACGCAAGCATCCGCGAGGTCGTCAGCGTCGATGAGCTCACGCAACGGCGAGCCACTCCCCCATACGACAACCTCACCGGCGCCTGCCAATTTGGCCTCGTGAAACCGGCGCAACATGCCCGCCACAACGTGGGAGTGCTCGGGATGAAAATTGTCGCCGATGCCGTATACGTTCGACGGCATCACGGTGAATGCGTTGAAGCCGTACTGCTTTCGATACGCGTCACACATCGTCTTGCCGGCAATTTTTGCGACCGCGTAGGGCAAGTTGGTTTCCTCCAACGGTCCCGTTAGCAGCGCCTCCTCACGAATTGGTTGTTCGGCATCTCTTGGATAGATACAACTCGACCCCAAGAAGAGGAGCTTGCGCGCGCCGTACCGATAAGCGGCATCGATGACATTCGTCTGGATTTTGAGGTTCTCCCGGATGAAATCGGCGCCGTAGGTCGCATTGGCAACGATTCCGCCAACCTTCGCGGCTGCCAGGACGACGTACTCGGGCCGCGCAGTGGCAAAGAAACCCTCAACCGCCCCGTGGTCGTCGAGTGGCAATTCGTCGTGCGCGCGGGTCACGACGTCCGTGAACCCTTCGCTCAACAGTCGTCGAGTGATCGCGGAACCCACCATGCCGCGGTGACCAGCGACATAAATCCGCGAACCTAGCTCCATTGGCACCTCACAACAACTCATTGGTCACGACGTCGCTGCCATGTCGAAGGTACCAACCGGCAGTACGCTTCAGGCCCTCGTCCAGGTCGACGCCGGGCTGATAACCGAGTCTCCGCATCTTGCCGATGTCGGGGCACCGGCGCGGCGTCCCGCCGTCCGCCTCCTCGGTGGGACGAATCTCGACCTCGATCCCCACCGCCTTCGCAACCCGAACGGCCAGGTCGCGGATGGACACCTCTTCGTCATTGCCGATGTGAAAGACCTCGCGGTGGCCGCCGTTCTCGTACATGGTGAGCACGCCGTCGACGATGTCGTCGACGTAGCAGAACGCGCGGGTCTGGGTGCCGTCGCCCTGAATCTCAAAGGGCGCCGGTCCAGCCGATGTCGCATCCCGAGCCGCCCTGGCCCTGGCGATGAATTGAGGTATCACGTGCTTGTAGCCCATGTCGGGGCCGTACACGTTGTGTGGGCGAAACACCTGGACCTTGCGGTAGTGATCTTGTGCGTAGTCGAATGCGATCAACTCGGTGGCGATCTTCGAGCCGCCGTACGAATACCTCGGATTCAGGCTGTCCGGCAGCATCAGCGGAATCGTTTCCGGGGTGGGCACCACGGAGGGTGTCTGATACACCTCCGCGCTGGATGCGACCACGAGATCCGGCACGCCGGCGTTGCGCCCGGCGTTCACAACGGCCAATGCACCGCGTAACCCGACGTCCAACACCAACTCTGGTCGCTTGTAGAAGTTCTCGGTTCCATTGATCGCCGCCAGATGCATGACGACCTCTGCGCCGGCGAACGCCCGCTCGAGTGCCTCTTGGTCACGGACGTCGCAGCTGAAAAGCTCGATGTCGTCCGCCACTTCGGCCAGGCGCCCGGCCTCGCCTCGCACCATGGTGTCGATGACCGCAACATCCCAACCATCCCGGACAAGACGTCTGACCAAATAGGCGCCGATGAATCCGCCGCCACCCGTCACCACCACCCGAGTGCCCATCACAGCACCAGCCTGCTGTTGCCGACCGCGAAGTACGAGTTGCCCAGCTCAGATGTTGGCAAGTGGCTGAAGTGATTCCAATAGTCGAACACGAAGCCGTCGGGAGCGATGAACTCGCTGATCGTGCGCGGCGAAATCCTGCCGAGCTCGGGATGATTGTTGCCAATGATCACAACCGACGCGCCGCTCACCGCATCGCCGAGTCGGTCGAATGCGTGCTCGTCCGGGAAGGTTGCCGCCAGCTGCTCGGTCGTTATGACCGGGTCGAACAGACGGATCTCGGCGTCCGGATGAGCCTTCTTGATTGCGTCTAGCACCTTGATGGACATCGACCCCCGGAGATCGTCGGTGGCTGGGATGCCCTTAAATGCCATACCTAGCAAGGATATTCGCAACGGCGAGGGCAAATTACGTCTGGCGACTTCGTCGCTGATGAATTTGACGGTCTCCACCGGCTGTCGCTCGTTGACGAGCCGGCCCGCAACGGTGATCTCCAGTTCGATTCCGCGGGTACGAGCACTCTGCAGCAAGATGTGTGGATCCTTCTCCAGACACGGACCACCCACCAGGCCGGGCAGCGGCACGTTCGTCCGCTTGTAACCCAGCTTCCCCGACGAGATCACCTCGTGCGCGTTGACCGCGAACGCATCGCACAATCGCGCCACTTCATTGGCGAACGCGAAATGCACGTCGCGATAGGTGTTGTCGACGAGCTTGATGATTTCGGCGGCCTCCGGGCTCGACACCGCGACAATGGAATTGGTCAGCCGCCGGAAGACGGCCGCGGCACGGTCGCTGATAGCGGGATCATCTGCGCCCACGATTTGCGGCAATTCGCGCAGTTCCTGCAGCGCTTGACCTTCGAGGGTCCGCTCCGGGCACATCGCGATGTCGAAGCGCTTGCCGGACTCCGCGAGGATGGGCGATACCACATCACGTGTGGTCCCGACTTTGACGGTGGAACGCAGGATCACCAATGCGCCGTCGCCCATGTTCGCGGTGACCTCGTGACTGGCCGCCTCGATCATGTCGGTACGGACGAGCCCTTCGCTGGACAGGGGCGTCCCGACCGTGATGATGTACGTGTCGCAGACCGCATCTGGGCTTAGTTGCTCGACGGCCGCCAAGGCGCCCGAGCCGACGACCCGTGACAAGGCTTCCGGTAATCCGGTTTCGGAGAAGTGCGGGATGCCGGCCTTGGTCTGCTCAACGACCTCTGAGCGCTTCTCCACACCGATCACTTTGTTGCCCGCCTCGGCCAGCACAGTCGCGAGCGTTAGCCCCACGTAGCCAAGGCCGATGACTCCCACGTCATAGTGCGAAACTGGCAGACCCATGGTCCCTCCCGACAGTCGATGTGACAATCATTGCCGACTCGGCCGGATCGGCGGCGGGAAATGCTCTCCAAGCACGACTTCGATATGCAGTAGACATCTCCTTCGTCCTTGACCTGCAGCGTGCCGCACCCGGTAGTGTGCCACCCAATGGGTCTGGGCTGCCCGGCGGCGGTTGAAGTCCCTGCTTTGCTTCGTTTCGCGCAGAACCGAGGAGAATGCAGATGAATGAACCCGCCAAGTCGCGACGCAGCCCGGTCACCGCGGTTCGGGAAGGGTGTGCAGCGATTGCCGCCCAACCCGCGCGCACCATCCTGCTCGGCACCATTCTGCTGGCGTCAGCGCTTTCCGGGTTCACGGGTTTTGTTCTGACGCAATACTT
>NZ_JBVAXR010000005.1:84438-234593 GCF_055419445.1 Mycobacterium sp. IDUB_19 | reverse complement strand
AAGCCATCACCAAAGCCGCAACCGACCACCACACCTTCATCGAAATCAGCGCCCACCCACTACTCACCCAAGCCGTCACCGAGACGCTCGAAGACGCGCACCGCGAGCGGAAATTCACCAGTATCGGCACGTTGCAGCGTGACGCCGATGACACCGTCACCTTCCGCACCAACCTCTATCTGACCGACCGCGCGAACGCGCCGCAGACTCCGCATCCGCCCGAACCACACCCGCAGATCCCCACCACCCCCTGGCACCACACCCACCACTGGTTCACCGCCGCCGAAACCCGGACACCGGCACCGCAACGCAACGGCGCTGCGCAGCAAACCCATTCGTCACCGGATGTCGGCGGCGCGCTCGACGACTGGTCGCATCAGGTCGTGTGGGAGGCAACCCCGCTCCCCGACGCCGAGACCACGGTCGCCGGCCGGTGGCTGGTGGTCGGCGACGCGGCCCTGGCCGCCGAGCTGGGTTGCCTGGCCGACGTGCGAGCCGCGGACGCCGATCCGGCCGCGTTGGGTGGGGCGCTCGGTGATGTCGACCACGTGCTCTACGCACCTCCGATCCCGGCCGATCCGCTCGATGTCGGAACGGCCTACCAACTCTTCCATCAGGTCCGCCGGCTCGCCTCGGCGATGGCGGCCAGCAGTTCGCCGGCCAAGCTGTTCCTGGTGACCCGCAACGCTCAGCCCATCGCGGAGGGCGATCGCGCCAACCCCAGCCACGGGGCGCTGTGGGGCCTGGGCCGCACGCTGGCGCTCGAGCACCCCGAAATCTGGGGCGGGATAATCGATTTCGACAGCTCGGTACCCGTACAGCTGCGTGCGCGGCAGGTGCTCGCCGAGGCGGGCAGCACCGATCGCGAAGACCAGGTCGTGTATCGGTCCGGACGACGGCACGTGCCGCGGCTGCGCAAGCGTGCGCTACCGGCCGACGCGGTCACGCTGGATCCCGACGCCGCGCAACTCGTCATCGGCGCTACCGGCAACATCGGGCCGCACCTGATCCGCCAGCTCGCGCGAATGGGCGCCGGCACCATCGTCGCGGTCTCCCGCAACCCCGGCCAGCGACTGCATGAACTCGCGGAAAGCCTTGCATTGCAAGGAATTACCCTCACCGCCGTCGCGGCGGATGCCACCGACGAGACGGCGATGAGCGCGCTGTTCGACCGGTTCGGCGCCGACTTACCTCCGCTGGAGGGCATCTATCTGGCGGCCTTCGCCGGTCAGCCGGTCCTGCTCAGCGAGATGACGAACGACGATGTGACGGCGATGTTCGCGCCCAAGCTGGACGCCGCCGCGGTGCTGCACCGGCTGTCGCTGGAAAAGCCGGTGCGCCATTTCGTGCTGTTCTCCTCTATCTCCGGCCTGACCGGGTCACGCTGGCTGGCCCACTACACCGCCACCAGCGGTTACCTGGACGCGCTGGCGTACGCGCGTCGCGTGATGGGGCTGTCGGCCACCACGGTCAACTGGGGATTGTGGAAATCACTGGCCGACGCCGAACACGATTTCAGCCAGGTCAGCATGGGATCCGGGCTGCTGCCTATGGACGACGAGATCGCCATCGGCGGGCTCGCCCGGGCGATGAGCCCGGCTGCCGGGGTGCATTCCGTTGTCGTCGAAGCCGATTGGCCACTGCTGGCGGCGGCCTACCGGACCCGCGGATCACTGCGCATCGTCGACGATCTGTTGCCGACCCCAGGTGAGACGGCAATGCCGGAAAGCGAATTCCGCATCGCCCTGGGCAAGTGCCAGCCGGATCGGCGCCACGACATGTTGCTCGACCAGGTCGCGCGCCTGGCGGCCAATGTGATGGGCCTGCCGCCCACGGAGTCGCTGGATCCCTCGACCGGTTTCTTTCAGCTCGGGATGGACTCGCTGATGAGCGTGACCCTGCAGCGGACATTGTCCGACACTCTCGGTGAATTCCTGCCGGCCTCCGTGGTTTTCGACTACCCCACCGTGTACAGCCTCACCGACTATCTGGCCACGGTGCTGCCCGAGCTCGGCGAGGCCGACGAGCAACCGGACGCGGATACCTACGACGAATTCAGCGAAGCCGAGTTGTTGGAACAACTTTCGGAAAGACTAAGAGGGACCTGATGACCACCCCGACACCAGATCGCCGGGCGATCATCGCCGAAGCGCTGCACAAGATCGATGATCTGTCCGCTCGTCTGGAGATCGCCGAAAAGGCGGGCACCGAGCCGATCGCGGTTGTCGGGATGGGTTGCCGGTTCCCCGGTGGTGTCGACAACCCGGAACAGTTCTGGGACTTGTTGCGCGACGGGCGAAGCGGCATCGTGCGCGTTCCCTCGCAGCGTTGGGACGCCGACGCTCTTTTCACCGAGGACCACACGATTCCCGGCACGATCTGCAACCGCGAAGGCGGCTTCCTGTCCAACTGGGAGCCCGATGAGTTCGACGCGGAGTTCTTCTCCATCACCCCGCGCGAGGCGGCGGCGATGGACCCGCAGCAGCGGTTGTTCCTCGAAGTCGCCTTTGAAGCGCTGGAGAACGCCGGCATCCCGCCGCATACCATTCGCGGCACCCAGACCTCGGTTTTCGTTGGTGTCACCGCCTACGACTACATGCTGAAGATGTCCGGCACGGTGCGGCCCGAAGACCTCGACGCCTACGTACTCACCGGCAACTCAGCCAATTTCGCGGCCGGCCGGATGGCCTACCTGCTCGGGGCCCGCGGTCCCGCGGTGGTGCTGGACACGGCGTGCTCGTCGTCGCTGGTGGCGATCCACCTGGCCTGCCAGAGCCTGCGCTGGCGCGAAAGCGACACGGCGCTGGTCGGTGGGACCAACCTGCTGCTCGCGCCAGGAACCAGCATCGCCTGCTCGCGGTGGGGAATGCTGTCGCCGGAAGGCCAGTGCAAGACATTCGACGCGGGCGCCGACGGGTATGTCCGCAGCGAGGGCGCCGGAGTGGTGGTGCTCAAGCGGCTCTCGGACGCGCAACGGGACGGCAACCGCATCCTCGCCGTGGTGCGCGGTTCGGCGGTCAACCAGGACGGCGCCAGCAGTGGGGTGACCGTTCCGAACGGCCCGGCGCAGCAGGCGCTGCTTCACCAGGCGCTGACGTCGGCCAAGTTGACGCCGGCGGACATCGACTACATCGAAGCGCACGGCACCGGCACTCCGCTCGGCGACCCGATCGAACTGGATTCACTGAGCAAGGTTTTCGCCGACCGGCGGGATCGGGCTCCACTGGTGCTGGGAGCGGTCAAGACCAATCTCGGTCACCTGGAGGCCGCGGCGGGCATCGCGGGGTTCATGAAGACCGTGCTGGCCGTCGGGCACGGCCGCATTCCTCGCAACCTCAACTTTCGCGAGCTGACACCGCACGCCAGTGAAGGCGTGTCGAAGCTGGCCATCGCCACCGAGGACATGGAATGGCCGGCCACCGGGCAACCGCGCCGGGCCGGGGTGTCCTCGTTCGGTGTGAGCGGGACGAATGCGCACATCGTGATCGAGCAGGCAGTGGAGCCGGTGTCGGTGCCGTTGCCGCAGCAGGGATCTGGCCCGGCCATAACCACGCTGTTGGTGTCGGGCAAGACGAAGCAGCGGGTCGCGGCGACGGCGTCGGTGCTGGCCGACTGGATGGAAGGCCCGGGTGCCGACGTGGCGCTGGCCGATGTCGCGCACACGCTCAACCATCACCGGGCCCGGCAGACCAAGTTCGCCACGGTGGTCGCGGCCGACCGCGACCAGGCCGTCGCGGGGTTGCGCGCGCTGGGCGCCGGCGAACCCGCCCCCGGCGTGGTGGACTGCCACGAAGGGTCGATCGGGCCGGGCACGGTATTCGTCTATTCGGGCCGTGGATCGCAGTGGCCCGGTATGGGCCGCCAGCTGCTGGCCGACGAGCCGGCGTTTGCCGCGGCGGTCGCCGAGCTGGAGCCGACATTCGTTGCCGAGGCTGGCTTTTCGCTGCACGACGTGATCGCTACCGGCAAGGCGCTCGACGGCATCGAACAGATTCAGCTCGGCCTGATCGGCATGCAGCTCGCGCTCACCGCGCTGTGGCGTTCCTACGGCGTGACCCCGGATCTGGTGATCGGGCACTCGATGGGCGAAGTTGCCGCGGCGGTGGTCGCGGGCGCGCTGACCCCGGCCGAGGGGTTGCGGGTGACCGCGACCCGATCGCGGCTGATGGCACCGCTGTCCGGGCAAGGCACCATGGCAATGCTCGAGCTCGACGCCGACGCCACCCAGGCGCTGATCGCCGACCATCCACAGGTCACGGTGGGGATCTATGCCTCCCCGCGCCAGACCGTCATCTCGGGGCCCAACGCGCAGATCGACGAGGTGATCGCGAAGGTGCGCGCACAGGGCCAGTTCGCCGGCAGGGTTAACATCGAAGTGGCCCCGCACAACCCGGCCATGGACGCACTACAGCCCGCGATGCGCGCCGAGCTGGCCGGTCTGAACCCGCAACCGCCGACCATTCCGATCATCTCGACCACCTACGAAAACCTGCAAGCCCCAGCGGCATTCGACGCCGAACACTGGGCCGTCAACATGCGCAACCCGGTGCGCTTCCAACAGGCGATCGCTCATGCTTTCAGCGACGCAGCTGGTCCCTACCACACCTTCATCGAGGTCAGTGCCCACCCATTGTTGACGCATGCCATCAACGAAACCCTCGCCGCCCGTGACAACAACGGCGGTGCCGACTATTTGAGTCTCGGCACCCTGCAACGGGATACGCACGACACCCTGACCTTCCACACCAACCTCAACACCACGCGCACCAGCCACCCGCCGCAGACGCCGCACCCGTGCGAGCCCCACCCGGTGCTGCCCACCACACCGTGGCAGCACACCCGGCACTGGATCGCTCCCACGATCGCCGCCCACCACACGGCAGACACCCACCCACTGCTCGGCATCGGCGTCACCGACCCCACCACCGGCACCCGGATCTGGGAGTGCGAGCTGCGCCCGGATCTGCTGTGGCTCGGCGACCACGTGATCGACGACCTCTGCGTGCTGCCCGGATCGGCGTACGCCGAAGTCGCGCTGGCCGCGGCGACGGACGCATTCGCAGCTGCGGAAGGCTCACCGGGCTGGATGATCCGCGAGCTCAGCCTGCACCAGATGCTGCACGTCACCGACGACACCGTGCTGGTCACCACGCTCACCGGAGACGAACAGGCGTGCCGGATCGAAATGCGCACGCAGAACCCCACTTCGGGGTGGATCAAACACGCGACCGCCACGGTTGCCCGCGAGACCGTGTCCGATGACGAGGCACCGCGGCCGGCGCTCGACGAGGTGGCCGACGAGCTCAAACCCGAAGACCTCTACCAGCGGCTGCGGGGCGCGGGGCAGCAACACGGGCCGGCCTTCCGCGGAATCGTCGGACTCGCCGTCGCGAAGTCCGGTGCCGCCCGTGCCGACGTGCGGTTGCCCGCGACGGCCAAGACCGGTTCCCGCAGCTTCGGCCTGCACCCGGTGATGATGGACATCGCCGTGCAGGCCCTCGGCGCCACCCGGATCGCGACCGACCTGGCCGGCGGGCAGTCGGCCCGCCAGACCCTGGTGCTGCCAATACGTTTCGCGGGCGTTCATGTTTACGGCGACATCACCGGCGGTGTCTGCTCGATAGGCTCACTGGCCGCCACTGATAGCCCCGACCGGCTCCGCGGTCACGTCACGCTGACCGACCCAGATGGCCGGCCGCTGCTCGTCATCGACGAAGTCGAGATGGCGGTACTCGGGTCATCCAGCGGCGCAACCGAAGTCAGCAGTCAGCTGTACACGGTGGCATGGGAACCCGCACCCCTGGACAAGCCGGCCGGCACGCTCGATGGCTTGTTGCTGATCGGCGACGCCACCGCCGACGACTCGCTGCTGCCCGCGCTGCGGTCGTCGCTGCGCGACGGTGTCGCCGAGATCGAACTGGTGTCCCCCACCGACACCGCGAGCCTGCGCGCGGCGATTACCCGAAACCCATGGGACAGCATCGTCGTGGTCTGCCCGCCGCGCAGCATCGACGAGGCCCGCGACGACCAGGCGCAGCTGGAACTGGCCCAGGCCCGCACGCTGCAGATCGCCGACATCGCCAAGACGGTGACGCGCATGGGGGCTCGCAACAGCCCCCGGCTGTGGATCGTCACCCGCGGCGCGCAACAGCTCGATTCAGGCGACCGAGTCACCCTGGCGCAGACCCAACTTCGGGGCATCGCCCGGGTGCTGACGTTCGAGCATCCCGAACTGCGGACCACGATCGTCGACATCGACGCCGATGGATCCGGCACGCTGGCCGCACTGACCGAGGAGCTGCTGGCCGGTGCGGAGCACGACGAGATCGCGCTGCGCGAACAGCAACGGTATGTCAACCGGTTGGTGCCTGCGCCCGTCGACGCGACCGGCGCTCTTGCCGCCGAATCCCGCCGCACCGTGGTGAGCCTGGACGGCGGGGCCGCCGTGCGGCTGCAGATCGACCAGCCGGGGCGGCTGGATGAGCTGAAAGTACATGCGGTGAAGCGGATTCCGCCTTCCGCAGGCCAGGTGGAAGTTCGCGTCGTCGCCGCGGGCCTCAACTTCAGCGACGTGCTCAAGGCGATGGGCGTGTATCCCGGACTCGACGGTGCCCCGCCGGTGATCGGCGGCGAGTGTGTCGGTTTCGTGACGGCGATCGGCCCAGACGTCGACGTCGTCGAGGTCGGACAGCGCGTCATCGCGTTCGGCCCCGGCGCCTTCGCCTCACACATGACAACGCTGGCCGATCTGGTGGCACCGGTCCCCGAGGCGCTGCCGGACGGCGAGGCGGCCGCATTCGGCATCGCGTATCTGACCGCGTGGCACTCACTGTGCGAGGTCGGCCGGTTGGCACCCGGCGAGCGGGTGCTGATCCATTCCGCCACCGGCGGTGTCGGCCTGGCCGCGGTGTCGATCGCCAAGATGATCGGGGCCCGCATCTATACGACGGCCGGGTCGGATGCCAAGCGCGAAATGCTGGCCGGACTCGGTGTCGAGTATGTCGGCAACTCCCGAGACGTGGAATTCGCCGATGCGATCCTCGACATCACCGACGGCTACGGCGTGGATGTCATTCTCAATTCGCTTCCGGGCGAAGCGATTCACCGCGGTGTGCAGATACTTGCCCCCTGCGGCCGGTTCATCGAGCTGGGCAAGAAGGACGTCCACGCCGACGCCAGTCTGGGATTGGCCGGGCTGGCGAAAAGCGCGTCCTTCTCCGTCGTCGACCTCGACCTGAATTTGAAGCTGCAACCGGCGCGGTATCGCGAAATGCTCGGGCACATCCTGGCGCAGGTCGCGGACGGCAAGCTGCAGGTACTCCCGGTCACCGAGTTCAGCCTTCCCGAGGCGGCCGACGCGTTCCGGCTGATGGCCTCCGGGCGCCACACCGGCAAGATCGTCGTGTCGATACCTGCCGGCGGTGACATCGAAGCGATCGCGGCACCGCCCCCGCAACCATTGGTCAGCCCCGACGGCGGCTACATCATCGTCGGAGGCATGGGTGGTCTCGGCTTCGTCGTCGCGCAGTGGCTGGTCGATCAGGGCGCGGGATTGGTTGTGCTGAATGGGCGTTCGGCTCCCAGCGACGAGACTCGGTCAGCGATCGCTGAATTGAACGCCGCAGGCAGCCACGTCGAGGTGGTCACCGGCGACATCGCCGACGCCGATACGGCCGGCCGGCTGGTGCGGGCGGTGCAAGACGCCGGGTTCCGGGTGGCCGGAGTCCTGCACAGCGCAATGGTTCTCGAAGACGAGATCGTGCTGAACATCACGGATGCCGCCGCGCGGCGGGTGTTCACCCCGAAAGTCGCCGGCAGCTGGCGCCTGCACCAGGCCACCGCGCACTTGGACGTCGATTGGTGGCTGACGTTCTCCTCGGTGGCATCCCTGCTCGGCGCACCCGGCCAGGGCACCTACGCCGCGGCGAACTCGTGGGTCGACGGCCTGGTCGCCTATCGGCGCTCGCTCGGGCTTCCCGCCGTCGGGATCAACTGGGGCCCATGGGCCGAGGTCGGTCGCGCCCAGTTCTTCGCCGACCTCGGTGTCGCGATGATCACCGTCGAACAGGGGCTGGCGGCAATGCAGCTGGCCCTGGCGGCCGACCGGGCACGCACCGGTGTCTTCAGCCTCGACGCGCGGCAGTGGTTCCAATCCTTCCCGTCGGCGGCGGGTTCCTCGCTGTTCGCGAAGTTGCAGGACCTGACCACCACCGAGCGACGCGGCGGTGGCGCGATCCGCACGGAATTGGACGCCTGCGACGCCGCCGAGCGCCCGGCGCGCCTGGCGACCGCGATCGCCGGTGAAATCCGGGCGGTGCTGCGCTCGACCGAACCGATCGATCCCGATCGGCCGATGGAGTCGCTTGGTCTCGACTCGCTGATGGCTCTCGAGTTGCGCAACAGGCTCGAAGCGAGCCTGGGCACCATGTTGCCGGCCGCGCTGGTCTGGGCCTACCCGACCATCACCGATCTCGCCGGCGCACTGTGCGAACGCCTCGGCTACGAGTCCATGGCCGAAGCCGAACCGACGCCGGAGGCCGAATCCGAACTGTCGGTTGAAGAAATGGAATTGCTGTCCGACCTCGTTGCGGCCAGCGAGCTGGAGACGGCAACCGGGGGCAGTGAGTAAATGACGAGTCTTGCCGAGCGCGCGGCGCAGATGTCACCCAAGGCGCGCGAGGTCCTTGCACGCGAACTTGTGCGCGCGGGGACGACGTTTCCCACCGATGTCGCCGAACCGGTCGCGGTGGTGGGGATCGGTTGCCGGTTGCCGGGCAGTGTAACTGGGCCGGACAGCTTTTGGCAGCTGCTGATGGACGGGCGCGACGCCGTCGACGTGGTGCCCGCAGATCGCTGGGACGCGGACGCGTTCTACGACCCCGACCCACAGGCACCGGGGCGGATGACGACGAAATGGGGAGGCTTTGTCGATGACGTCGCCGGGTTCGACGCCGACTTCTTCGGCATCACCCCGCGCGAAGCCGAAGCAATGGACCCCCAGCAGCGGATACTGCTCGAAGTCGCCTGGGAAGCACTCGAACACGCTGGGCTGCGCACGGATTCGCTGAGCGGCACCCGAACCGCGGCAATGATGGGGTTGTCGGCGTGGGACTACACGATCGTCAACCTCGAGCGCCGCGCCGAAATCGACGCGTACATGAGCACCGGAAACCCGCACAGCGCGGCGGTCGGACGGATCTCCTATCTGCTGGGGCTGCGCGGCCCCGCGGTCGCGGTGGACACCGCGTGCTCGTCGTCGTTGGTGGCGCTGCACCTGGCCTGCCAGAGCCTGCGGCTGCGCGAAAGCGACGTGGCACTCGCCGGTGGAGTTCAGCTGATGCTGTCGCCGTTCACCAGCATCGCGCTGTCCAAGTGGTCGGCCCTGTCGCCGACCGGACGGTGCAAGACCTTTGACGCCCTGGCCGACGGGTTCGTGCGCAGCGAGGGCTGCGGCGTCGTGGTGCTCAAGCGGTTGGCCGACGCCACCCGCGACGGTGATCGGGTGCTGGCGGTGGTTCGCGGTTCGGCGATCAACCAGGACGGCCGATCCAACGGCATGACCGCACCGAATGCGGCCGCACAGCGCGACGTGATCACCACCGCGCTACGCCTGGCCGACGCGCCCGCGGACAGCGTGAACTACATCGAGACCCACGGCACCGGAACGGTGTTGGGCGATCCGATCGAGTTCGAGGCGCTGGCAGCCACTTACGGCCGCGGCGACGGCACGTGCGCACTCGGGTCGGTGAAGACCAATATCGGTCACCTGGAGGCCGCGGCCGGGATCACCGGGTTCATCAAGGCGACGCTGGCCGTGTCGCGCGGGCACATTCCGCCCAATTTGCACTTCACCCGGTGGAACCAGGCCATCGACCCCTCGTCGACTCGGCTGTTCGTCCCGACCGAGGCCACCGCGTGGCCCGCGGGTGTGCGCAGGGCGGCCGTGTCGTCGTTCGGCCTGAGCGGAACGAATGCGCACGTGGTCATCGAGCAAGCCCCAGTGCAGGCCCCAGAGTCGGCTCCGGCGAACGGTTCCGGGCCGCGGGTGTCCACGTTGGTGGTCTCGGGTAAGAGCCCGCAGCGGACCGCTTCGCTCGCCGCGGGGCTGGCCGACTGGATGCAAGGACCCGGCGCGGCGACACCGTTGGCGGATGTCGCGCACACGCTCAACCACCACCGGGCCCGCCACGCCAAGGCCGCCGTCGTGGTCGCGCGCGACCGCGCGGACGCGGTGGCCGGGCTGCGGGCGCTGGCCGACGGCCGCCCCGTTCCCGGGGTGCTGGAATGCCGGGACGGCTTCACCGGGCCGGGCACGGTGTTCGTCTACTCCGGCCAGGGCTCGCAATGGGTCGGCATGGGCAGGCAGTTACTGGCCGACGAGCCGGCGTTCGCCACGGCCATCGACGAGCTCGAGCCCGATTTCCTTGCCCAGGCCGGCTTTTCGCTGCGCCAGACCCTCGCCGACGGTGTCGAGGTCGTCGGCATAGACCGCATTCAGCCGGTGCTGGTGGGTATTCAACTGGCGCTGACCGCGCTGTGGCGTTCGTACGGCGTGACGCCCGACGCCGTGGTCGGCCACTCGATGGGCGAAGTGTCGGCCGCCGTCGTCGCCGGGGCGCTGACTCCCGCCGACGGGTTGCGGGTGATCGCCACCCGCTCGCGCCTGATGGCGCAGCTGGCCGGCCAGGGCGCGATGGCCCTGCTGGAGCTCGACGCCGACGCCGCCGCGAAGCTGATCGCCGACTACCCGCAGGTCACGTTGGCCGTTCATGCCTCGCCGCGCCAATCCGTGATCGCCGGCCCGCCCGAATCGGTGGACGCCGTGATCGCGGCGGTGGCCGCCCAAAACCGGCTGGCCCGGCGCATCGACGTCGACGTGGCCTCCCACCACCCGATCATCGACCCGGTGTTACCGCAATTGCGTTCCGCGCTCGCCGATCTCGCGCCACAACCGATGACCATTCCGATGATCAGCACCACCAGCGAGCAGCCCCACACGGTGCTGGACGCCGATTACTGGGCCGCCAACCTGCGCAACCCGGTGCGCTTCCACCAAGCCATCACCACCGCGGCCGCCCGATACCACACCTTCATCGAGGTCAGCCCGCACCCGGTGCTCACCTACGCCATCGACGACACGCTCGGCGACTTCGAAAACCGGGCCCAGTTGATGACCGTCGGCACCCTGCAACGCGACACCGACGACACCATCGCCTTCCACACCCAACTCGCGGCGGTCGGCAAGCTCCCGCAGATCGACACCACCCGCCGGCTGGCCGACATCCCGGTGACGCCCTGGCAGCACACACACTTCTGGGTCGCCGACCGCTCGGCGATGACGGATTCGATCGACACGCACCCGCTGCTCGGCCTGCACGTCGAACTTCCCTCGAGCCAGGACCACGTGTGGCAGGCCGATGTCGGCACCGACGTGTGCGGATGGCTGGCCGACCACAAGGTCTTCGGGCAAGCCATCATGCCGGCCGCCGGGTTCGCCGAAATCGCTTTGGCCGCAGCAAGTGAAGCGTTCGGCCTACCGGTCGATACCCTGGCCATCAACCAGCTCGAGGTCGAGCAGATGCTCCCCCTCGACGGCCACACCCAGGTGACCACGCAGTTGACCCGCGGCGCCGACGACAAGACCCGCATCGAAATCTATTCCCGCACCCCGGCCGGCTGGACCCGGCACGCGACCGCCAGGGCCGCGGTCTCGCCGGACGCCGCCCCCGAGCCGCTGGCGTCCGGCGCCCAACCCGGCGAAACCTCGGTGTCGCCGGCCGATTTGTACGCCGTCCTGCGGTTGACCGGCCAGAATCATGGTCCCGCCTTCGCGGCGCTGACCCAGATCCACCGGCTGCCGGACGGTTCGGTGGAAACCGAGATCACCCTGCCCGACGAGGCGCCCAGGCATCCGGGTTACCGCATCCACCCGGTCATGCTGGATGCGGCCCTGCAGGGTCTGGCGGCGGCGATACCGGACGAGGAGGCCGCCGCTGCCACGGGTTCGGCCGAAATCAGTTATCTGCCAGTCTCTTTCGAGTCGCTACGGGTGTACGGCAATCCCGGCCGGCATGCTCGCTGCCGAGCTCAGCTGATGGACCTCGACGAGGGCGGCGCCGGAAAACTCGGCAAGATCACCTTGACCGACGACGCCGGAAACGTGACCGCCGAAATCAACGACCTCTACCTGCGCCGTGTCGAGCGGCGCAGCGCGCCATTGCCGTTGGCGCAGAAGATCTTCGACACCAGCTGGGTGGAAGCGCCGCTCGCGGACACGGGCTCCTCCGATGCTCCGGGTAGTTGGCTCGTGCTCACCGATGCCGGTTCCAAGGCCGAGGAATTCGTCGAGCAATGGCGTTCACCGGCGCACCGGGTGATCACCGCCGATCTCGGCGATGAGGCCGCCATGCTCGCCGCATTCGCGGAAACGGCAGGCGACCCCGAGCGCCCGCCCGTCGGTGTGGTCGCGTTCATCGACGACGGCCCGCACCCGACGGACGCCTCGGCGATCACCGACGGCGGGCTCACCCGCGCCCGGGATTCGGTGTGGGCGATCTCCACGGTGGTGCGGGCGATTCTCGGCGGCTGGCACGGCCGGTCACCGCGGCTGTGGCTGGTCACCCCGGGAGGCCTCGCCGTTCACGACGAGCCGGGCCGCCCGGCGATCGGCGCGCTGCGGGGTCTGGTCCGGGTGCTGGCCTACGAACATCCCGACCTGCGGACCACGCTCATCGACCTCGACATCACCCGGGATCCGGCGTCCGCATTGACTGCCGAACTCGAGTCACGGGATTCCGCGGCCAATTTCGACGACATCGTCGCCTGGCGGGGCGGACAGCGGTACGTCGAGCGGCTCCGCCGAGCTCCCCTCGGCGAGCCGGTGCGCGACGCGGTCGTCGAGTCGGGCGCGTCGTACATCGTCACCGGTGGCCTCGGCGGCCTCGGCCTGGTTTTCGCCCGCTGGCTGGTCGACAGCGGCGCGGGCCGGGTGGTGCTCAACGGACGCAGCGAACCGTCGGAAGAGGCGCGCAAAGTGCTGGCCGAATTGGAAAGCCGTGCCGAGGTCTCGGTGGTGTGCGGCGATATCGCATCGGCGGGCGTGGCCGAACGCCTGGTCGCGGCCGCCGAGAACCAGAATCGCCGATTGGCCGGCATCGTGCACGGAGCCGCGGTGATCGACGACAGCCTGGTGTTGTCGATGAGCAAGGAGAGCCTGGAGCGAGTGTGGGCTCCCAAAGCCGCCGGCGCGCTGCGGATGCACCAAGCCAGCGCCGGACGTGAGCTCGACTGGTGGGTGGGCTTCTCCACCACCGCCTCGCTGCTCGGCTCGGCCGGGCAGGGCGCGTACGCGTGCGCAAGCGCGTGGCTCGATGCGCTGGTGTCGTTGCGCCACGCGGCCGGAATGCCGGCGGCGGTGATCAATTGGGGACCGTGGTCGGAAGTGGGTGTTGCGCAGTCGCTGGTCGGCAGCCCGCTGGACCCCATCAGTCCGGCGGAGGGCATCACGGCCATGGACGCGCTGCTGGCCACCGACCGGTGCCACACCGGCGTCACCCGGCTGCGTGCCGACCGCGCGATGCTCGCGTTCCCCGAGATCCGTAACCTCGGCTATTTCACCAGCGTGGTGTCCGAACTCGACGTCGCCGGCGACGGCGGCGACTGGGCGGGACCCGAGGCGCTGCGCGAGCTCGACCCGGCCGAGGCACGGGAAGTCGTGCGCGAACGGCTGTGCGGACGCATCGCGGGGGTGATGGGCTATTCCGATCGGTCGGCCGTCGACACCGGGATGCCGCTGACCGAACTCGGGATGGACTCTTTGATGGCAGTGCGGATCCGCAACACCACGCGTGCGGATTTCGGCATCGAGCCACCGGTGGCGATGATCCTGCAAGGTGCATCGCTGCAAGACCTCACGGTCGATGTGATCCGCCAGCTCGGCCTCGCCGAGCCTGAACAAGACCTCGATCGAGGTAACGCGGTTCGCGACCGAGCACAACAGCGCGCCGCGGCGCGCCAGGGAGCCGCGATGCGGCGGAAGCGAGGACAGTAAGCATGAGCACCAACGAAGAAGCTTTGCCGGACACCGCAATTGCGGTGGTCGGCATGGCCGGCAGATTCCCCGGCGCCAACAGCGTGTCGGCGTTCTGGGACAACCTTGCGCGCGGCGAAGAATCGATCACCACACTCTCCGAGGACGAGCTGCGAGCGGCCGGGGTCGGCGACGAGGTGCTGGCGAACCCGGCATATGTGCGGCGCGCACCGATCGTCGACGGCATCGAGGAATTCGACGCCGAATTCTTCGGCTTCCCCCCGCAATTCGCTCGGATGCTGGATCCCCAGCACCGGTTGTTCCTGCAATGCGCATGGCATGCCTTCGAAGACGCCGGCTGTGACCCCGCGCTGTTCGACGGCTCCATCGGCGTCTACGGGACCTGCTCCCCCAGCGGTTACCTGCTGCACAACCTGTCGTCACACCATGGCCAAAACGCCTTCATGGGAACGGGACTCAACTTCGAGCAATTCAATTTGTTCCTGCAGAACGACAAGGACTTCCTGGCGACGCGGGTATCCCACCAGTTCAACCTCCGCGGCCCGAGCCTGACCGTGCAGACCGCGTGCTCGTCGTCGTTGGTCGCGGTACACCTGGCCTGCCAGAGCCTGCTGTCCGGCGAGTGCGACATGGCGCTGGCCGGCGGGGTGTCGCTGTCGGTACCGCATCATGTCGGTTACTGGAACTCGCCTGGATCGATGATGTCGGCCGTCGGTCACTGCCGGCCCTTCGACGTGCGCGCCGACGGCACGGTGTTCGGCAGCGGTGTCGCGATGGTGGCCCTCAAACCGCTGCAGGCCGCTCTGGACGCCGGCGACCGCATTCACGCCGTGATCCGCGGATCGGCGATCAACAACGACGGATCCATGAAAATGGGCTACGCGGCCCCGAATCCGGCCGCCCAGGCCGACGTCATCGCCGAAGCCCACGCGGTCGCCGGCATCGACGCCTCGACGGTGAGCTATGTCGAGACGCACGGGACCGGCACGCCGCTGGGTGATCCGATCGAAGTCCAGGGGTTGCGCAACGCGTTCGCCGTATCCGACACACCCCGGCCCGGACCGTGTGTCCTCGGATCGGTCAAGTCGAACATCGGTCACCTCGAGGTGGCCGCCGGTGTGGTGGGTCTCATCAAAACCATTATGTGCCTGAAGAACAAGGCGATTCCCGCGACGTTGCACTACACCAGCCCCAACCCGGAGCTGCGTCTCGACGAGACTCCGTTCACCGTGCAAAGCAAGTACGGCCCCTGGGAGTGGGATGGAGTGCGCCGGGCCGGAGTCAGCTCGTTCGGGGTGGGCGGTACCAACGTGCACGTCGTGGTGGAGGAGGCGCCAGCGGCTCCCGCACAGACTGGGTCCGCCGGTCCCCAGGTGCTGCTGCTCTCGGCACGAACCACGGCGGCACTCGAAGAATCGCGGACCACACTGGCCGCCGCGCTGGCCGCCCCGGATGGCCCGGACCTGTCTGACGTCGCATTCACCCTCGCCGGGCGCCGCAAGCACGCCATCACCATGGCGGCCGTGGTCCACGACCGCGAGCACGCGGCCACGGTGTTGCGGGCGTCCGAGCACGACAACGTCTTCGTCGGGGAATCCATCGGCGAGAGCGTCGAGAGCTCGAAGCACGTCGTTTTCATGTTCCCGGGGCAGGGCGCTCAGCACGTCGGGATGGCCCGGGGGCTTTATGACACCGAGCCCGTCTTCGCCGAACACTTCGACGCCTGTGTCGCGGGCTTTCGCAACGAGATGGGTATCGACCTGCACGCGGAGATATTCGGCGACGCCACAACGGATTTGGAACGCATCGACCGTTCGCAGCCGGCGCTGTTCACGGTCGAATACGCGTTGGCGCGCCTCGTCGAAACGTACGGCGTGCGCGCCGGGGCGTACATCGGCTACAGCACCGGCGAATACATCGCGGCCACCCTGGCCGGGGTGTTCGACCTCGAGACGGCGATCAAGCTGGTGGCCCTGCGTGCCCGCCTGATGCATGAGTCCCCGCCGGGCTCCATGGTGGCCGTGGCGCTGGGTCCCGACGACATCGCCGAGTACCTCACCCCCGGCGTCGAGTTGTCCGCGGTCAACGACCCGGGCAACTGCGTCGTCGCGGGCCCTAACGACGCGATCCGCGCGTTCACCCAACGGCTCCGCGAGGCCGGCATCACCGCGCGGCGAGTGCGCGCCACGCATGCATTCCATTCCAGCGCAATGGATGCCATGGCGGCGGAGTTCGGTCAGTTCCTGTCCGGCGTCAAGCTCGGCCTGCCGAACACCCCCCTGCTGTCCAACCTCACCGGAACCTGGATGACGGATGAACAGATCACCGATCCGGCCAGCTGGGCGCGCCAAATCAGTTCCACGATCCGCTTCGCCGACGAACTCGACGTGCTGCTCAGCGATCCGGACCGCATCCTGGTCGAGGTGGGCCCCGGCGGCAGCCTGACGGGTTCGGCGATGCGGCACCCGAAGTGGTCGGGCGGGCACCGCGCGGTTCGGCTGATGCGGCACCCGATTCAGAACGTCGACGACCGGGACACCTTCCTGCTCGGCCTCGGCCAACTGTGGTCGGCGGGCGTGCCGGTCGACTGGACACCGGCGACGGGGCCCAAGCAGCACATCATCTCCGTGCCCGGTTACCCCTTTGCGCACGAACGGCATTGGGTTGACCCCAAGCCGGTCAGCTGGGCCGAGCGGGTCGCCGACGAACACGTGGTGGCGGGTGGGCCCACCAACGGCGCAGCCGTCCACCCCGATGTCTCAGTCAACGGGCAGTCGCACACCGAGGCGGTGTTGCGGCAGATCTGGATGCAGTGCCTGGGTCTGAATTCCATCGGGCGCACCGACAACTTCTTCGACCTCGGTGGTGATTCCCTGATCGCGATCGGCATCGCGACCAACGCCAGCAACGCGGGTCTGGACGTCAGCCCGCAGGACCTCTACGGAAACCCGACGCTGGGAACCCTGGCGGCGCACGTCGATGCGAAGTACGCGGCCGGCGGTTTGGCGAAACCTGCTGAGGCCAGCGCGCATCCGACCATTCCGCCGAATGTCGCGCACTTCCTCGAGCAGGGCGTGCAGGAGGCGGGACGCTGGCGGGTACCGCTGATCCTGCGCCTCGACTCGAGCGTCAGGGTTGACGATGTCGGGTCGGTGCTCACCGCCCTGACCAACCACCACGACGCGTTGCGCCTGCAACTCGTCGACCGCTCCGGAGCGTGGGAGCAGCACATCGCTGCACCAGCCGAATTCGGGGCGCTGTCCACGCGTTCGCTTCCGGATAGCGTGGCATCGGACACCGAGGCGCAACGGGCAGCGGTGCTCGACATCGCCGCCGAGCTGACTGCCCAGGGTGATCTGAGGGCGCCGTTGACCGCCGTCTACGTCTCGGGTCCCCGAGGTGCGTGCTACTTGGTGCTGTCGCTGCACGAGATCGTCGCCGACACCACATCGCGGGAAATCCTGATCGCCGACATCTTCAGCGCATTCACCCAACGCCTCGCGGGCGAGGACATCTCGCTGCCGCCGAACACCACCTCGTGGCGGGAATGGTCGCTGCGTTCGGCGGCTCTCGCGACACACCCGGCGGTGCTCGACACCCGCGACTTCTGGCTTCAGAGCTCGAACATGGCCACGCTGCGGCCGGCGAACGCGGAGGTCACCGGGCCGCCGCACGGCGACGACCTGAAGAAGGTGCCGTCGACGCTGACCGTCGAGCAGACGTCGGAGGTCGACGACGCGCGCCGGGTGCTCGGCTGGTCGGTCGAGGAGATCCTGCTCGCCGCGCTGAGTCACACGATCGCCGGGACAATCGGCTCCGGTGTGCTCGCCGTCGACCTGGAAGGGCCGGGCCGCTCGGTGCTACGGCCGGATGTCGACCTGCGCAGAACCATCGGGCAGTTCACCACGATCTACCCGATCGCGCTTGGGTGTGCCACCGACACTCCGGCGACTGAACTGCTGGAAGCCGTGCGCGACACGGTCAAATCCGTTCCGCACTACGGCATCGGCTACGGGCTGCTGCGGCACCTCTATGCGCCTACCGCGCGGCTGCTTTCGGCCGCGGGCTCGGCGGACGTGCACTTCCGATACGCCGGCGCGATCCCCCAGCTGCCGGCCATCGACGCGGCGGTGCAATTCGACTCCGACGCGGCGATGCCGGTGCGCGACACGATTCCGGGCCTCGGTCACGCCATCGAGTTCCGGGTGTACCGGCACTCCGGGATGCTGCATCTCGATTGGTGGTATGACGCTCGCCGGGTGCAGAGCACGCAAGCCGAAGCGCTGGCACAGCGTTTCCCGATCGCGCTGCGCGAGTTGATCGCCGACGCCGTCACCGCGGTCCCCGACGACGCCGCCGCGGGTTCGCAACCCGTGGAACTGGCCCTGGTGGACCTGTCGGCGCTCGACGCGGGTTGAGGTGAACTTCAGTGGTTAACGCGCACAAGGACTTTGAGAAGGCCGTTATCGTCGACAAGGTTCGCAAAACCTTCGGCGAGTTTGTGGCCCTGCACGAGGTCAGCTTTGAAGTCGGTCGCGGTGAGGTGCTCGGCTTGCTCGGTCCGAACGGAGCGGGCAAGACCACGCTGGTGGACATCCTGTCGACGCTGAGCCGGCCGGACAGCGGCCGCGCGGTGGTCGCGGGCTGCGACGTCGTTTCCGAGCCGGCCGGAGTGCGCCGCTCGATCATGCTCACCGGTCAGCAGGTGGCGATCGACGACATGCTCAGCGGCACCGAAAACCTGGTGATGTTCGGTCAGCTGTTCGGCTTGCGGAAGTCCGCGGCCCACGCCCGCGCCAAGGAACTCATCGACGAATTCGATTTGGCCTACGCCGCCGACCGGCGAGTGAAGACCTACTCGGGCGGGATGCGCCGGCGCATCGATATCGCCTGCGGTTTGGTGGTCCGGCCCCAGGTGGTCTTCCTGGACGAACCCACCACCGGGCTGGATCCGCGCAGCAGACAAAGCATTTGGGACCTGGTCAGCAAGTTCAAGGGTCTCGGCATCGCTACCCTGCTCACCACGCAGTATCTCGAGGAAGCCGACGCGCTGGCCGACCGGATCGTGGTGATCGACCACGGACGCGTCATCGCCGAGGGAACCGCCGATCAGCTCAAGGAGCGCACCGGCGGCAGCTACTGCGAGATCGTGCCGCGCAATCTCAAGGATCTGGTCGCGATCGCGGACACGCTCGGCTCGCTGGTGCCCGAGAAGATCAGGGCGGCTTTGACACCCGAATCGGATCGCATCGCGATACCGGCGCCCGATGGCGCCAACACGCTGATCGAGGCGGTGGGTCGACTGGCCGCGGCCAACATCGACGTCGCCGACGTCGCGCTGCGGCGCCCGTCACTCGACGACGTATTCCTCGCGTTGACAGACGAATCCCCCAGGCAGCGCACTCCCGTTGCGACACAGGCCGCCGGGTGACCGCCGCGACCACCACCGAGCGCCACCTCTCACCGCTCGCGCAATGGTGGGTACTGACCAAGCGCTTCATCGCGCCGACCCTGCGCAACGGTGAGCTCGTCGTGACGATCGCGTCCTCGGTGGTCTTCACGGCCGGCTTCTACATCCCGTTACATCAGGTGATGGGGACGGCCACCAAAACCCTGTGCAGCAGCTACGCGCAATACGTGATGCCGTTGATCGCCTTGCAGGCCATCACATTCGCCGCGATGTCGACGGCCTTTCGGGCGGCAACGGATTCGGTGAAGGGCATCAATCGCCGATTCAGATCCATGCCGATGTCTCCGTTCGCACCGGTGGGTGCCCGTATCTCCGCCGCGGTGTACCGGTGCACGATTTCGGTGGCCGTGGCAGTGGTCTGCGGCTACGTGATCGGATTCCGGTTCCACCAGTCGGTGGTGTACACCGTCGCGTTCGTCCTGTTGGTCGTCGCGATCGGGTCGGTGCTGTCATTCGGCGCGGACCTGATCGGCACCGGCAGCCGCAATCCGGAGGCCATGACGCCGCTGCTGATCCTGCCGCCGTTGATCTTCGGGCTGCTGTCCACCGGAGTTCAACCGGCCCAACAGTTTCCGCACTGGATTCAGCCCATTGTGCGCAACCAGCCGGTGTCGCAGTTCGTGACCGCGTTGCGCGCCCTGGCCGGTGATGCGGCCCCGTACGGCACGCCGGTGAGCTGGGCGGTGCTGGCGCCGACGCTGGCCTGGCTGGCCGGCCTGACCGCGTTCCTGATACCGACGTCGGTGATCGTTTTGTCGAGGCGGGCGAAATGACATTGGTACACGAGCGCGCCACCGGTTTGGCTGGGCACCACGCGCAGTACCACGAGAATTCGCTGCGGGCGCTGGTGTCGCAAACCCGGGTCCAGACCCGGCGGATCCTGCTGGGGTGGGCACGCGACATCACCGCGGTGATCGAGGCGCTGGTGTTGCCGGTGCTTTTCCTGCTGACCTTGAACATCATTCTGGGCAACGTCATTTCACAGGTCAGCGGTCACAGCGCGCTGTACGGCACGGTCCCGCTGAACGCGCTCGCCGCCACGATCAATGGTGCCGTCGTAGGGGCGATCGGCCTGATCGGCGAACGCAACAACGGCCTGCTGCGCCGGCTCTGGGTGGTGCCGGTGCACCGCGGGTCGGGTGTGCTCTCGCGGATCGTCGCCGAAACAGTCCGGATCATGATCACGACGCTGGTTGTGCTGGCGGTGGGCATGATTCTCGGATTCCGGTTCCACCAGGGCATTCTCGCGACCCTGACCTGGTTCGTCGTTCCGCTGATCTTCGGGCTGGCCTTCGCGACCCTGATCACGATGGTTGCGCTGTACACGGCCAACAATTTTCTGCTCGAGACGGTGACGCTGGGACACATCCTCGCGGTCGTGTTCTCCACCGGGTTCCTGCCGGTGGACCAATTTCCCAAGTGGATACAGCCGGTCGTCGCGCACCAGCCGATGAGCTACGCGATCGAAGCGATGCGCGGATTGTCGATGGGCGGCCCGGTGCGGTGGCCGATGATCGCCACACTGCTGTGGGCCGGCGGCATCGCCGTCGTGTGTGTCGTGCCAACGCTTTTGGGCTATCGACGGGCCAGCACATGCTGAACAAGGGGGTATGAGGAGTGTTTCCCGGATCCGTGATCCGAAAGTTGACGCGCAGCGAAGAAGTGTTCGCGGTCAACGAGACCTATTTCGCGTTCACCGCGCATGTCAACGGTCCCGTCGACCTCGACGCGATGTCGGACGCCTTCGACGCGCTGCTGGAATCCCACCCGGTCTTCACCGGCCGGCTGGAGAGGGCCGACGACGGTCGCTACCAGATCATCGCCGAAGACCTGATGCACCCGGGCATCTGGGTAGTCGACGACGACGCCGATGCCGCGTCGAAAACCGCGGGCATGCATCTGGATCAGAACCAAACCCTGCTCAATCTGCGGTTGCAGCGCAGCGGCGGACGCACCGCGATCACGCTCTACACCCACCACAGCCTGGCCGACGCCCACCACGCGTTCGGTCTCATCGAAGAACTCTTCTCGCTCTACACCGATGTGGTCACCACCGGCGCCCCGGCCCCGATAATTCCGCAGCCCGCACCCGAAGCGCTGGAGCTGTTGCTCGAACAGCGTGGTGTGACCAAGCAACAGCGGTCCGGGCTGGAAAAGCTGTTCAAGGCGCTATTCGCCTACGACCTGCCGGCCCAGGAGAAGCCGCCCGAGATGGCGGATCCCGATTCAATCCAACCGATTCCGATCGCCCGGATCCGGTTCACCGAGGAAGAGACCGCCGAACTGGTGGAGTTCGGTCTGGCCAATCAGCTCAGCCTCAACTCCGTGGTAGCCGCCGCGATCCTGCTGGCCGAGTGGGAACTGCGGAAAACCCCGCACATTCCGATTCCCTACATCTATCCGGTTGATCTGCGCTATCTGCTGTCGCCCCCGGTGAGTCTCACCGGCAGCACGCTGCCGCTGGGGGTGGCGACCTACCTCGCGGAGATCAGGCCCGACACCGACCTTGTCGATTTGGCCCGCGGCATCGTGGATTCGTTCCGGACCGACCTGTCCGACGGCGTGATTCAGCAATCCGCGCTGCATTTCAACCTGCAATACCAGGGCACCCCGGCGGGACTGCCCCCGGTGGTGCTGGTCACGGACACCGGCACGATCCCTCCGCTGCGCACACCTGACGACATGGACCTGGACGACTTTCAGAGCGAACTTTGGTTCCCCACCCGCGCGCCCGTGGACCTGTACAGCTGCGGAAGTTTCGCGGGCCGGCTGTTTATCGAGCACCACGCCCACCTGCCGGGGCGGGAAAAGCCACTGGAGGCAATACATTCGCTGCTCTGTTCGCTGCTGACCGAAGAGGACAGCTGGGTCGTGGAGTAACCACGAACCAGCGCTGCGCGGCTTACGAGGCCGCCGGCTGACCCTCTTCTGCCGCCAGCGCCTCCGACAGGTGCAGCCCCAACGTACGCGCGGAGTTGAAGGTGGCGATGGTCTTCGGCGTGACGCGGATTCCGGTCTCGGCTTCTATGCGGGTTCGCAGTTCGAGGTTGCCCAGCGAGTCCAGGCCGTGCTCGGCGAACGGACGGTCGGGGTCGATCGCGCGGCGCAGAATCAAGCCGGTCTGATCCGCGATCAGGCGGCGCAGCCGCGCCGGCCACTCGCCGGGCGACAGCGTCCGCAATTCGGCACGCAGCGCGGAACTTTCGGCTCCATGCTGGTCCCCGGAGTCCTGGAAGGCTTCAGCGAACGGGCTGCGCGCAACCAGCGCGGCCAGCCACGGCGCACCCGTCGTCGGAACATAGCCGGTGTAGCCCCGGTCGTAACGCAACAACGTCTCGAACGCCTGCGCCCCCTCGTCCGGGGCGATCATCGTGGTGCGACCGCCGGCCGCCAGGAAGGTGGCACGGCCGATCTCGCCCCACGCCCCCCACGCGATCGTGTTCGCCGGAAGACCCTGGCTGCGGCGCCAGTGGGTGAACGCGTCCAGCCAGCTGGAGGCCGCGGCGTACGCGCCCTGACCGGCCGAGCCGAACAGCGCGGCCACCGATGAGAAGGAGCAGAACCAGTCCAGCGGCTGTCCGGCCGTCGCGTGATGCAAGTTCCACACGCCGTTGACCTTTGGAGCCCAGTCCTTGTCGATCAGCTCGTCAGTGATGTTGGCCAGGACGGCGTCCTCGACCACCGCGGCGGCATGCAGCACGCCGCGTAGCGGAAGGCCGGTCGCGGTGGCCGCGGCCACCACCTGGGCGGCGGTGTCGGCCTCGGCGATGTTGCCGCTCTCCACGACGA
This sequence comes from Mycobacterium sp. IDUB_19, assembly GCF_055419445.1. Lineage (NCBI taxonomy): Bacteria > Bacillati > Actinomycetota > Actinomycetes > Mycobacteriales > Mycobacteriaceae > Mycobacterium > Mycobacterium sp. IDUB_19. The sequence continues at coordinate 211,284 of NZ_JBVAXR010000005.1, read as the reverse complement.
CGTCGGTCCCGTTCGCGCGGAGTCGCTCGATTGCCTGACGCGCCTTCGGAGTGGGGGCCGAGCGCGCGGTCAGCACGATCCGTCCGCAACCCGCCTTGGCCATCTGGCCGGCCAGGAACAGTCCGAGGCCGCCCAGGCCGCCGGTGACGATGTAGGAGCCGTCCTTGCGGAAGACCGGGGCCTGCTCCGGCGGCAGCACCGCGCGGGTCTGCCCGGTGCGCGGCACGGTGAGCACCAATTTGCCGGTGTGCTCGGCACCGCTCATCACCCGGATCGCCGTAGCCGCCTGCGACAGCGGGTATTCGGTGCACGCCGGCGCCGGCAGGTCGCCATCGGCGATCCGCTGGTACAGCGTGCGCAGCAGCTCCTGGACGCGGCGCGGGTGGGTGTGCGTGAGCAGCGCCAAGTCAACGGCGTAGAAGGTGAGGTTGCGACGGAACGGGAACAGCCCCAGCCTTGTGTCGGCGTAGATGTCGCGCTTGCCGATCTCGACGAACCGCCCGCCGTAGGCCAGCAGCTCGATTCCGGCATGCTGCGCCGCACCGGTCAGGGAGTTGAGCACGATGTCGACGCCATAGCCGTCGGTGTCGCGGCGGATCTCATCGGCGAACGCGGTGCTACGCGAGTCGTAGACATGTTCAATGCCCATGTCCCGCAACAGCTCTCGCCGCTCCGGGCTGCCCGCGGTGGCGAAGATCTGCGCGCCAACCATCTTCGCGATCGCGATCGCGGCCTGACCGACGCCGCCGGTACCGGAGTGGATCAGCACCTTGTCCTCGGCCGAAATTCGGGCCAGTTCGTACAGCCCGTACCACGCGGTACCGTATGCGGTTGCCGCCGCGGCGGCCTGGACCGTGGTCACGGCCGACGGCAGCGCGGCGACGAGCCGGGCATCGCACGTGACGAACGTGCCCCAGCTGCCGTTGGCGAATCCGGAGAAGCCGCCCACCCGGTCGCCGACCATCAGGTCTGTGACGCCGTCGCCGACTCGGGTCACCACACCACCCAGGTCGAATCCCAACTGGTGTGGCTCGCCTTCCAAGTCGGGGTAACGGCCCAGGGCCGCAAGGACTTCGGCGAAGTTGACACTGGACGCGTCGACCGCGATCTCAACCTGGCCCGACTCCGGGGTCTTGCGGTCGAAGGCGACGAACTCCATCGTCTGCAGATCGCCGGGGTGGCGGACCACCGCACGCATCTGGTCGGATTCGTGGTTGACGATGGTGGTTCGGCGTTCGTCGGCACCCAGCGGCGTGCAGCGCAGCCGTGCCGTGTACCAATGGCCGCCACGCCAGGCGGTCTCGTCCTCGGGTGAGCCGGACAGCAGCTCCTGGGCCACCAGTTCGACCTCTTGGTCTAGCGAGCCGTCGTCCTGCAGATCGATCTGGGTGGTTCGCAGCTGCGGGTTCTCCGCGCCGACCACTCGCAGCAGGCCACGCAACCCGGCCTGCACCAGGTTGGGGTCGTCGTCGTCCAAGACGATCTGGGCCCGCCGGGTCAGCACGAACAGCCGCGGCGGCTCGGCCGACAGTTCGGGCAACTCGCGGATCATGCGAACCACATGACGCACTTGCTCACGGCCCGCCAGCAGACCCTGCTCGTCGGGCTGGCCGGCCGGCGGCGGGCACACGATCACCACGCCCTCAAGACCGCCACGCACCGCGGCGGACAACGCGGCGGTGTTGGCCGAGTGGTCGGCCTGCTCCGTCCAGTTCAGGGTGGTGGGTTGTGCACCAAGGGATTTCAGCGCATCGGTGAGCCTCGACTCCAGCAGGTCGGCCTCGGCGGTGTTGATCAACAACCAGCTTCCCACCGCGCGCTCGGGCACCGCCGGCAGCGTCTGCTGCTGCCACTCGACGGTCAGCAGCCGCTCGGCCATCAGGTGGTCGGTGCCGCCGCCACTGGCCGCCATGCGCAGGCCTTGCACGGCCAGTAGTACCGCGCCCGTCTCGTCCAGCAGATCCAGATCGACCTCAAGCGCCGACTCACTCGCCGAGACGATGCGCAGCTGGCAGTAGCGGGTACCGCGCATCGGGGCATACCGGCGCAGCCGTGCCACACTCAGCGGCAACAACAGACCGACTTGTGAAGCATCCTTGATGGCCGGGTGCGCCAGCACCGCCTGGAAGCAGGCATCCAGCAACGCGGGATGAACGCCGTAACCGCCCTGTTGCGTCCGGACGGCCCTTGGCAACTCGACCTCTACGACAACGCTGCGGCTCTTGCCTTCCGCGTTGTGTGCCGCCACCAAACCGGTGAAGGCCGGGCCGTAATCGACACCTCGTTCGGCGAACACACGTCGCACCGCGGCGCCGTCCGTCCGCTGCGGGTGCGTGGCCAGCAGGGCAGCGATGTCGCGCCGCTGTGGTTGTTCGTCCTCGGGGACGGCATGCAGCACCGCGGTCGCCCGCCGGGTGCGTTCCCCGTCGCGATCGGTCTCGACGACGAACTCGGCGACTCCGGCGTCGCGCACCGAAGCCACGGCGCTCACCGGGGTTTCGTCGTCCATCAGCAGCATCTGCTCGAATCGGACATCACGCACCTCGGCGTCGGGTCCGAGCATCTCGGCGGCAGACGCCAGCGCCATCTCGCAGAAGCCGGCCCCCGGGAAGACCGCGACACCGTTCACCTGGTGATCCGCCAGCCACGGCAATGCCGCGGTGCCGATCTCGCCTTGCCAGGCATGGCGTTCGGGTTCTTCCGGCAATCGGACGTGTGCGCCCAGCAGCGGGTGCACCGTGATCGCGGACCGATCCCGGGCCGCCGAGCCGCTGGATTCGACGAGCAGCCGCTGGCGAGTCCAGGTCGGCAGCGGGGCGTCGACCAGGCGCCCGCCCGGATACAGCACGGAGAAATCGATTGCGGCGCCGGCACTGTAGAGATCCGCCAGGAAGCCGAGCAGTCCGCGCGGCATCGGCTGCTCGCGCCGCATGCCGGCCAGGGCCGCCACGGTGATGTCGGCGGCGCCGGCGGTTTGTTCGACCGCGCGGGTCAGCAGCGGGTGCGGCGAGGGTTCGCCGAACACCCGGTGACCGTCGTCCAGGGCGGCTTGCACCGCGGCCGCGAACTTCACCGACTGCCGCAGGTTGTTCACCCAGTAGCCGGCGTCGAAAGCCGGCTGGGCACGCGGATCATCCAGCGTCGCAGTGTAATACGGCACGCTAGGCACCGATGGCGCCAGGTCTGCGAGCTGGTCGGCCAAGTCGGCGAGAATCGGGTCGACCGCAGAAGTGTGCGACGCGACGTCCACCGCCACCTCGCGGGCCATCACCTCGCGGGCTTCCCATTCCGCGACCAGATCCCGCACCGGCTGGCCGGCTCCGCCGATCACGGTCGAGTTCGGCGAGGCGATCACCGACACCACGACGTCGCTGATGCCACGGGCGGCCAATTCATCCCGCACTTGCTGCGCGGGCAGCTCCACCGAAGCCATCGCTCCCGCACCCGCGACCCGCGACATCAACCCGGAGCGCCGGCAGATCACCTTGACGCCGTCTTCCAGCGACAGCGCGCCGGCGACGACGGCCGCCGCGATCTCGCCCATCGAATGCCCGATGACCGCGCCGGGCTGCACGCCGTAGGCCTTCATGGCGGCGGCCATCGCGACCTGGAAGGTGAACAGGGTGGGCTGCACCCGCCCGATACCGGTCACCGTCTCGGGCGCCGACATCGCCTCGGTGACCGAAAACCCGGACTCCGCCGCGATCAACGGCTCTGCTTGCGCGACGGTTGCGGCGAACGCCGGCTCGTTGGCCAGCAACTCCGCGCCCATCGCCGCCCACTGCGAGCCCTGACCGGAGAAGATCCACACCGGGCCGCGGTCGTCGTGACCCGCCGCCGGCGGGTAAGGCGTTTCACCGTCCGCGATTTCGCGCAGTCCCGCGGCCAGCTCGTCGAGGTTGTCGGCGGCCACCGCGGTGCGCACGGTCCGGTGCCCACGCCGGCGCGCCAAGGTATAAGCGAGATCGGGGGCGGCCAGACCCGCTTTGTTGGCGTCCAGCCAGTCGCCCAGTCGTCGCGCGGTGCGGCGCAGCTCGTCGGCAGACGTCGAGGACACCGTAAACAACAGCGGCCCGGCCTCGCGGTTCTCCGTTGTGCCGGTTGGCGTCTCGGGTGCCTGTTCGAGAACGGCGTGCACGTTGGTGCCCGACATTCCGAACGACGTCACCCCGGCCCGTCTTGGCACGTCACCCTGACCGTCGCCCTTGTCGGGCCACGGTGTGACCTCTTGTGGCACAAACAATCCGGTGTCGATCTGCTTGAGCTCGTCGGGCAACCGGGTGAAATGCGCCATCGGCGGCACCACCCCGTGCCGCAATCCGAGTACGGCCTTGACCAACCCGACCGCACCGGCGGCCGCCTCGGTGTGCCCCACATTGGCCTTGGCCGATCCCAGTGCGACGCGGTTGCCGGCGGCACCGTAAACCTCGGTGAGGCTGGTGAATTCGAGTGGGTCACCCTTCGGGGTTCCGGTGCCGTGCGCTTCCACCATGCCGACGGTCTTCGGGTCCACTCCGGCGCAGTCCAACGCCGCCCGGTAGACGGCGGCCTGGGCGTCCGACGACGGCGTCGTGATCGTCTCGGAACGCCCGTCCTGATTGGCTGCCGTGCCGCGCACGACCGCCAGGATCCGGTCGCCGTCGCGCTGCGCGTCGGCCAGGCGCTTGAGCATCACCACCGCGCAACCGTCGGAACGGACAAACCCGTCAGCGGCGACGTCGAACGTGTGGCAGCGGCCGGTGGGCGAGAGCATGCCCTGCCCCGACGCCGAAGTCGACACCCGCGGGTCCAGCACCAGCATCGCGCCACCGGCCAGGGCGAGATCGCTCTCGCCGCTGCCCAGGCTCTGGCACGCCATGTGCACGGCGAGCAGACCCGACGAGCACGAGGTGTCCATCGTGATGGCCGGGCCCTGCAGCCCCAGCCCGTAGGCGATTCGTCCCGACGCCATGCTGAACGGAGTGCAGGTGTAGCCGTAGGCGTCGCCCAGCACTCCGGCGTCGCCGGTCATCAGGGTGTAGTCCTGCTGGCACAGCCCCACGAACACTCCGGTGCGAGAGCCGCTCAACGAGGCCGGCACGATGCCGGCATGCTCGATCGCTTCCCAGGACGTCTCCAGCAGCAGCCGGTGCTGCGGGTCGATGGCGGTCGCTTCGCGTTCCCCGAAACCGAAGAAGGCGGCGTCGAAACCGCCGACGTCGTCGATGAATCCGCCCCACCGCGACACCGACCGATCCTGGACGCCGCGTTCGGGGTCGTAGTGGTCCTCGACATCCCACCGGTCGGGCGGGATCTCGGTCACCAAGTCGTCGCCACGGAGCAGCGCTTGCCAAAACGCGTCAGGTGAGTCGATGCCGCCGGGAAGCCGGCAGCCCATCCCGATCACCGCAATGGGAGTGACACGCGACTGCATCGCCGTCCATACCTCGTCTCAGTTCATCCGGCGATGCCTCCCCAAGCACCACCAGAATGTCGATACGCGCAACGGAACCCCCGTAGCAGCGCTCGCAGAACCACTAATCCGGGTATCGACACGGAAATATACGAACCGCCCAAGCTTAAACGCCCGGCTCACCCGCGGCGTGGGAATGGGTGAATTGCCTGTTCACAGGCTTGGCCGAGGCGCTGATCAGGCAATTTAGCGCCCATCTGGATGGCGTTCGAGCTGATGTGCGAGCCGCGCGCCACCGCAGCCGATGCGCGATAATCACCGCATCACGCAACCCCTGGGGAGGCCCCAGTGACAGGCAAAGCGCTAGCGGCCCTCGGTCATGCTTTGGCGTTGGCGGGGTCGATGACGTGGGAGATCACCTGGGCGTTGATCCTGGGCTTCATCTTGTCGGCGGTGGTACAGGCGGTGGTGCGTCGCTCGACGATCGTGAGCCTGATGGGCGACGACCGGCCGCGCACCCTGGCGGTGGCGGCCGGGCTGGGCGCGGCGTCGTCGTCGTGCTCATATGCCGCGGTGGCGTTGGCGCGGTCGCTGTTCCGCAAGGGGGCCGACTTCACCGCCGCGATGGCGTTCGAGATCGGCTCCACCAATCTCGTGGTGGAGCTGGGCATCATCCTGGCCCTGTTGATGGGCTGGCAGTTCACCGCCGCGGAGTTCGTCGGCGGCCCGATCATGATCGTGGTGTTGGCCGTTCTGTTCCGGCTGTTCGTGCGCTCCCGCCTCGTCGACGCCGCCCGCGAGCAGGCCGAGCGGGGAATCGCCGGCTCGATGGAAGGCCACGCCGCCATGGACATGTCGATCCAACGGGACGGGTCGTTTTGGCAGCGGGTGTTCTCCGCCGAGGGCTTTACCTCCGTGTCGCACGTGTTCGTGATGGAATGGTTGGCGATACTGCGCGACCTCGTTATCGGCTTGCTGATCGCGGGCGCCATCGCGGCGTGGGTTCCCGAAACCTTTTGGCAGAGCTTCTTTTTGACTGATCATCCGGACCTGGCGACGCTGTGGGGACCGATCGTCGGCCCCATCGTGGCGATCGTGTCCTTCGTCTGCTCGATCGGCAATGTGCCACTGGCAGCGGTGCTTTGGAACGGCGGTATCAGCTTCGGCGGCGTCATCGCCTTCATCTTCGCCGACCTGATCATCCTGCCGATCCTGAACATCTACCGCAAGTACTACGGCACCAAGATGATGCTGACTATCCTCGGCACCTTCTACCTCGCCATGGTCGCGGCCGGATACCTGGTCGAATTGATCTTCGGAACAACCAATCTCATTCCGCGCCAGCGCAACGCCACGGTCATGGAGGCGGCGATCTCCTGGAACTACACCACCTGGCTCAACATCATCTTCCTGCTGATCACGGCAGCGCTGGTCGTCCGTTTCATCACCTCGGGCGGAATGCCGATGGTGCGGATGATGGGCGGCTCTCCCGACCCTGCGCCCGATCAGCAGCACCACCACTAGTCCGCCATGAATTCCCCTGCCACCGAACAATTTCTGTTAGGTTAGCCCGATGACGTCCGACGTCACCGGCGACCGCAACCCTCGGGTCCTGCTCCTCTACTACACGTTCACGGGGCAGGCACTGCGGGTGCTCGAGGCCGCGGGCGAAGTGTTCAGCGAGCGCGGCTTCGACGTCCACAAAGCCCGGATCGAGTTCACCGACCACCGCTACGCCGAGCGGTTCTCCCGCTTCCCGTTGCGTCACGCGATGCTCGATCTGCTCAGCATGCTTCCCGCCCAGGCGCGCCGCGCCGCCGGGGAGATCGCGACCCCGGACGAGGTGCGAAACGGCGCGTACGACCTGGTCTGCATCGGATCGTCGACCTGGTGGTTCACCATGAACATGCCGATGCGCACCTTCTTGAGGTCCGCGGAGGCGGGCAAGCTGCTCGCCGATACCCCCTTCGCCGCGTTCTGCGTGTGCCGCCGCTACTGGCGCGGCAATTTCCGGCTCGCGCGCAAGCTCGGGGAAAAGCGCGGCGGCCGGTATCTCGGCGGCATCCACTTCGAATACCTCGGCGGGCAGCTCGCCTCCGGGCTCTCGATGATCAGCTACCTGCGATCGGGCCGATACCGTGACCGGTACTTCGGCGTGCCGATTCCCGCGACCAACGTCCAGCCCTATCAGCTGGAACAGACCCGGCACTTCGCCGTCGAGCTGGCGGACCGCTTGACCAACCAACCCGCGCTGCGCTGAGCGCGGCGGGGTTCAGCTCAGCCGGACCGTGTTCATCGATACCCCGGCGGACGGTAACCGCGTCAGCAATGCGTCGCCCATCGCCGCGGCGGGGGTGAGCACGCCGCGCAAGTCGGAGAGCCGATCGCGATCGAACGCCAGCGCCAGAGCACACTGGGCGAGCAGGACCCCGGTGCCGCTGTACGCGTCAAGCTGTTGCGCGAAGGTCGCCAAGTACCGGGCACCGGACGTCGTGGTGGTGTACGTCTGGGCCGTGTAGTGGCCGCGTTCGCGCATCTTCTGGCCCGGTCCGGTGCCGGGCTTGGCGACGGCATGCAGCCAGCGCTGCGGTATTCGCCGGAAGTGCCTGGCGCCCAACGCAAAAGCACCCGCCAGCGTCCCGGTCACCGCTGCGGCAGCCACCGGCGCCGCGAAGGATTTTCCCAAACTCATGGTCTCCGAGTAACGAAATCGCCTGCCGTAAGGCCAGTTCTGTAATGCGTTGCTGCGCCGAACCACTCGGGTGTTGTGCGGCGCCCACACCAAGCCGCCCACCCAGCAGCCGGCGAGTTCGGGCGCGATCCGGCTGCCCCGGTGCCATAGGAAGTCCCGCTGCCGGCCGAGATCGGGTTCGGCGCCCCGGTCGGGAGTCAGCGTGTACGGGTCGTCCATCTCTTGGCGGGCTTGCCGATCGCCGGACGCGGTGCGCATCGACTCGAATTCCGAGGCGACGGTGCCGCCGGATCCCCCACCCTGGAAGAAGGAGCGAAACACCAGGGTGGTGTCGCACAGTTCACCGGAGCCGTCGGTGAGTGCCCGGCGGTAGAGCTGGTAGACATTGAGATCCGAAGGGATCGAAGCGAATCCGCACGAGAAGACGATCCGGGCACCGGTGTCGACGGCCTGTTGGTGGTACCGATCGATGCTGGCCCGGACGAACATCACCTCACCGGTCAGGTCGGCGTAGTCCGTTCCGGCCCTGGCGCACGCCGCCACCACCGGTAAGCCGTACGTGGTGTACGGGCCCACCGTCGTCACGACCACCCGGGTGCGGGCCGCCATCGCCTGCACCGCCGCGGGCCGTGCCGCGTCGGCCACGATCAGCGGCCACTGTTGTGCTGCGGGCCCCAATGTTTCGCGCACGGCCAGCAGCCGCTCACGCGAGCGCCCGGCCAGCGCGATGCGGGCGTCGGTCGCCGCGCGCGCCAGGTATTGCGCCGTCAACCTGCCGGAATAACCCGTGGCACCGTAAACGACGATGTCGAACTCGCGCTCGGCAGAGCTCATCGGCCCTAGTCCCCCGCGACAGCCAACGGAGGGGGGTCACCGTTCACGGGAACGTCTCTCCCGCAATCGGCGGTTCACCGATTCCGGCAACAGCTCCGTGACATCGCCGCCCAGCATCGCGACCTCTTTTGCCAACGACGATGACACGAACGAGTACTGCGGCGCGGTGGCCACGAAAAATGTGTCCACATTGGCGACGTGCTTGTTCATCTGCGCCATCTGCAACTCGTATTCGAAATCGGTGCCGGTGCGCAGGCCCTTGACGATCGCGGTCATCCCGCGCGACGTGACGAAGTCCACCACCAGGCCTTGCCCGACCTCGACGCGCAGATTCGGCAGATGAGTCGTCGCCTCTTCGATCATCGCGATGCGCTCGTCGATGTCGAACATCCCCTTTTTGGCGGGGTTGGTCAGGATCGCGACGATCACCTCGTCGAACTGGGCCGAGGCGCGTTCGAAGACGTCGATGTGGCCCAACGTCACCGGGTCAAAGGAGCCCGGGCAAACGGCGCCGCTCATAAGCGACCAAGGTAGCAGGGCGCGTCAGCCAAATTCGGCCAGTTCCAAACGGGTGTCGCCGTAAACACGGTCCGGCCACCGGGTCCAGCCGTCCGGCCAGGTCAGCGGTGGGCCGGCGGCGGCGCGCTCGATCACCGCAACACTCGCCTCGCGCACCCAGCCGTGCATGCTCAGAGCTGCCAAGACGGCCTGGACCTCTGCGGTCTCGACGTCGTAGGGCGGGTCGGCCAGCACCAGATCCACCGGGGATCCGGCGCCACCCGCCAGCACCGCGGCCACCGCGCCCCGGCGCAACGTCGCACCGGGCAGACCCAGGGCTTCGATGTTGCGCGCGATGACGGCCGCGGTGCGCTGATCGGACTCGACGAACAGCGCGGAGGCCGCGCCTCTCGAGAGCGCTTCCAGACCCAGTGCACCCGAGCCGGCGTAGAGGTCCAGCACCGCCAGACCGGTCAGATCCAGCCGCGAGGCGACAATGTTGAAAAGCGACTCGCGCACCCGATCGGTGGTCGGCCGGGTTCCCCGGGACGGCACCGCGATGCGCCGCCCTCCGGCGACGCCGCCGATGATGCGGGTCAGCTCAGCACCACCAGCAGATCTCCGCCCTCGACCTGCGCAGTGCTCGACACCGCTACCCGCGCCACGGTTCCGTCTTTGGGAGCCGTGATCGGAGCTTCCATCTTCATCGCCTCGATGGTGGCGATCGTCGCGCCGGCGCTCACCCGATCGCCCTCGGCCACCGAAACCGTGACGACCCCGTCGAATGGCGCCGCGACGTGGTCGGGATTGCCTCGTTCGGCCTTCTCGGCGGTCGGTACCGTGCTGGCAATGCTGCGGTCGCGCACCAGCACCGGGCGGAGCTGACCGTTGATGATGCACATCACTGTGCGCATGCCACGCTCGTCGGGTTCGGAGATGGCCTCGAGCCCGATCAGCAGATCGACCCCGCGTTCCAGTGTGACCTGATGCTCATGGCCTTGGCGCAGACCGTAGAAGAATTGATTGGCCGACAGATGCGACGTATCGCCGTAGATGTCCCGGTGCTCCTCGAATTCCTTTGTCGGACCAGGGAATAGCAGCCGGTTGAGCGTGGCCTGACGTTTATGCCCGGTCAGCGCGAGGACGGCCTCGTCCTCTCCGCTGAGCTGCGGGACCGGCTTGGCGGGCGCGCGGCCGGCCAGCGCGGCGCTGCGCAGCGGCTCCGGCCAGCCACCGGCCGGATCGCCCAGCTCGCCACGCAGGAATCCCAGCACCGATTCCGGGATGTCGAATCGTGCCGGGTCGGCGGCGAATTCGTCAGCACTGGATCCGGCGCCCACCAGAGCCAGCGCCAGGTCGCCGACCACCTTCGACGACGGGGTGACCTTGATCAGCCTGCCCAGCACGCGGTCGGCACCGGCGTAGGCCTCCTCCACCTGTTCGAATCGATCCCCCAGCCCCAGCGCAATCGCTTGCTGCCGTAGGTTCGACAATTGGCCGCCCGGGATTTCGTGGTGGTAGACCCGGCCCGTCGGTCCAGGCAGCCCGGATTCGAAGGGAGCGTAGACCTTTCGCAGTGCCTCCCAGTACGGCTCGAGCGCGCAGACCGCCTGCAGCGACAGACCGGTGTCGTGTTCGGTGTTCGAGGCGGCGGCAACAATCGAACTCAGCGCGGGCTGGCTGGTGGTTCCCGCCAGCGGCGCGGCGGCCCCGTCGACGGCGTCGGCCCCCGCCTGCCAGGCGGCCAGGTAGCTGGCCAGCTGACCGCCCGGGGTGTCGTGGGTGTGCACGTGGATCGGCAGGTCGAAGCGACTGCGCAGCGAGCTGACCAGTTTGTGCGCGGCCTGCGGTCGCAACAGTCCGGCCATGTCCTTGATGGCCAGCACGTGCGCTCCGGCCTCCACGATCCGCTCGGCCAGGTTCAGGTAGTAGTCGAGCGTGTAGAGCTGCTCGCCCGGGTCGGACAGGTCTCCGGTGTAGCACATCGCGACTTCGGCTATCGCCGAACCTGTTTCGCGGACCGCGTCGATCGCCGGGCGCATGGAGTCCAGGTTGTTCAGCGCGTCGAAGATGCGGAAGATGTCGATGCCGGTCGCGGTCGCCTCGTCGACGAAGGCCGTCGTGACCAGTTCCGGATACGGCGTGTACCCCACGGTGTTTCGGCCCCGCAGCAGCATCTGCAGGCAGATGTTGGGCATCGCCTCGCGCAGCGTGGCCAGCCGCTCCCAGGGATCCTCCTTGAGGAAGCGCAGCGCCACGTCGTAAGTCGCACCGCCCCAGCACTCCACCGACAACAGCTGCGGCATCGTCCGGGCCAGGTAGGGCGCCACCATCATCAGCCCGCTGGTGCGTACCCGGGTCGCCAGCAGCGACTGGTGGGCGTCACGGAAGGTCGTGTCGGTCACGCCCACCGCAGGCGATTCGCGCAGCCAGCGCGCAAAGCCCTCCGGCCCCAACTCAACCAGCCGCTGCTTGGATCCGGCCGGCGGCGCCACCTCGAGATCGGTCGGGTCTATGAAGGGCAGCTTGTCGTGCGGGTACACCGTCGACGGGTGGGTGCCGTGCGGGTGGTTGACGGTGACGTCCGCCAGATAGTTGAGGATTTTGGTGCCGCGGTCGGCCGACGCTCGTGCGGTCAGCAACTGTGGCCGCTCGTCGATGAACGACGTGGTGATCCGGCCGGCCTGGAAGTCCGGGTCCTCCAGAACCGCTTGCAGGAACGGAATATTCGTCGAGACCCCGCGAATCCGGAACTCCGCGATCGCACGGCGGGCACGGGACACCGCCGTGTGGAAGTCGCGGCCCCGGCAGGTCAATTTGACCAGCATCGAATCGAAGTGGGCGCCGATCTCCGCACCGAGGTTGGTGCTGCCGTCCAGACGGATGCCGGCACCGCCAGGGCTGCGATACGTGCTGATCCGGCCGGTGTCGGGCCGGAACCCGTTGGCCGGATCTTCGGTCGTGATCCGGCACTGCAACGCGGCGCCGTGCGGACGGATGTTCTCCTGCCGTAGGCCCAGGTCGTCCAGCGTCTCGCCGGACGCGATACGCAGCTGGCTGGAGACCAGGTCGACGTCGGTGATCTCCTCGGTCACGGTGTGCTCCACCTGAATCCGCGGGTTCATCTCGATGAAGACGTAGTGGCCGCTCTCGTCCAGCAGAAACTCCACGGTGCCCGCACAGCTGTACCCGATGTGCCGGGCGAAAGTGATGGCGTCCGCGCAAATCTTGTCTCGCAGCTCCACGGAAAGGTTTGGCGCGGGCGCCAATTCGATGACCTTCTGGTGACGACGCTGTACGCTGCAGTCGCGCTCGTACAGATGGATCACGTTGCCGGCGTTGTCGGCCAGGATCTGCACCTCGATATGGCGCGGCCTGATCACCGCCTGCTCGAGATAGACGCCTGCGTCACCGAAAGCCGACTCGGCCTCACGGCTGGCCGCCTCGATCGCTTCGGGCAGCGCGGCGATGTCGGCGACGCGGCGCATGCCGCGTCCCCCGCCACCGGCAACGGCCTTGACGAACAACGGAAACCGCATCTCTTCGGCCTCGGACTCCACCACAGCCACCAGCTCGTCGACCGACGCCGACGGCGCCGAGGACGTGAGAACGGGCAGCCCGGCTTCGCGGGCGGCAGTGATTGCCCGCGCCTTATTTCCGGTCAGCTCAAGGATTTCGGCACTGGGGCCGACGAACGTGATGCCGGCGGCCGCACAGGCCGCGGCCAGGTCCGGGTTCTCCGACAAAAAGCCGTACCCGGGATAGACGGCGTCGGCGCCGGCCCGGCGGGCGGTTTCGACGATCTCGTCGAGGGACAGGTAGGCCCGCACGGGATGACCGACGTCGCCGATCTGATAGGACTCGTCGGCCTTGAGCCGGTGTTGCGAATTGCGGTCCTCGTAGGCGTAGACGGCCACCGTGCCGACACCGAGTTCGTAGGCCGCGCGGAATGCGCGTATCGCGATCTCGCCGCGATTGGCCACCAGCACCTTGGAGATCACCTTCGACTCCTTACAGAAGTGTCGACCAATAGTCCCAGAAACGCATCATGATCAGCAGAAACACCCCGGTGAACCACAGCGCGGTGATCGACCATCGCCATTGGTAGAGCAACCGTGCCGCGGTGCTGTCGCGGCTCTCGAGCACCGGACGAAATGCGAGGGACGCGACCACCACCAGCAGCGTGATCGTCATCGCCCACACCACCATGCAGTAGGGGCACAACGCCCCGATCCGGTACAGACTCTGGAAGATCAGCCAGTGCACGAACCCCGCACCGACCAGTAGTCCGGCCGCAAGCGCGGACCAAAACCATTGAGGTATAGATACTTTCGCTACTGCCAGGACGCCGGCAACCAACACGACGGTGAACGCAATGATGCCCAGCAGTGGGTTCGGGAAGCCAAGCACCGATGCCTGCGGCGTGATCATCACCGAGCCGCACGAGAGGATCGGGTTGAGGTTGCACGACGGCACGTAGGACGAGTTGAGCAGGATGTCGATCTTCTCCACCGTCAGGGTCGCCGACGAGGCCAGGCCGACCGCGCCGGCGATCAGCACCCACCATGCACTGAGCGTCGGCGCGGATGAGTCACGCGTCGAAGCCGGTGTCGGGTCGCCGGATCGCTCGGCGGGTTCGACCGACACCGCGACCGTCACGAAGCCGGCGGGGCGACGGGTGCGTCGATGCCCGGCACGTCACCCACGATGGTCTTGATCTTGGCGACCAGCGCATCGGGTGTCGACGGGTCGTAGTTCTCGCCGTTGATCTTGATCGTCGGGGTGGCGGTGATATTCGCGGCCGCAGCTTCCCCGGTGACCTTGGAGAGGTACTTCCCGCTGTTGATGCAGTCCGGCACCTTGCCGACGACGCCGGCTTCACGGGCGAGTTCGATCAGTTTCGCGTTGTCGGGGAAACTGGTGCCCCGCTCGTCGGGCTGGATACCGGTGGTGAACAGCGCGGTATGAAAGCGGCGGAACGCATCCATGTTCTCGTCGGCGACGCACAGGGACGCCGCCCCCGCCCGCGAGGAATAGTTCTGGTTCTTGGAGCTGTCGAGAATGGCCACCATCGAGTAGTCGGCGGCGATGGCGCCGGAATCGATCAGCTTGGAGACCGTCGGCCCGAAGGTGCGCTCGAAATTACCGCAGGCCGGGCACAGGAAGTCCTCGTAGAAGGTCACCACAGCCTTGGGGTTGTTCGTCCCGGGCTGGTTGACCACCTTGCTCGACGTCACGCGCACCGTGTCGCCCTGCCCGGCGACGGCGCCCTTCTTGTCGTGATGCGACGACACGATGTAGAAGACGAGCGCGACCGCGAAGATGATGATGAACGCGGTACCGCCGATCTGAATCAGGCGGCCGGACTTGCCGTCTGCGGACTTCAGGTCGAATCGGGGGGGACGTTTCGATTTGTCGGCCACAGGTTCCCTGGTCCTTCTGTGTTTAGGTCGGCTTTCGGGCGTCTCGACCGCGGTCGGGATGGCGCTTCTAGATTACCGGCGAGCGCCCGTGGGCAAATCAGGCCCGGCTCAGGTGGGCGCGCAGGGCCGAAATGAGATCGCTGGTCGCGGCCGCGCTGCCGCCGCCGAGCTGAAACAGACTGGCGAAACCGTGCGTCAGCGAACCCAAGCACCGCAGATCCACGGCGGTGCCGGCGGCCTGCAGCGCCGTGGCGTAACGCTCGCCTTCGTCGCGCAACGGGTCGAACCCGGCAACGGCGATCAGCGCGGGCGCCAGCCCGGACAGCGACTCGGCCAGCAGCGGCGATACCCGCGGGTCCGCCGGGTCGATGCCGGTGCCGCGCAGGTACTGGGCGGTGAACCAGTCGATGTCCCGCTTGGTCAGCAAGAAGCCGCGGGCGAACAGGCTGAGCGACCGGGTCTGCGCGGTGAAATCGGTCCGCGGGTAGATCAGCCACTGCAGCAGTGGCGCCGGGCCACCCTCGTCGCGCGTCAGCTGGCACACGATCGCGGCCAGGTTGCCGCCCGCGCTGTCTCCGCCGACCGCGACACGCCCGGGGATCGCGCCGAGTTCGCCGGCGTGCTCGTAGGCCCACTTGAACGCCGCATAGGCATCGTCGATGGCGGCCGGCGCCGGGTGCTCGGGAGCCAGCCGGTAGTCGATCGACAGCACGTGCACTCCGGCGTCGCGGCAGGTCAGCCGGCACAGCGGGTCGGCGGTGTCGAGATCGCCGAGCACCCAGCCCCCGCCGTGGTAGAAGACCACCAAGTCCGAGGCCTGGCCACTGGCCGGGCGGTAATGCCGCGCCGGGATCTCGCCGGCGGGTCCGGGGATCGTCAGGTCGTCAACCGTGACGTGAATCTGGGGCCCGGGCATGGCCAGGATCGACTGGCGCATCTGCATACGCGATGCCAGCGGGTCGCCATCGACCGCCAAGCCGTCGATACCGCCCAGCCGCAGACCAGACAGCATCAGCTGCAGGGTGGGATCAAGCGTGTTGCCGTCGATGATGATCGACCGGCCGCCGAACATCACCCGCTTGGCCGGCGTCGGAATCCACGGAATGACCTTGACGCCAACGTTGGTGACAATGTCCTGCACGCGACTGGCCCAGTGAGCCGATCCACGCCCGGGTTCCAGATGCAGGTCCGGTGCGCCTGGCAGACTCTGTGTCATGGCGGGCCCCCTAGAAAAAAACGGAAAAAACGTAGTCACGCTCAATGACGGTCATGCGATCCCCACCGTCGGGCTCGGAGTCTTCCAGGTCCCTCCGGCGCAGACCCAGCAGGCGGTGAGTAGTGCGCTGCGCGCCGGATACCGGCATATCGACACCGCCGCCGCCTACCGCAATGAACGGGAAACCGGGCGCGCGATTGCCGAGTCCGACGTGCCGCGCGACCAACTCTACGTGGTGACCAAATTGTGGAACGCGGACCAGGGCTACGACAGCACGTTGACGGCCTTCGACGCCAGCATGGACCGGCTCGGCCTCGACTATCTCGATCTCTACCTGATCCATTGGCCGCTGCCCGCGGTGGGAAAGTTCGTCGAAACCTTCAAGGCTTTCGCTCACCTGCGCGACCAGGGCCGGATCCGGTCCATCGGAGTCAGCAATTTCGAGGCCGAGCACCTCATGGTTCTGATCGATGCCACCGGCATCGTTCCCGCGGTCAATCAGGTCGAACTGCACCCTCGTTTTCCTCAGACGGAATTACGGAAAGTCCATGCCCAGCGCGGTATCGCGACCGAGGCGTGGGCGCCGCTGGGGCAAGGAGCGCTGCTGACACACCCGGCCGTCACCGCCATCGCCGAAGAAAGTGGGCGGACACCCGCCCAGGCGTTGATTAGGTGGCATATCCAGCTCGGTAATATCGTGATCCCCAAGTCGGTGAACCCTGCACGGATTGCGAGCAACTTCGACGTGTTCGATTTCGAACTCAGCGCCAGTCACATGGCGGCGATTTCCTCGCTGGACGACGGAACGCGGCTTGGTCCTGATCCACGAACCTTCAGTTTCACAGGTAGGTGAATGACGTTGACTGGCGATGCGGGCCTCGCCGCACCCTCGATCACTCTCAATGACGAAAACACGATGCCGGTGCTCGGCCTCGGCGTCGCGGATTTGTCGGAAGACGAGACCGAACGCGCGGTATCGGCGGCGCTGGAGGTCGGCTGCCGGCTGATCGACACCGCCACGGCGTACGGCAATGAAGCCGCGGTCGGTCGCGCGATCGCCGGCTCCGGGATTCCCCGCGCGGAATTGTTCGTCACCACCAAACTCGCCACCGCGGACCAGGGCTTGACGAGCTCTCAGGATGCCTGCAACGCCAGCCTGGAACGACTGGGCCTGGACTACCTGGACCTCTACCTCATTCACTGGCCGGCCGCCCCGCAGGGCATGTATGTGGACTCCTTCGGTGGGCTGCTGCAACTCCGCAGCGACGGACGCGCCCGCTCGATCGGCGTCGCCAACTTCACCGAGGAGCACCTGTCGATGGTCATCGATCTGGTCTTCACGACACCGGCGGTCAATCAGATCGAGCTGCACCCACTGCTCAACCAGGCCGACATGCGCAAGACGAACGCGCAGCACAATGTCGTGACGCAGTCCTACACGCCGCTGGCACTGGGCAAGTTGAATGACAACCCGACCGTGAACTCGGTCGCCGGCGAATACGGCAAGACGCCCTCGCAGGTGCTGCTGCGGTGGAACCTGCAGCTGGGTAACGCGGTCGTCTTCCGCTCGGCCAACGCCGAGCACATCGCCACCGACATCGACGTGTTCGATTTCGAATTGGCCGCCGAGCACATGGACGCGATCAACGCGCTCAATGACGGAACTCGGTTGCGCCCGGACCCGGACACCTACGACGGCGCCTGACCCGTTCCCGTCGGGCAGGTTGCGGCGGCCTGACGCAATGCGCCCGCCGACGCCTGCTCGACCGGCAGCTGGTACCCACGCAGCACCGCGATGAACTGCATGGCGTACTGGCAGGCGAATGCCTTGTTCGGCGGCATCCACAATGCCGGCGGCAGATCGCCCTTGTCCTGATTGGCCTGCCCCTGGACGGCCAGCAGGTTCGCCGGGTCGTTGGCGAAACGCCGCCGCTCGGGATCCGGCCAGCCGAACGCTCCCATATCCCAGGCGTAAGCGAGCGGGACGATGTGGTCGATCTGCACCGCTTCGCCCACCTTGGCGCCGCGTTGGAAGGCGATCGTGGTGTTGGTGTACGGGTCATTCAGCGTGCCGGTGGCCACGGCGTTGGGACACCGCTTGATCGCCACGTAGGTCTTGTCAACGAGGTCACGGTCGAGAATGTCGTCGCGGGTGTCGCAGCCGTTGTGCCCGCCCGGCGCGTCGTTGTCGTCGTCCCAGGCGTCGCCGTAGGCCGCCCTGCGGTAGTCGTAGCGGTGCACCCGTAGCGGCTGCACCGCAATGCCGGCCAGCACATCAGTTCCCGGCGCCACCGTGGGCACATCGGCGCGGGCGGTGATTTCCGCATGCTTGGCCGCCGTGGAATCCAGCGTCTGATAGGCGACCAGCACCGCGAGCACCGCAGCCACCGACAACCACAGCAGCACCTTGCGGTTCACGATTTGTCCAGATATTCGATGCGGTCGGTATCGGTGAATTGCGCTGCCAGCGAAGCCAATCCGGGCTGCCGGCTGTCGGATTCATATTCCCGGGTGCAGAATTCGCGCGCCGCTTCGATGAACGCCAGGTGGTCGGCCAGCGACAGCAGCCGCAAATTGATCGCCCGGCCAGACTGGTTGCGGCCCAGCACATCTCCTTCGCGGCGCTCTTTGAGATCGAGCTCGGAAAGGGCGAATCCGTCCAGGGTTTCGGCGACCGCGCGCAGCCGCCGGCCGGCGGGCGAGCCCGGCGAGCTCCAGGTGGCCAACAGACAAAGGCTCGGATGCTGGCCACGGCCGATGCGGCCGCGCAGCTGATGCAGCTGACTGATCCCGAACCGGTCGGCGTCCATCACCAGCATCACGGTGGCATTGGGGACGTCGACCCCGACCTCGATGACGGTGGTACACACCAGAACATCGGTCTCGCCGTTGCGAAAAGCCGCCATCGCGGCGTCCTTCTCTTCGGCGGGCAACCGCCCGTGCATCAGCCCCAGCCGCAGATTCGACAGCTCACCGGAGCGCAATCGGGCGAACAGGCCCTCGGCGGTTTCCGTCGGGCGCGCGTCTTCTTCCTTTTTCTCCGACTCGTCGGTCTCGTCGATACGGGGCGTCACCACGTAGGCCTGCCGGCCGGCCGCGACCTCCTCGCGGATGCGCTGCCAGGCGCGGTCCAGCCAGGCGGGTTTGTCGTGCACGAAAATGACGTTGCTGGTGATGGGCTGGCGTCCGCGCGGCAGCTCGCGCAGCGTCGAGGTTTCCAGGTCGCCGTAGACGGTCAGCGCGACCGTGCGCGGTATCGGTGTCGCCGTCATCACCAACAGGTGCGGCGTGATGTCGGCAGGAGCCTTGGCGCGCAACTGGTCTCGTTGCTCCACGCCGAACCGGTGCTGCTCGTCGACCACGACCATGCCCAAGTTGTGAAATTCCACCGAATCCTGCAGCAGGGCATGCGTGCCGATGACGATGCCCACTTCACCGCCGGCAATCTCGGCGCGGACTTGGTTCTTCTGCGCGGTCGACATCGATCCGGTCAGCAGCGCGGCCCGGGTCGCGTTGTCGGCCCCGCCCAGCTGGCCGGCCATCGCCAATGGGCCGAGCACATCGTTGATCGACCGAAGATGTTGTGCGGCAAGCACTTCCGTAGGCGCCAACAGTGCGCACTGGTAACCCGCATCGACCATCTGCAGCATCGCCAGCACCGCGATGATCGTCTTGCCGGAGCCGACCTCACCTTGCAGCAGCCGGTTCATCGGGCGAGTGGCCGCAAGGCCCTCGGACAGCACGTCGAGCGTTTCGCGTTGTCCCGCGGTCAACTCGAAGGGCAAGCGCCGCAATAGTTCTGCGACCAGACCATCAGACTGTGGCGGTGCCGGTGGTCCCGATTGCGACAGCTCACCATGCCGGCGCGACACCAGCGCCCACTGCAGCCCGACGGCTTCGTCGAAGGTCAATCGCTCCCGCGCGTGCCGGCGTTCCGCCTCGTCCTCGGCCAGATGAATCGCGCGCAGCGCCGCATCTTCGGACATCAGGTGGTGGGCGGCGATCAGCTCGTCGGGCAGCGGATCGGTCACCGGATCGAGGACCTCGAGCACCTGGCGCACGCAGGCATAGATGTCCCAGCTCTGCAGCTTGGTACTGGCCGGATAGATCGGGAAGAACCTGCGGTCGAATGCCGACATCAGATCCTCGCCGCTGAAGGCCGGAGCGGTGTCGGCGATGGTTTTGAGCGACTTGCTGCCGCGGTTGCGTCCACCGACCGAGTCCAGGATGAGAAAGTCCGGGTGCGTCAGCTGCATGACGTTTTTGAAGTATCCGACTTCGCCGGAGAGCATTACCCGCGTGCCCTTGGTGAGGTCCTTGCCGAGGTAGTCCGCGTTGAAGAACGTCGCGGTCACCTTGCTGCGACCGGAGCCCACGGTGATGCGCAGGCATTTGCGCCTCGGGTTCTTCTTCATCGGGAACGAGTGGGTGTCGGTGATGGTGTCGACGAGGGTGATGTGCTGACCCTGTTCGGGCCGCTCGTCCTCGGCATCCCATTTCGCGGCCGTTTCGGTGTAGCTGCGGGGGTAGTGGCGCAGCAGGTCGTCGACGGTCCGGATGCCGAACACCTCGTCGAGGGACTCCGCGGCCTTGGCGCCCAGCACGTAGTCCAGCCGATCGGACAGCGACACCACGGCTACTCGACCCCGATCAGCAGTGCGTCACCGCGATGCCCGGTCCGGTAAGTCACCAGCTCGGTCCCGGGATGGTTGTCGTGGACGTGCTCGCCCAGGATGTCGCAGACCGCGGTGGCATCGGCGTCGGCCTCGATGCCCGCGCCGACCAGCACCGTCACCAGATCCCCGCCCGCGGCCAGCAACAGATCGATGAGTCCGTTCGCGGCCGCGGCCGCGTCGGCGGCCACGATCAGCACCTCGCCACCCGCGATGCCCAGGCCGTCGCCCGGCTGACACCGACCCGCCCAGGTCAACGCGCTCTGGCTCGCGATGCGCACCGATCCGTGCCGGGCCCCACCGGCGGCGCGGGCCATCGTGTAGCCGTCGTCGACGGCCGGCCGGTCCGTTTCGTGCACGGCCAGCGCGGCCAGCCCCTGCACCATCGACCCCGACGGGATCGGCACCACGTCGATGCCCCAGCCGATGGCCGCGGTGCAGCCGGCCACCAGCTCCTCGGCGGCCACATAGCCGTTCGGCAGCACCATCACCTGCGCGGCACCGGCGTCGACCACTGCCCGCATCAGCTGGTGAGCGCTGATGTCGGTGGTCAGGTCGCCCGCGTCCGCGGCCGGCCGCAGCACGTGGGCACCCTCGCCGGCGAACAGCTCGGCGGCGCCGTCGCCGTCGACGACGGCCAGCACCGCGCGTTCCCTGGTCCAGCTGCCCGCTGGTCGCCCGACGGCCCCGCCGCTGAGCGCCGAGATCACGATCCGGCTGAGCCGCCCGGCCGCCAGCCCCGCTTCGACGGCGGCGCCCGCATCGTCGGTGTGCACGTGCACCGAGTACGTCGCTTGATTGGTGAAGGGCGCGGCGGCGATGGCCACGGAATCACCCAAGCCCATCAGCCGGTCCCGCAGGGCATTCGCGGCCGGCGGATTGCAGCCGTCGAGCCGGTACATCACCTCGAACTGCGGCGCGGGCCGTTCGGTCGTGCCCGCCGTCGGCGCCGCGCGCGGCGAGAGCTCATAGACCGTGCGGGCCGGCGCCTGCCCGATGACCGTCGAGCGCAGCGCGTCCAGCAGCACCAGCAGGCCCCGCCCGCCGGCGTCCACGGCACCGGCATCGGCAAGCACATCCAGCTGCTCAGGGGTCTTTTCCAGCGCGACCACCGCAGCGTCGCCGGCCGCGGTGATCGCCGAGGCCAGCCCGTCGTTCGCGCACTCGTCGACGGCGTCGGCGGCGGCTCGCAGCACCGAGACGATGGTCCCCGCGACCTCCTGGCCGCCCATCGAGGCGATCACCAGCTCGACGCCGCGCTGCAACGCCGCGCCGAGCAGCGCGGCGTCCAGGTGCGGCAGTTCACCGCCGCAAGCGGCGGCCGCGGTCGCGGTGACGTCGGCGATACCCCGCAGGATCTGCGACAGGATCACCCCGGAGTTGCCGCGCGCGCCGTTCAGCGCGCCCACCGACAGGGCGGAGGCGACCCGCGACACGCATCTGGGGCCGCCGTCGACGCCGATCCCCGCGTTGGCCTCGGCCAGCGCGGAACGCATCGTGAACAGCATGTTTGCGCCGGTATCGGAGTCGGCGACCGGGAACACGTTGAGGCGGTTGATCTCGTCGATGTGAGTGATCAGGTCGCTGACCGCGGTGTGCGCCCAGTCCCGCAAGGCCGGCGCGTCGAGCGGACGATCCGGATTGCCCACTGTGACCCACCTCCTCGGAGCCTCATTCGAGCCAGCCGCCGGCGGGCCAGGGCTGACCGCCCTACTGAGCCTAGCCAGCGGCGGCGACAGCGTCAGAGCTAAGCCGGGGAGTCAGTTGTGGATCGTTTTGGTGGTTGCCCACCAGAGTCGGTATCCTGGGCTGTCGCGGCGCGTCTCGACTATCCGTGCCGGACCCCCGAGAACATTTGAGGAGCTTGAACGATGGCCGCTGTGTGCGACATCTGCGGGAAAGGCCCCGGCTTCGGCAAGTCGGTGTCGCACTCCCACCGGCGCACCAGCCGGCGCTGGGACCCGAACGTTCAGACCGTGCACGTCGTGGCTCGTCCCGGCGGCAACAAGAAGCGCGTCAACGCCTGCGCGTCCTGCATCAAGGCCGGCAAGGTCCTCAGGGGCTAGTCCGGGGCTAGCCGGCCGCAGCTACATCACGATGTGCCCGGCGTCGACGGGTATCGACACGCCGGTCACGTAGCGCGCACGGGGACCGACCAACCACAGCACCGCTTCCGTCACGTCCTGCGGTTCGACCAACGGCACGTCGGGCAACAACATCTGCGAGACCGCCGGGTTCGGATTCTCCAGCATCCGGTTCACCACGAAGTCGTTGATGATCATCGGCGTCGAGACACCGCTCGGATGCACCGAGTTGACCCGAATCTTGTGTGGCGCATAGGCATTGGCGGCCGAACGCATCAAGCCCACCACGCCGTGCTTGGACGCGGCGTAGGCGAACATCGCGGCACTGCCGTCGCCACCCCGGCCGGTCAGGCCCTGCGACGAGCTGACCATCACGATCGAACCGCCCCGGCCCCGGCGAATGATCGACGGCACCGTCGCCAGCAGCGTGTGCCAGACCCCCTTGAGATTGGTGTCGACGATCGAGGTGAACACCGGCTCGGAATTGGTTTCGGGGTCACCGATCGCCACCACCCCGGCATTGGCGATGACGATGTCCACCTCTCCGAGGTCGTCGATGCCGCTGCGCACCCCGGCCTCCAGCTGGGTCAGGTCGCGGACGTCGGCGACGACGGTCGCGACCTTTCGACCTGCGGCTTCGACGAGCCGTGCGGTCTCGTCGAGATCCGATTTGGTCCCCAGCGGGTAGGGAATCGCGTCGATATCGGCGCAGATGTCCACCGCGATGATGTCGGCGCCCTGTTCGGCGAGCGCCACGGCGTGGCTGCGACCCTGGCCGCGCGCTGCGCCGGTGATGACGGCGACCGAATTGTCGAGTTCACCCATGGCTATACCTCCAGCGTTGTCCCGGTCTGTTCCTCGGCGAACGCCACCAGCCGGGCGGCCGCGTCATAATCGCACGCGAGCTCCGAACGACCGATCAGCACCGGGCCGCCGCGCAGGCCCATCCTGCCGCTGACACCGACGAAGCTGCCCGGCGGCACCGGTTCGCTGATGCAGTACAAGGTGGGCGCCGCACCCTCGTCGATGTCGTTGGCGAACCGGTCGGCCACCACCTTGACGGCCTTTTGCACCAACGACATCAACGGCGCGTCCGAGACGTTCGAGATGTTCGAGGCCACCCACCCCGGGTGGGTGAGTTGGCTGACGATCGCCGAACCGCCGGCCCGCAGTCGACGGTCCAGCTCGAGCCCCCACAACATGACCGCGAGCTTGGAGGCCGCATAGGACCCCAGCCTCGTCCACTTGGCGCGGCGCAGGTGCATGTCGTCGAGTCGCAGCGTGGCCGACTTGTGCGCGTCGGAGCCGACGTTGATGATCTGCGAGCGCACCCGGGGCAGCAGCAGGTTGGTCAGCGCGAACGGTCCGAGCAGGTTGGTGCCCAGCGTCATCTCGAAGCCGTCGACGGTCTCGATGCGTCGATCGGTGAGGGTGCCGGCGTTGTTGATCAGGATGTCGATTTCCCCGTCGACCCGATCGGCGAAGGCACGCACCGAAGACAGGTCCGCGAGATCGAGCTTGACCACCGACGTCGAGCCGCCCATCGCCGCGGCGCGTTGCTCACCCAACTCGGTGTTGCGCACGGCCAGGATCACGTGGGCGCCGGTTTTGGCCAGAGCTTGCGCGGTGCCCAGCCCCACGCCGTGGGTTGCCCCGGTCACGATGACTCGTTTGCCGGTCAAGTTGCCGAGGCGGCTCGGCGTCCAAGGTAACGTCACGGCGACTAAGAGTAATGGGCGGTTCTATGTAAGTTGGGTCAGTTCTGCCAACATGATCTGCAAACGGCACAGGAGTGGCTTGGCATGAGTGACAGCGCGCGAGAAATCACCAACCTGATCTACGCCTACGCCGAACTCCTCGACGGTGGCGACCTGGACGGGGTCGCCGGACTTTTCGAGCATGGCCGCATCTGCGGTATGGAACACGGTCCACCGGAGACGGTGTTCGAGGGATCCGCCCGGGTGCGGCAGATGTACGAGATGGCCACCCGCATCTACGAGGACGACGGCACCCCCAAGACCAAGCACAACACGACCAATGTGCAGCTGCACCTCGACGATGCCGCGGGGACCGCACGCAGCACGTCCTACTACTGCGTCACGCAGGCCACCCCCGACCTTCCGCTGCAGGTGATCGTCACCGGGCATTACCAGGACACCTTTCACCGGGTGGACGGCGCGTGGTGGTTCGACAGCCGCATCATGTTCGTCGACCAGGTCGGCGATGTCAGCCAGCACCTGAAGTTCTGAGCGCGTGGCAGCCTCGAACGCCTTCGACAACGCTTTTGACCCGGCCGCCGTGCTGGCCGACGCGCAGCGCAAGGAGACGCTGACCGAATGGGGCCCCGGCGAATTCGAGGGTCCGCTGCGGGTGTTGCTGGACGACTATGCGCGCGCCGACCTCAACGCCATCGGCGTGCACATCCTGCGCTCGGGCATCGTGCACAGCCTGCGCATGCGGCTTCGTACCCAGGAGTGGATCCGCCGCCACCCGGAGATCCTCGAGGAGCGGGTCGCCGCTCCGATCGTCGTCGTCGGAATGATGCGCAGCGGCACGACGCTGCTGCAACGACTACTGGCCGCCGACCCGCGTTTGCGCTGCGCCTACGGCTGGGAGGTCGTCGAGGTCGCACCCCGCCTGGACTATCAGTTCACCGACGCCGCCGATCCCCGCATCGCGATCAGCCAAGCGCGAGAAGCGAAATCCCGTGAGCTGGCCCCGGATCTGTTCGCCATCCACCCGATGTACGCGGCCGAAGCCGAGGAAGAGATCGTCTTTCTGGCCGACGCATTTTTATCCCATGTCCCCGAATCCGGTGCCCACCTTCCCCATTACCGGTCCTGGCTTGACGAGCAGGACTTCTCCCCCGCCTATCACCACCTGCACCGCATGCTGCAATTCGTCGGATGGCAGAAGCGGCAACGCTGTCCGGGGGGTGGCCAACAAGCACAACGCTGGGTGCTGAAATCCCCTGCGCACCTGGGCTATCTGGACTTACTGCGGGCGCAGTTTCCCGACCTGCACATCGTCCACATGCATCGCGACCCGCGCACCACGATCGCCTCGGGGGCCAGTTTGAACGCCACCCTGCACGCGATGCACGCCGACACCGTCGACGTGCACCGGGTCGGCGCGCAATGGCTGGCAAGGATGGGCTGGACCAATGACCGGGCCATGTCGATCCGCGACGGGTGGGCCCTGGAACCGGGCGGGGAAGCCGCGGTGGTCACCGACATCGGATTCGACGAGGCGGTGGCCGATCCGATCGGGCAGGTGGCCCGCGTCTACGGCGCCATCGGCCTGCCACTCACCGATATCGCCGAGGCCGCGATGCGGCACTGGCTCAAGGCGCGTCCCCGCGAGGCCGCCCGCCCCCCATACGGACTGGAAAACTACGGCCTGGCACCCGAGCAGGTCGACGAGCGATTCACCTTGTACAACAAGCGTTTTAGACAGCACATCGGAGGAACAGCGCATGCCTGACGATCCAGTCTCGACCGCATCCCAGCGCGAACAGGAGCTGGCCGCCCTCGACCTGATCGAGCACCCGACCGTCAAAGCCGCCTACCGCAGCGTGGCGCAGACCTGGCTGGGCCGGGCCAAGGCGTCGGACGCGATGCGCGAGCGGTTCGACGATTCGTTCGCCGAGGTGATGTTCTCGGCGGCGGTGTGGTCGTCCAACCAGGACAAGCTGCGGCCCAAGGTCAGCTGCATCACCCGGCTGGCGCACCCCGTGGAAGGCCGTCGCATTCCCGGATCACGCTGGGGCATCGACAATCCCGACAGCGTGTACCGCGTCATACCGATCTCGGGCGACGAACGCTACGAGATCCACGGCCGGGTCGGCGAGCACCGCATGACCGAGAACTACTTCACGCTGTGGGACGCACGGATGGGCACCGTCAACGTGCTCAACGGCCGCACCATGGCGGTCGAGGCCGACGGCAGCTACACCATCACCGTCGACGCCGATCCCGCCAACGGCCGTCCCAACCACGTGCAGACATCTGGGGAAGCCCACGAGTTCTACATCCGTGACGTGCTGCTGGACTGGGGCCGCGACGACCCCAATCATATTGAGGTACAACGCCTTGGCGGTCGTCCGGCTTCTACTGTAAGGCCGGCGCGCACCCTCGACGAGCAGGCCGACGCCACCGCGGCGATGATGGATTACTTCGCCAACTTCACCGGCAAGCTCAGCCACGGTGTGTACAAGATGCCCGCCAACCATTTCAACCTGGCCTGGTCGGCCGACAAGGTCGGCGCGATGCGCAACCAGGTTTATGTGATGGGGCGTTTCGAACTCGAGCCCGACGAGGCGTTCGTGGTCGACCTCAGCGACGGTGGCGCCGAATACTTCACCGTTCCCCTGAGCAATATCTGGGGCACCACGCTCGATCTCGTCGACCGCACCGGCAGCCTCAACAAGGCGCAGTCGGTCCCCAACCAGGACGGCACCTACACCTACGTGATCTCGCCCGTCGATCCCGGCGTCGCCAACTGGATCGACTCCGACGGCTTGGCCGAGGCCATCTTGACCCTGCGCATGGCCGAGTTCGGCGAGACCGGTCCCCGCGACGACCTGGGCGCCCGCGGACGGGTGATCAAACTCGACCGGCTCGACGCCGAGGTGCCCCAGCTGCCGCGGGTGAGCGCCCAGGAGCGCGCCGCCCAACTGGCCGACCGGCGCAAGGCCTATCTGCGCCGGCTACCGGAGGGAACGATCTAACGATGGCGCGCTGGTTGATCACCGGTTGTTCCACCGGCTTTGGCCGCGAGATCGCGCGCGCCGCCTTGGCAGCGGGCCACAGCGTGGTGGTGACCGCGCGCAAGGTCGACGCGGTGGGCGATCTCGCCGACGAATTCTCCGACCGCGCCGTGGCCGTGGCCCTCGACGTGACCGATGCCGCCCAGATCGCGGGGGCGGTGTCGGCGGCCGACGAGGCGTTCGGCGGCATCGACGTCCTGGTCAACAACGCCGGTCACGGCTATCTGTCTTCGGTGGAAGAGGGCGAGGACGCCGAGGTCCGAAAGTTGTTCGACGTCAACTACTTCGGGTCCGTCGACATGATCAAGGCGGTGCTGCCCGGCATGCGTGCCCGCGGGTCGGGGCACATCATCAACATTTCCTCGATGACCGGTCTGGTAGCCAACCCGCCCAACGCCTATTACTCGTCGACCAAGTTCGCGCTCGAGGCGGTGACCGAGGCGCTGGCCACCGAGGTTCGACCACTGGGCATCAAGGTGACCGCGATCGAGCCGGGCGCCTTCCGCACCGATTGGGCAACACGGTCGATGAAGGAATCGGGCAGCCCGATCGCCGCCTACGCCGACGTGGCAGCACGCAAGGACCTGATCAAGCAGTTCGCCGATCACCTGCCGGGCGACCCACGCAAGGTGGCCGAGGCGGTGCTGATGGTGACCACGCTGGACGAGCCCCCGTTGCGGCTACTGCTCGGCCGCGACGTGCTGAAGGCGATGCGCGACAAGATCGCCGCGATGTCGGCGTCGATCGAGGAGTGGAAATCCGTCACCAAGGACGTGAACTTCCCGGAGTCGTGACGGCCCGCCCGCCGCGGTCAGGGCAGCCGCCAGTCGATCGAGTCGGCTCCCATCCCGGCGAGTAGTTCGTTGGCGCGGCTGAACGGGCGCGAGCCGAAGAATCCGCGCGACGCCGACAGCGGCGACGGGTGTGGCGACTCGATCGCCACGCAGTTACCCTCCGCCAGCACCGGTTTGAGTGTCGACGCGTCGCGGCCCCACAGGATCGACACCATCGGCTGCGACCGCCCCACCAGGGCACGAATGGCACATTCGGTGACCGCCTCCCAGCCCTTGCCGCGATGCGACGCCGGATTGCTCGGACGCACCGTGAGGACCCTGTTCAATAGCAGCACGCCGCGCTGCGCCCAGGGCGTCAGATCGCCGCACGAGGGTTGCGGGTAGCCCAGGTCGGCTGAGTACTCGTCGAAGATATTGGACAGACT
Source organism: Mycobacterium sp. IDUB_19 (assembly GCF_055419445.1). Taxonomy (NCBI): domain Bacteria; kingdom Bacillati; phylum Actinomycetota; class Actinomycetes; order Mycobacteriales; family Mycobacteriaceae; genus Mycobacterium; species Mycobacterium sp. IDUB_19. The sequence goes on along the minus strand of NZ_JBVAXR010000005.1, from coordinate 182,485 downwards.
GCGCGGCAGCGGACGTACCTCGGGAGCCACCGAGAAGCTCAGGCCCACGGCATGGCCCGGCGTCGGGTACGGGTCTTGCCCGACGATCAGCACTCGCACCTGGTCGAACGGAAAAGTGAAGGCGCGCAAGACGTTCTGTCCGGCAGGTAGGTATTTGCGGCCGGCCGCGATCTCGGCTCGCAGAAACTCCCCCATCTGGGTCACCTGTTCGGCCACCGGCTGCAGCGCGGCGGCCCACCCCGGTTCGACGAGTTCACTCAACGGGCGCGCGGTCACTGCGCCACCTTAACTGCCAAACGACTGCCAGCCCGCGTATCCCTGCCAGTCGGCGCCGTCGACGAGCACCCGGGCCGGCCCGTCGAGCACCCGACCGATGACGCGCCACCCGGATGGCACCGGGCCGGCGAAACAGGCCACCAGCGCGTGATCTTCGCCGCCGCCCAGCACCCACGACCACGGATCGGCGCCCACCGCCGCCGCGGCCGCGTTCAGCGCATCGGCGTCCGGGGTCAGCGCCGCGGTGGACAGGTCGATCCCCACGCCGGACGCGTCGGCGACGTGCCGCAGGTCGGCGATCAGGCCGTCGGAGACGTCGATCATCGCCTGAGCCTCCGCCGCCGCGGCCACCACGCCCTGCCCGTAGGGCGGTTCGGGCACCAGATGACGGGCACGCAGTTCGTCGAATCCGCCAATCCCGTTGTCCAACAGTGAGTATCCGGCAGCGGAGCGGCCCAGTTCGCCGGTGACGGCAAGCACCGCCCCGGCTTTCGCGCCGGAACGCAGCACCGGCGCCCGGCCGCCCAAGTCGCCCAGCGCCGCCACCGACAACACCCATAGCGGCGCGCTGACCAGGTCGCCGCCGACGATGCCGGCGCCGATTCGCGCTGCCTCGTGCCACATTCCGTCGACCAACGCGTCCGCGTCCGCCGTCGGCGTATCGGCGGGTGCGCCGAAGCCGACCACGAATGCCGTGGCCCGCCCGCCCATCGCCTCGATGTCCGCGGCGTTCTGCGCGATCGCCTTGCGGCCGACATCGCGGGGCGTCGACCAGTCCAACCGGAAATGCCGGCCGGCCACCAGCATGTCGGTCGACACCACGGTCCGGCCGTCGCCGGCCGACACCACCGCCGCATCGTCGCCGGGTCCCAGCAGCACGGCATCGGGCTGCGTGCGCCCGCGGACCAGCCGGTCGATGACGGCGAATTCACCGAGCTGCCCCAAGGTGGGCGACTCCCCAGTTACGTCTTCGCGCACGTCACCTCCTGTCGCGCGCACCGACCGTGTGCGGCCCTCCTACCGCGGTCCGACCTGCGGTAAGTTTGGTCCCTGCCCGCGTAAGCGGACGGCGCCAGTGTAGAGCGCTGCGACGATGCGGGCGTGTGCCGCCTGAGGAGGAGCAGGGCCAGTTGTGCATGAGCATGGGAGGTGCCCGGGTGGTCGATGCTCTTTCGTCGACATCCGGGCGGTGATGGCAAGTTCGGACACCGACGACCCAGGCGGACCGCCACGGGCCCTGCTGATCGCCGCGGTTGCGGTGGCGGTCGTGGCGATCGGAATCGTCCTTGTCATCGCGGCAACCCGCCAAGCACCGCCGCAGCCGGTCGCCCTTTCCCCCGTGCCGGCGCCACAGGCCGACAGTTCCGCATGCCACGCACTCTCGGCGGCACTGCCGCAGCGGCTCGGGGACTACCAGCGTGCGCCACTGGCGCAGCCGGCGCCCGAAGGCGCGACCGCCTGGCGCGCCGCGACCGGCAGCGAGGCGGTGGTGTTGCGCTGCGGGCTGGACCGCCCGACCGGCTTCGTGGTCGGATCGGCGATCCAGATCGTCGACCGGGTGCAGTGGTTCGAAGTGACAGCCGAACAGCAATCCGCCGGTGACGCAGGAAGATCCACCTGGTACACGGTGGACCGGCCCGTGTATCTCGCACTGACCCTGCCGTCGGGATCCGGGCCGACACCGATCCAGCAGCTCTCCGAAGTGATCGACCACACCATCACGGCGGTGCCCATCGATCCCGCTCGGCCCGGCGGGCGTTAGCGCAGACCCGTACCCCGGGCCAAGGCCGTTTCGACCATGGTCGACAGCAGAGTCTGATAGTCGACGCCACTGGCCGCCCACATCCTCGGGTACATCGAGATCGTGGTGAACCCCGGCATCGTGTTGACCTCGTTGATCACCGGCCCGTCGTCGGTGAGGAAGAAGTCGACCCGGGCCAGGCCCTGGCAGTCGATGGCTTTGAACGCCCGGATCGCCAATTCGCGCACCGCGTCGGCGATGTCGTCGTCGACCTTGGCGGGTACATCCAATTCGGCTGCGTCGTCAAGGTATTTGGTCGCGAAGTCGTAGAAGCCGTCCTCGCGTCCGCGTACGCCGGCCACCCGGATCTCGCCGACCGTGCTGGCTTCTATTGCACCGTCTGGCATTTCGAGGACGCCGCATTCCAGCTCGCGACCATTGATCGCGGCCTCGATGATCACCTTCGGATCGTGGCGGCGAGCATCCGCCACCGCGGCGGCCAGCTCGCCCCAACGCGCGACACGGGTGACACCGATCGAGGACCCACCGCGTGCGGGCTTGACGAACACCGGCAACCCCAGGCGCTCCTGCTCCTGGGGGGGCAGCGTCTGCTGCGACGGACGCAGCACCGCGTACGCGCCGATGGGAAGTCCCTCGGCGACAAGCAACTTCTTGGTGAATTCCTTGTCCATCGCGACCGCGCTGGACAGCACACCGGCTCCGACGTACGGCACGCCGGCGAGTTCGAGCAGGCCCTGGATCGTGCCGTCCTCGCCGTAAGGGCCGTGCAGCACCGGGAACACCACGTCGACCGAGCCGAGGACTTCGCCGGCGCCGGGCGGTAGTGACACCAACTGGCCGCTGCGCCGCGGATCGGCCGGCAACGCCAGCTCGGTGCCCGACTCGGTGGTCACCCCCGGCAGTTGCCGGTTGGAGATCGCCAGCGCATCCGGGTCTCCGTCGGTCAGCACCCACGACCCTTCGGGGGTGATGCCGATCGCGACCACATCGAATCGCTGTGGGTCGAGGTTGCGCAGGATGCTGCCCGCGGACACACACGATATGGCGTGCTCGTTGCTGCGCCCACCGAAGACGACAGCAACGCGCACCCGGCTACCCCGTGACACGGGTGCCCGGCTCGTCTCGTCGCTGGCGTTCACAACCTGGAGAGGCTACCGCTTGGGACGCCGACAGGTCGGGTCGCCGATCGCTAACCGGGTTTTGCCAGCCTGCCGCACCGGCGAACGGGCTCATTCCGGCTTGGTGCTGCGGCCCAGCAGCAGGGCCATCGCCTCGTCGACCGAGAGTCCTTTGTGACAAACCCGGTGCACCGCGTCGGTGAGCGGCATCTCCACGTCGTAGCTGGACGCCAGCGCGAGCACGGACTCGCACGAGGTCACGCCCTCGACGACGTGCCCGTCCTGGCCCTGAAGCGCCGACTCCATGGTTGCGCCCCGGCCGAGGCGCTCACCCATCGACCGGTTGCGCGAATGCGGCGATGTGCAGGTGGCCACCAGGTCACCCACGCCTGCCAGCCCGGCCAGCGTCGCGCCCTTGGCGCCCAGCGCGATTCCCAGCCGCATGATCTCGGCCAGGCCGCGGGTGATGATCGCCGCGGCGGTGTTCTCGCCCAGGCCGACGCCGGCCGCCATCCCGCACGCGAGCGCGATGACGTTCTTGCAGGCCCCGCCGATCTCGGTGCCGACCACATCGCTGTTGGTGTACGGGCGGAAGTACCCGGTGTTCAGCATGCGCTGCACGGCGACCGCGCGGCCGGAGTCGTTGCACGCGACCACGGTGGCGGCGGGTTGACATTCGGAGATCTCGCTGGCCAGGTTCGGCCCGGAAATCACCGCGACCTGCGACGGGTCGACTCCGGTCACCGAAACGATGACCTGGCTCATCCGCATCAGGGTGCCCAGTTCGATGCCTTTGGCCAGGCTGACCAGCGTCGCACCGTCGGCGATCAGGCCGGACCACTGCTCGAGGTTGCTCCGCAGGTTCTGCGCCGGGACGCCCAGCAGCACGGTCGTCGCGCCGCGTAACGCCTCGGCCGCGTCGCCGGTGGCCCGGATGGCCGACGGTAGCAAGGTGCCGGGCAGGTAGGCGGGGTTGTATCGGGTGGTGTTGATCTGCTCGGCGACGTCGGATCGACGTGCCCACAATGTGATCTCTGCTGCCGGTGCTCCGGTCGTTTCGGCGGCCTCGGCGAGCACCTTGGCCAGCGCGGTTCCCCATGCTCCGGCGCCCATTACCGCGACGGCGCCCGATGTGCTGGCCATTTCTCATCCCGATCTGTCATCCACGCGGCATCTGCAGCCGCTACACCCTAGAACAGGGACGGGGACCGTCACCATGTCCCCCGCGAGGCGGGGCGCCCCGGCTCGCTGACCGGGGCGAAAGGCGGCGCTGGCAGGATTGAGTCATGAGCGGCGCAAGGGATGATGGTGCGGGCGATATCGCGTTGATCATCGCCGTCAAGCGGTTGGCCGCCGCCAAGACCAGGCTGGCTCCGGTCTTCTCGGCGCGGACCCGGGAAACCGTGGTGCTGGCGATGTTGGTGGACACCGTGACCGCCGCGGCGGGGGTCGCATCGGTCGGCTCGATCACGGTCATCACTCCCGACGACGCCGCGGCGGCCGCGGCGGTGGGACTTGGAGCGCAGGTGCTCGCCGACCCGACACCGCAAGGCCATGAGGATCCGTTGAACCACGCCATTGCCGCCGCCGAACGTTCTGTGGCCCAGTCTTTCTCCAATGTTGTTGCACTGCAGGGTGATTTGCCCGCTTTACAGACACAGGAGCTGGCCGGCGCGATCGCTGCCGCACGCCAGCATCGGCGCTCCTTCGTTGCCGACCGGCTGGCAACCGGTACCGCGGCGCTGTGCGCATTCGGCGCCGCATTGGATCCACACTTCGGGTCGGAATCGGCCGAGCGGCATCGCCGTTCGGGCGCGATCGAGCTGACGGGAGCATGGCCCGGCTTGCGCTGCGATGTCGACACTCCTGCCGACTTGGTGGCCGCCCGCCGTCTCGGTGTCGGAACGGCAACCGCGCGCGCCATCGCGCAGCATTGAGAAAAGGCGCCTGGCAAACCTGTCCGGCGGATGAACGGCTCGCCAACGGCGAATGGATCTCTACCGAGCGCTAGCAGCACCAGCGGGTGATGAGCAATGATTCCATCGTGACCGATATCGAAGCTGAAGCACAGCTCGACGAGACCGCGTGGCATTCCGGCGACAACGCCGTGGGAGCACCACCCGCGGCGACCCCCGCCGCGATCGACGACGTGCTGCCGGAGGAGCGTTACCTCAACCGCGAACTGAGCTGGCTGGACTTCAACGCGCGCGTGCTGGCCTTGGCCGCCGATACCTCATTGCCGTTGTTGGAGCGGGCCAAGTTTCTGGCGATCTTCGCGTCCAACCTCGACGAGTTCTACATGGTCCGGGTGGCCGGCCTCAAGCGCCGCGACGAGATGGGACTGTCGGTCCGCTCGGCCGACGGCCTGACACCGCGTGAGCAACTGGCCCGCATCGGCGAACAGACGCAGCGGATCGCGACCCGGCACGCCCGGGAATTCCTCGACTCGGTGCGACCGGCACTCGCACAAGAAGGCATCTATATCGTCACGTGGGCCGATCTGGATCAAGCCGAGCGCGACCAACTGCAGACCTATTTCAACGAGCAGGTCTTCCCGGTCTTGACCCCGCTCGCCGTCGACCCGGCGCACCCGTTCCCGTTTGTCAGCGGGCTGAGCCTGAACCTCGCCGTCACGGTCAAGGACGACGGTGGTCAGCACTTCGCCCGAGTCAAGGTGCCCGACAACGTCGATCGCTTCGTCGAACTTCAAAGCCCCGGCGACACGGACGAGGGCCGGGCCGTGATCCGGTACCTGCCAACCGAAGAGCTGATCGCGGCGTTCCTGCCGGTGCTGTTCCCCGGCATGGAAATCGTCGAGCACCACGCGTTCCGCATTACCCGCAACGCCGAGTACGAGGTTGAAGAGGACCGCGACGAGGACCTACTGCAGGCGCTGGAGCGGGAATTGGCGCGCCGGCGGTTCGGTTCGCCGGTGCGACTCGAGATCGCCGACGATATGACCGAGAGCATGTTGGAGCTGCTGCTGCGCGAACTCGACGTGAATCCCGGTGACGTCGTTGAGGTCCCCGGGCTTCTCGACCTCTCGTCGTTGTGGCAGATCTACGGCGTCGACCGGCCGGCACTGAAAGACCGCACCTGGATTCCGGCCACCAGTCCCGCCTTCGCCGACCGCGAGACACCGAAGAGCATCTTCGCGACGCTGCGCGAAGGCGATGTGCTGCTTCACCATCCGTATGAGTCGTTCTCCACGAGCGTGCAACGATTCATCGAGCAGGCGGCCGCCGACCCCAACGTGCTGGCGATCAAGCAGACGCTGTACCGCACCTCCGGTGACTCGCCGATCGTTCGGGCACTGATCCAAGCCGCCGAGGCCGGAAAGCAAGTCGTGGCAATGGTGGAGATCAAGGCGCGCTTCGACGAGCAGGCCAACATCCGCTGGGCACGCACCCTTGAGCAATCGGGCGTGCACGTCGTCTACGGGTACGTCGGACTCAAGACGCACTGCAAAACCTGCCTGGTGGTACGGCGCGAAGGTTCGACCATCCGGCGCTACTGCCATATCGGGACCGGCAATTACAACGGGAAGACCGCGCGACTGTACGAGGATGTCGGTCTGCTCACGGCGTCCCCGGAGATCGGGGCCGACCTGACGGACTTGTTCAATTCACTGACCGGCTACTCGCGCAAGGTCTCCTACCGCAACCTCTTGGTTGCCCCACACAGCGTTCGCACCGGAATCATCGAGCGCGTCGAGCGCGAGATTGCCGCGCATCGCGAACATGGCGGTGGCCGGATCCGGATGAAGATGAACGCTCTGGTCGACGAGCAGGTCATCGACGCGCTGTATCGCGCGTCGCGGGCCGGCGTGCGGGTCGAGGTGGTGGTGCGCGGCATCTGCGCGCTGCGCCCGGGCACCGAGGGCTTCTCGGAAAACATTTCGGTCCGCTCGATCCTCGGCCGATTCCTGGAGCACTCGCGGATCATGCATTTCAGTTGCATCAACGAGTTCTGGATCGGCAGTGCCGACATGATGCACCGCAACCTCGACCGCCGGGTCGAGGCGCTGGTTCAGGTCAAGGATCCGAAGCTGACCGCGTATCTGAACGACTTGTTCGAGTCCGCGCTGGATCCGTCCACGCGGTGCTGGGAACTCGAGTCGGACGGGCAGTGGATCGCGTCGCCGCGGGAAGGACACTCGGTGCGCGACCACCAGGAGTCACTGATGGAGCGCCACCGCAGCGACTGACGCCGTGTGGTAACTTTCCAGGCCACCCCAAGGCCGGTGTGGCGCTGGCCGAATTGACCTGCAGGAGTGTGGTGTCGGACCAGAACTCGTCAGGCGGTCGGCGCTCAGGCAAGCGCATCGTCTACGCCGCAGGCGCGGTGCTGTGGCGGCAAGCCGGCGCCGATTCGGCCAACCCCGAGCTCGAGATCGCCGTCATCCACCGTCCCCGCTACGACGATTGGTCACTGCCCAAGGGCAAAGTGGACCCCGGCGAAACGGCACCGGTGGCCGCGGTGCGCGAGGTGCTCGAGGAGACCGGACACCACTGCGTGCTCGGCAGGCGCCTCAACAAGGTGAGCTATCCGATCGACCAGGGTGTCAAAAAGGTCTACTACTGGGCGGCGCGGAGCACCGGCGGCGAATTCGAACCGGGCAAAGAGGTCGACAAGCTGATCTGGTTGCCCGTCGCCGACGCGATGAAGAAACTCGACTACGCCCAAGACCGAAACGTGTTGCAGCGCTTCGCAAAACAGCCCGCTGACACGCACACCGTATTGGTGGTCCGGCACGGTACGGCGGGCCGGAAGTCACGCTTCTCCGGAGACGACACCAAGCGAACGTTGGACAAACGAGGACGCGCACAGGCCGAAGCGTTGGTCGCACAGCTGATGGCGTTCGGCGCCACCGACGTGTACGCCGCCGATCGGGTGCGCTGTCACCAGACCGTTGAGCCGCTCGCCGAAGAGCTGGGTGTGACGATCGAGAACGAGCCCACCCTCACCGAGGAGTCGTACGCCAAGAACCCCAAACGCAGCCGGCACCGGATGCTGCGTATCGCCGAGCACAAGGGCACACCGGTGATCTGCTCGCAGGGCAAGGTGATCCCGGATCTGATCGAATGGTGGTGCGAGCGCGACGGAGTGCGCCCCGACAAATCCCGCAATCACAAGGGCAGTACTTGGGTGCTGTCGCTGTCCGACGGCCGACTGGTCGGGGCCGATCACATCGGCGGCGCGCTGGCCGCCAACGTCAGGGCCTGACACGCGAAATACCCTTCGGGGGCAGACTTGCCGCCCGAAGGGTATTCGCGTCTGAACTCGGTTACTACGTTACTTGCGGCCGCGCTTGACTGCGGCCTTCTTGGCCGGAGCCTTCTTCACAGCCTTCTTGGCCGGAGCCTTGGTTGCGGCCTTGCGCACTGGCGCCTTGGTCGCGGCCTTCTTGGCCGGAGCCTTCTTCACAACCTTCTTGGCCGGAGCCTTGGTTGCGGCCTTACGCACGGGCGCCTTCTTGGCGGGCGCCTTCTTCACCGCAGCCTTCTTGGCGGGCGCCTTCTTGGCGGGCGCCTTCTTGGCGGCGGCCTTCTTGACAACCTTCTTCACCGCAGCCTTCTTAGCAACCTTCTTGGCTGCGCCTGCAACAACTCCACGTTTCACGGCCGGTCCTTCCGACGGGAGGCGCTGTGCGCCAGCGACAACCGCTTTGAATTGAGCACCCGGACGAAACGCGGGGACGGACGTCGGCTTTACCTTCACCGTCTCACCGGTACGCGGGTTGCGGGCCACACGTGCTGCGCGGCGCCGTTGTTCGAACACACCGAACCCGGTGATGGTCACGCTGTCGCCCTTGTGCACCGCACGCACAATGGTGTCGACAACATTCTCGACAGCGGCGGTCGCCTGCCGACGGTCCGAGCCCAATTTCTGTGTGAGCACATCTATGAGCTCTGCTTTGTTCATCCAAACCCTCCGAAGCCAGTGGTCCCATTTTGGGAACCGACTAGCGAACACGGTAAACCCTTACCTAGCAAATTTCCAAGCGCCACGCGCAATTTCACGGCTAAGCGACAGGAATTTCCGCAATCCGGTTGCCGCCCTTGGTCGGTGACGCAGGCGAAAAATAAGCCTTGCTATCTAAGAGGATCCGGGCGGAATTCACCCCGATCGAGGAGTTGATGGGGCGGGCAGAGTGCGCGGTTTCCAGTCCGGACGGGCCGCCTCGAAAGATTCGATCTCGTCGAGTTTCCGCAGCGTAAGGGCTATATCATCGAGTCCTTCGAGCAATCGCCACGCGGTGTAATCGTCAATCTTGAACGGCAGCACCGTCGTTCCCGCGGTGATATTTCGATCTTGAAGATTGGCAGTGATTTCCAGCCCCGGACTCTGCTCGATGAGCTTCCAAAGAAGTTCCACACCGTCCTGGCTGACTTCGGCCGCCAACAGCCCCGACTTGCCCGCGTTGCCCCGAAAAATGTCACCGAATCGAGACGAGATGACGACTCGGAACCCGTAGTCCATCAGTGCCCACACGGCATGCTCGCGCGACGATCCGGTCCCGAAGTCGGGTCCGGCGACCAAGACCGAGCCTCGGTCAAAGGGACTGAGGTTGAGCACGAATGACGGATCTGAGCGCCACGTCGCGAACAATCCATCCTCAAAACCGGTCCGGGTGACGCGCTTCAAATACACCGCAGGAATGATCTGATCGGTATCGACATTGGAGCGCCGCAGCGGCACGCCAATCCCGGTGTGGGTCTGAAAGGGTTCCATCTTCGTCCTCGATTTCGTTTTCAGTTCAAGTCAGCCGGAGCGGAAAGCGTGCCGCGTACCGCGGTTGCCGCGGCGACGGCCGGTGACACCAAATGCGTACGGCCGCCTTTGCCCTGGCGCCCTTCGAAGTTGCGGTTGGACGTCGCGGCGCAACGCTCGCCGGGCGCGAGCTGATCGGGGTTCATACCCAGGCACATCGAGCAGCCGGCCTGCCGCCATTCGGCCCCGGCGGCGGTGAATACCTCACCGAGGCCCTCGGCTTCGGCCTGCGCGCGTACCCGCATCGAGCCCGGAACCACCAGCATTCGCACGCCGTCGGCCACTCTGCGACCGCGCAACACCTCGGCCACCACCCGCAGATCTTCGATACGACCGTTGGTACAAGACCCGACGAACACCGCGTCGACCGCGATCTCGCGCATCGGCATACCCGGCCGAAGGTCCATATATGCCAACGCTTTCTCCGCGGACTGCCGCTCGCCGTCGTCGGTCATCAGATCGGGATCCGGCACCGCCGCACCCAACGGCACTCCCTGGCCGGGATTGGTCCCCCAGGTGACGAACGGGGTCAACGACTCCGCATCGAGATAGACCTCGGTGTCGAAAACGGCGCCGTCGTCGGTGCGCAGCTGTTGCCAATACTGCAGTGCGGCGTCCCACTGCGCGCCGGTCGGCGCGTGCGGGCGGCCACGCAGGAATTCGTAGGTGGTCTCGTCCGGCGCCACCATTCCGGCCCGCGCGCCGGCTTCGATGCTCATGTTGCAGACCGTCATCCGGCCTTCCATCGACAGCGCCTCGATCGCGCTACCCCGGTATTCGATGACATGGCCCTGGCCGCCACCGGTGCCGATCTTCGCGATCAACGCGAGGATGATGTCCTTGGCCGAGACGCCGGGCGGCAATTGGCCGTCGACATTGACCGCCATTGTCTTGAAGGGCCGCAACGGCAAAGTCTGGGTCGCCAGCACATGCTCGACCTCCGAGGTTCCGATTCCCATTGCCAGCGCAGCGAATGCTCCGTGGGTGGACGTGTGACTGTCCCCACAGACGATCGTCATTCCCGGTTGGGTCAGCCCCAATTGCGGTCCGACAACGTGCACGATGCCCTGCTCGATATCGCCCATCGGATACAGGCGGACACCGAATTCGGCGCAGTTATGCCGCAACGTTTCGACCTGAGTGCGCGATATCGGGTCGGCGATCGGCTTGTCGATGTCGACGGTGGGGACGTTGTGGTCCTCGGTGGCCAGCGTCAGATCGGGCCGGCGCAGCGGACGGCCGGCCAGGCGCAGGCCGTCAAACGCCTGCGGGCTGGTGACCTCGTGCACCAAATGCAGGTCGATGTAAATCAGGTCGGGCGCACCGGCCCCATCGCCTGACGCGCCGGATACCACAACGTGGTCGGCCCAAACCTTTTCGGCCAGAGTGCGCGGCTTGCCGGCAGGCACTTCGGTTCCCATCGTGAACTCGCCTCTATTCGCCTCATTCGCGGCTCGCCGATCAAGCTGGGCTGTGATCTCAGAATGCGAGACGCTAGTATCTCTTTATGAGACAGCATAGCGGCATCGGCGTCCTGGATAAAGCCGTGGGTGTGCTGCACACGATCGCGGAATCTCCCTGCGGGTTAGCCGAACTGTGCGAACGGACCGGCTTTCCCCGGGCCACCACGTACCGGCTGGCGGCCGCGCTGGAAGTACATCGCCTGCTCGCGCGCGACGACGAAGGGTGTTGGCAGCTGGGGCCCGCACTGACCGAACTCGCCGCGCACGTCAACGATCCGTTGCTGGCAGCCGGCGCGGCGGTGCTCCCCCAGTTGCGCGAGACCACCGGCGAAAGCGTGCAGCTTTACCGGCGCGAGGGCACGTCGCGGGTTTGCGTGGCCGCCCTGGAACCGGCTGCGGGCCTTCGCGATACGGTCCCGGTCGGCGCGCGGTTGCCGATGACGGCGGGTTCAGGGGCCAAAGTCTTGCTGGCTCACAGCGATGCAGCCACGCAAAACGCCGTGCTGCCGACGGCGAAGTTCACCGACCGGACGCTGGCCGAAGTGCGCCGGCGCGGTTGGGCGCAAAGCGTTGCCGAGCGCGAGCCGGGGGTGGCGAGTGTGTCGGCGCCGGTGCGCGACGGCCGCGGCGTGGTCGTCGCGGCCATCTCGGTGTCGGGACCCATCGACCGGATCGGCCGGCGTCCCGGAGCGCGCTGGGCCGCCGACCTGTTGTCGGCCGCCGACGCAATGGCTCGCCGTCTGTAGTCGGCTCCCCAGGCTTCGAGTGTGCGTTCAGGGCGGCCAGTGTGCGTACAGGGCGCCCTGAACGCACACCGAAAAGCCATTTGACAAACTGACGCGATGGGAACCAATCAGCGCGCGAGCATCGTCATGACCGAGGATGAGATCGCCGACTTCGTCGTCAAGAGCCGCACCGGGACAATGGCCACCATCGGGCGCGACGGCCAGCCGCACTTGACGGCCATGTGGTACGGGGTTGTCGACGGCGAAATCTGGATAGAGACCAAAGCCAAGTCTCAGAAGGCCGTGAACCTGACCCGCGATCCGCGGGTGACCTTTTTGATCGAGGACGGCGACACCTACGACACATTGCGTGGAGTGTCCTTCGAAGGCGTTGCCGAGATCGTCGACGATCCCGACGTCTCGCATCGCGTCGGGGTCAGCGTGTGGGAGCGCTACACCGGCCCCTACACCGACGAGATGAAGCCGTTCGTCGAGCAGATGATGAACAAGCGGGTCTGCGTGCGCATCGTCGCCCGGCGCTCGCGCTCGTGGGATCACCGCAAACTTGGCTTGCCGCCGATGCCGGTGGGCGGATCAACCGCCCCGGCCGTGCTGGGGACCGGCCAGTAAATTTGTAGCCCCGATGGGATTCGAACCCACGCTACCGCCGTGAGAGGGCGGCGTCCTAGGCCGCTAGACGACGGGGCCAGAACCGATCCGAGCTGCCAGCATAGCTCACCCGACGGGGGCCACCTAATCGCTTTCAGCTGACAGACTTTTGCTGGGGTACCAGGACTCGAACCTAGAATGGCGGTACCAGAAACCGCTGTGTTGCCAATTACACCATACCCCATTGGCTGCCTAAAACCGCTGTTCAGAGCGGGTTTCGCGGGCCGTTACCAGCCTCGAAGACCGCCGCTGCCAGCCGTTGTCGGCCTTTGCGAACCGCTGTGCAGATTACCAAAGATTTAGACCGCCTCGTCGCGCGCGGCCCGCAACCGCGCCAGGCTGCGGTCGCGGCCGAGCAGCTCGAGGGACTCGAACAGTGGCGGGCTGATCGTGGTCCCGGTCGCGGCGACCCGGATCGGGCCGAACGCCTTGCGCGGTTTGAGCTCGAGACCCTCGATCAATGCGGCTTTGAGGGCCTCCTCGATCTGGGCCACGGTCCAGTCGGTCACGCCGTCCAGCGCCGTCAGCGCGGCGTCCAGCACAGCGACTCCGTCCGCACCGAGCTCCTTGGCGGCGGCCTTGGGGTCGATCGCGTACTCGTCGTCGTTGAGGAACTTCAGCAGGTCCCACGCGTCGCCGAGCACCACGATGCGGGTCTGCACCAGCTCGGCCGCGATGGCGAACGCCGCCTCGTCGAGCGAAAGGCGATGTCCGTGCACGTCGAAGTAGTCGCGCAGCCTGCCGGTGAAGTCGGCCACGTCGAGCATCCGGATATGTTCGGCGTTGAGGGCGTCGGCCTTCTTCTGATCGAATCGGGCCGGGTTGGAGTTGACGTCGACCACGTCGAACGCGGCCACCATTTCGTCGAGGCTGAATAGATCGTGATCGTCGGCGATCGCCCAGCCCAGCAGCGCAAGGTAATTCAGCAGCCCTTCGGGGATGAAGCCCCGGTCGCGGTGGGCGAACAAATTGGACTGCGGGTCGCGCTTGGACAGCTTTTTGGTTCCCTCCCCCAATACGGTTGGCAGGTGGGCGAATTCCGGAATGCGCTCGGCGATCCCGATTCGGATCAACGCCTGGTACAACGCCAGCTGACGTGGCGTCGACGGCAGCAGGTCCTCCCCGCGCAGCACGTGGGTGATCTTCATCAGCGCGTCGTCGCACGGGTTGACCAACGTATATAAGGGATCTCCGCTTGCGCGGGTCAACGCGAAATCGGGCACCGAGCCCGCCGCGAAGGTAGTGGTCCCGCGCACCAGGTCGTCCCAGGTGAGGTCTTCGTCGGGCATCCGCAGCCGCACCACCGGCTTACGGCCCTCGGCCAGGAACGCCGCGCGCTGGGGATCGGTCAGTTGCCGGTCGAAGTTGTCGTAGCCCAATTTGGGGTTGCGACCGGCGGCGACGTGGCGGGCCTCGACCTCCTCCGGCGTCGAAAACGCGTAGTAGGCCTCACCCGCCGCGAGCAGCTTGTCCACCACCTCGCGGTAGATCTCGCTGCGCTGCGACTGCCGGTACGGGCCGTGGGGTCCACCGACCTCGGGGCCCTCGTCCCAATCCAGCCCCAGCCAGCGCAACGCGTCGAGCAGGGCCAGATAGCTTTCCTCGCTGTCACGCTCGGCGTCGGTGTCCTCGATGCGAAAGACGAAGGTGCCGCCGGTGTGCCGCGCATAGGCCCAGTTGAACAGGGCGGTGCGAACCATCCCGACGTGCGGGGTGCCGGTGGGCGATGGGCAGAAGCGGACCCGAACGGCGCTTGGCGCAGTCACGACTTTCCTTTGCGGACTACGGGATTGGAGAGGGTGCCGATGCCCTCTATCGAGATGGAGACGGTGTCGCCATCCTCGATGGGGCCGACTCCGGCCGGCGTCCCGGTGAGGATAAGATCGCCCGGCAGCAAGGTCATCACCGCCGAGATCCATTCCACGATGGCGCCGACGTCGTGGATCATCAGCGAGGTGCGGCTGTCCTGTTTGACTTGGCCGTTCACCTCGGTGCGTAGCGCGAGATCGGCCGGGTCGACGTCGGTGACGACCCACGGCCCAACCGGACAGAAGGTGTCGTGCCCCTTGGCGCGAGTCCACTGGCCGTCGGCCTTTTGTTGATCGCGCGCCGACACGTCGTTGGCGATCGTGTAGCCCAGAATGTTGTCGGCGGCCTGGGCGGCGGCGACGTCCTTGCACGGCCGGCCGATCACCGCGGCCAGCTCCCCCTCGAAATGCACGGGTGATGCGTTGGCGGGCAAACGAATCGGCACGTTCGGTCCGATGATGGCGGTGTTGGGCTTGAGGAAAATGATGGGATCCGCCGCGGCCGACCCCGTCCCGAAGCTTGCCATCTCGGCGATGTGGTCGCTGTAGTTCTTGCCGATGCAGACCACCTTGCCGGCCAGCATCGGGGCCAACAGCCGGACGTCTGAGACCGGCCATGAGCGACCGGTAAACGTGGGCGTGCCGAACGGGTGCTCGGCGATCTCGCGGGCAATCATCGCGCTGGGATCCTCCAGCGGACCCTCGATGCTGACGAAAGAGACACCGTCCGGGCTGGCGATTCGACCAAGGCGCATTCAGGTGAGCCTAGTGACGGTCGCGAGGCCGTTAGCAGCCGGGCGATGCGGGCCTGCCCAGCGAGCCAGGGACAATTCTCAAAAGGCGTGTGCAAGCATGAGCGGATGCCCACGGACCCGGAGGGTACGGGCCAACTGAGCGCCGGCGCACGCTGGTCAATCACGATCATCTCGTTGTGGGTGACAGCGAGTTCGTTCCTCTTCATCAACGGCATTGCTTTTTTGATTCCCTCGCTCGAGGCGAAGCGCGGAATTCCACTGACCGAAGCCAGTCTGCTGTCGTCGATGCCCAGCTGGGGCATGGTCGTCACCCTAGTCGGATGGGGCTACGTGCTCGACCGCGTCGGCGAGCGGGTCGTGCTGACGCTGGGCTCGGCGCTCACCGCGGCGGCGAGTTACGCCGCAGCCTCGGTCCATTCGATGGCGGCGGTCGGTGTCTGTCTGTTTCTGGGCGGCATGGCGGCCGCGAGTTGCAACGCGGCCGGTGGCCGGCTGGTGTCGGCTTGGTTCCCGCCGCACCAGCGCGGCCTCGCGATGGGCATCCGCCAGACCGCCCAGCCGCTGGGTATTGCCATGGGGGCGTTGGTGATGCCCGAGCTGGCCGAGCACGGTCTGCGCGCTGGGCTGATGTTCCCGGCGTTTGCGTGCACCATCTCCGCGGTGGCCAGCGCGATCGGAATCATCGACCCGCCGCGGAAATCACGGAAAGCTGCCACCGCGCAGGAACTGGCCAGTCCGTACCGAGGATCGTTGGTGCTGTGGCGAATCCACGCGGTGGCGGGCCTGCTGATGATGCCGCAGACCGTAACCGTCACGTTCATGCTGGTGTGGCTGATGAGAGACCACGGCTGGTCGGTCGCGGCCGCCGGCGGCTGGGTCACCCTGTCGCAGCTGCTCGGGGCGGTGGGCCGGATCGCGGTCGGCCGCTGGTCGGACCGGGTCGGCTCGCGAATGCGACCGGTGCGAATCATCTCCATCGCCGCGACGCTGACGTTGTTCGTGCTCGCTCTCGCTGACGAGCACGATTGGCTGTTCGAAGTGCCGCTGATGATTGCCATCTCGGTAATCGCCGTGCTCGACAACGGATTGGAGGCAACGGCGATCACCGAATACGCCGGGCCGTTCTGGAGCGGACGCGCGCTGGGCGCGCAGAACACCACACAGCGGCTGATGGCGGCAGCGGGTGCCCCGCTGTTCGGTGTCTTGATCGACGCGGCCAAATATCCAGCGGCGTGGGCGTTATGCGGTCTGTTCCCGTTGATGGCGATTCCGTTGGTGCCGACCAAGCTGCTGCCGCCCGGCTTAGAAACCAGGGCGCGAACTACAGCCCGGCTGCGATCCGTTCGCCGACTTCGCTGGTGGAAAGCCGTTCGTCCCCGCGAGACGCCAGATACGTCTCGACAGCCCGGTCCACCCGGGTAGCGGCGTCGGCCTCACCAAGATGGGCGAGCAGCATCCCCACCGAAATGATGGCCGCGGTCGGATCGGCGATACCCTTGCCGGCGATGTCGGGTGCGCTGCCGTGCACCGGCTCGAACATCGACGGATTCGTCCGGGTCGCGTCGATATTTCCACTGGCGGCCAAGCCAATTCCGCCGGACACGGCCGCGGCCAGGTCGGTGATGATGTCGCCGAACAGGTTGTCGGTGACGATCACGTCGAAGCGTCCGGGGTCGTTGACCAGGAAGATGGTGGCGGCGTCGACGTGTTGATAGGCCACCTCGACGTCGGGATATTCCGCACCGACCTCCGCGAAGACTCGCGACCACAGTTTCCCGGCGAAGGTCAGCACGTTGTTCTTGTGCACCAGCGTCAAATGCTTGCGACGCTGCCGGGCCCGCTCGAACGCGTCGGCCACCACGCGACGCACTCCGAACGCGGTGTTGACGCTGACCTCGGTCGCCACCTCATGGACAGTTCCCACCCGGATCGCGCCACCATTACCGGTGTAGGGACCTTCGGTTCCCTCTCGCACCACCACGAAATCGATGTTGGGATTTCCCGGCCCCTCCAGTTTCAAAGGGCTGCTCACCCCTTTGTATAACCGGGCCGGCCGCAAATTGACGTGATGATCGAGCTCAAAGCGCAGGCGCAACAACAGACCTCGCTCCAGCACGCCGCTGGGCACCGAGGGATCACCGATCGCCCCGAGCAGGATCGCGTCGTGCTCCCGCAGCTCGGCGAGCGCCGACTGGGGCAGTAACTCACCGGTGGCGTGGAAACGCCGCGCGCCCAGGTCGTATTCGGTCTTCTGCACGCCCGGCTTGACCGCATCAAGGATTTTGACTGCCTCGGCGACCACTTCGGGTCCGATGCCGTCACCGCCGATGATCGCCAATTTCATGACAGGTCAACCACTTCGAGCTTGTTGGCGCCGACCGCAAGCGAGATCGCCTTCCGCACGTCGTCGGGCACATCTTGGTCGAGGCGCAGCAGGATCGTCGCGCTCGGACCCTCGGCGTCCTCGGAGAGCTGCGCGGCCTGGATATTCACCTCGGCCGCGCCCAGCAGGGTGCCGATTTTGCCCAGCGCACCGGGCTGGTCGATGTAGTTGATCACCAGGTTCTTGCCCTGGGCCCGCAGGTCGAAGTTGCGGCCGTTGATCTGAACGATCTTCTCGGCCAACTGCGGACCCGACAGCGTGCCGGCGACGTTGACGCTCGAGCCGTCGTGGGCGACCGCCCGCACATCCAAAAGGCTGCGGTGGTTGGGACTCTCGGTGGCCGTGCTGATTTCGGCGGTCACACCGCGTTCGGCAGCCAGCGCCGGAGCGTTGACGAAGGTGACCGGGTCCTCGATGATCGCCGAGAACAGACCCCGCAGAGCCGAAAGCTTCAGCACCTCAACGTCTTCGGCTGCCAGCTCGCCGCGCACCTGCACCGACAACGACGCGGGCAGACCATCGGACAGGGCAGCAGCCAGCACGCCGAGTTTGCGCGCCAGGTCCAGCCAGGGCGCCACCTCCTCGTTGACCACGCCGCCGCCGACGTTGACCGCGTCCGGCACGAACTCCCCTGCCAGCGCCAGCCGTACGCTCTCGGCGACGTCGGTACCGGCGCGATCCTGCGCCTCGGCGGTGGACGCCCCCAGGTGCGGCGTCACCACCACTTGCGGCAACTCGAAGAGCGGGCTGTCGGTGCACGGCTCGGTGGAGAACACGTCGAGCCCGGCGCCGCGAACCTGGCCGCTGCTGATCGCTTCGGCCAGCGCCGCCTCGTCCACCAGGCCGCCACGCGCGGCATTGACGATGATGACGCCGGGCTTGGTCTTGGCCAGCGCCTCCTTGTCGATCAGGCCGGCCGTCTCGGACGTCTTCGGCAGGTGCACCGAGATGAAGTCGGCGCGGGTCAGCAGTTCGTCCAGGGGCAGCAATTCGATGCCGAGCTGTGCGGCGCGCGCCGCTGACACATAGGGGTCGTAGGCGATGATGTGGGTGCCGAACGCCGCGATACGCGCCGCGACCAACTGGCCGATCCGGCCCAGCCCCACGATGCCGACGGTCTTGTCGAAAAGCTCGGTGCCCGAGAACGACGACCGCTTCCAGGTGTGTTCACGCAGCGTGGCGTCGGCCGCCGCAATCTGGCGGGACGCGGCCAGCAGCAGCGCGATCGCGTGCTCGGCGGCGCTGTGGATGTTCGACGTCGGAGCGTTGACCACCAGGACACCGCGTTCGGTAGCGGCGTCGACGTCGACGTTGTCCAGCCCGACCCCGGCGCGGGCGACGATCTTGAGCTTGGGAGCCGCAGCCAGTACCTCGGCGTCGACGGTGGTAGCCGAACGCACCAGCAGCGCGTCGGCCTCCGGCACCGCTGCCAGCAGCTTCTCCCGATCCGGACCGTCTACCCAGCGCACCTCGACCTGGTCACCGAGGGCGGCAACAGTTGATTGAGCGAGTTTGTCGGCGATTAACACAACAGGCAAGTTCACGCCGCCAGCGTATCGGCTGTAATTGTCCGATGGACGTCACCGTCGTCGGCAGCGGACCCAACGGGCTCTGTGCGGCCGTCATCTGCGCCCGCGCGGGACTCAAAGTGCAGGTCGTCGAGGCGCAGCCCACCTTGGGTGGCGGTGCGCGCACCGCGGCCGACCCAGAATTTCCCGGAGTC
This sequence comes from Mycobacterium sp. IDUB_19, assembly GCF_055419445.1. Taxonomy (NCBI): domain Bacteria; kingdom Bacillati; phylum Actinomycetota; class Actinomycetes; order Mycobacteriales; family Mycobacteriaceae; genus Mycobacterium; species Mycobacterium sp. IDUB_19. Next base: position 163,029 of record NZ_JBVAXR010000005.1, on the reverse strand, counting down.
GAACACGACATCTGCTCGGCGGTCCACCCGCTGGCGCTGGCGTCACCGTTTTTCGCCGAGTTCGACCTGCCCGCCCGCGGTGTGCGGCTGGCGGTACCCGACATCGCCTACGGCAATCCGCTGCCGGGTCGGCCGGCGGCGATCGCCTACCGCGACCTTGAGCGCACTTGCGCCGAGCTGTCCGACGGCGCGTCCTGGCGCCGGCTGCTGGGTCCGCTGGTGACGGACTGGCATGCCGTCGTGGAATTGCTGCTCGGCGACAAGCGGTCGCTGCCCGGTTCGCCGCGCTGCGCGCTGCGCCTGGGACTGCGGATGCTGGCACAGGGCACGCCGGCGTGGGGGTCGCTGGCCGGCTTACTAAACGGAGACGACAGTCGCGCGCTGTTCACCGGCGTTGCCGCTCATGTGCTTTCGCGAATGCCGTCCATGACGGCGGCCGGGGCCGGGTTGATGCTGGCGACGCTGGCCCATTCGGTCGGCTGGCCGATCCCGGTCGGTGGCAGCCAGGCGATCACCGACGCGCTACTCGCCGACCTGCGCGCGCACGGCGGCGAAGTGACCGCCGGCGTCGAAATCACCGACCCGCCAAACGGTGTCGTCGCCTTCGACACCGCGCCGACCGCACTGTTGCGGATATACGGTGGCGCCCTGCCGGACCGTTACGCTAAAGCGTTGCACCGCTACCGCTTTGGCCCCGGAGTCGCCAAGGTCGACTTCGTGCTCAGCGACGAGATTCCGTGGTCGGATCCGCGCCTGAGCCAGGCACCCACCCTGCATCTCGGCGGCGGCCGGGAGCAGATGGCGCTCGCCGAGCAGGAGATCGCGGCCGGACGCCATGCGCAGTGGCCGATGGTGCTGGCCGCCGCACCGCACATCGCCGATCCCGGCCGCATCGACAGCCGGGGTCGCCGCCCGTTCTGGACATATGCCCACGTCCCGTCGGGTTCCACCCTTGACGCCACCGGGGCCGTCACGGCAACCATCGAGCGGTTCGCACCGGGCTTTCGCGACGTCGTGCTCGCTGCCCGCGCGGTGCCCGCCGCACACATGACCGACCACAACGCCAACTACGTCGGCGGCGACATCGGGATGGGCGGAAATTCCGCGTGGCGCGCGATCGCCGGGCCCACACCGCGGCTGGACCCTTGGCGCACACCGATTCCGAAGGCGTATCTGTGTTCGGCGGCCACCCCGCCGGGCGGTGGGGTGCACGGCATGGCCGGTTACTTCGCCGCGCGCAGCCTGTTGCGCCGCGAATTCGGCATCAGGGAGATGCCTAAGCTGACGCCATGACCAAACTGGCGATCATCTACTACTCGGCCACCGGCCACGGCACCACGATGGCCAAGCGCGTCGCCGCGGCGGCCGAGACCGCCGGCGCCGAAGTACGGGTACGCCCCGTCGCCGAGACGCGCGACCCGGAATCCTTCGCGCAGAACCCGGCCTGGACGGCGAACTACAACGCCACCAAGGACCTTCCCGCGGCCAGCGGCGACGACATCGTGTGGGCCGACGCCGTGATCTTCGGCTCGCCCACCCGGTTCGGCTCGCCGGCGTCGCAGTTGCGCACCTTCCTGGACTCCCTGGGCGGGCTGTGGGCCGAGGGCAAACTGGCCGACAAGGTGTACGCCGGCTTCACGTCGTCGAACACCGTGCACGGCGGCCAGGAGACCACGCTCGTCGCGCTCTACCTCACGCTGATGCACTTCGGCGGTATCCTCGTGCCGCCGGGGTACACCGATCCCAGCAAGTTCGTCGACGGTAACCCCTATGGGGCCAGCCTGGTCACCACGCACGACAACATCGAGGACATCGGCGACATCACCGGCGACGCGTTGGAGCACCTGGCGCGCCGCGTCGTGACAATCGCCGACCGCCTGACGTCGTAACCCGCGGCTACCGCACCAAATACGTTCCGTGGCCTTCGATTACCAGGTCGCCGCTGAACCGGAGAACTTCGCTCACCCGGTCACCATCCTGGTTGCGGTACGCAATGACGATGGTGTCGATGCCCAGGTAGACATCCTCAACGCTGAACCGCAGGTGAGGAATACGCTGCAACGCCCGGGCCCAGTAACGTCGCAGTTCCGACTTGCCGCGAACGACTCCGCCGGTCTCTGGCACAACCTTGACGGCCACCGGCGACGTGAACACCACATCGTCGTGAAAGTGCTCAAGCACCGCCTCGACATCGTGAGCGTTCCATGCATCGACCCACTGCCTGCTGAACGCGACCGGATCAAGGTTCACGCGGTCACCATCCTGGTCAGCCCGGCTTCGTCCTAAGCTGCCGAACGTGCACTCACGGCGAGAAAATCGCCGAAAGTTCGCCCTGAGTGCACGTTCGGCGCGAAAAGCCCTATGCCGTCTCGGTGATCGGGCGGTCCACCCAGCTCATCAGGTCGCGCAGCTTCTTGCCGGTGACCTCGATGGGGTGCTCGGCGTTCTCCTTGCGCAGCTGCTCGAGCTGCTTGTTGCCGCCTTCGACGTTGGCGACCAGCTTCTTGGTGAACTCGCCGCTCTGGATGTCGCGCAGGATCTCCCGCATCCGGTCCTTGGTGCCGGCGTCGATGACGCGCGGCCCCGACAGGTATCCGCCGAACTCCGCGGTGTCGGACACCGAGTAGTTCATCCGGGCGATGCCGCCCTCGTACATCAGGTCGACGATCAGCTTGAGCTCGTGCAGCACCTCGAAGTACGCCATCTCCGGCGGGTAGCCCGCCTCGACCATCACATCGAAACCGGTCTTCACCAATTCCTCTGTGCCACCGCACAACACGGCCTGCTCACCGAACAGGTCGGTTTCGGTCTCGTCTTTGAAGGTCGTCTTGATGACGCCGGCGCGGGTACCGCCGATGGCCTTGGCGTAGGACAGCGCAAGCGCCTCGCCCTTGCCGGTCGGGTCCTGGTCGACGGCGATCAGACACGGCACGCCCTTGCCGTCGACGAACTGCCGGCGCACCAGGTGTCCGGGTCCTTTCGGGGCGACCATCGCGATCGTGACGTCGCCGGGCGGCTTGATCAAATCGAAGTGGATGTTGAGCCCGTGGCCGAAAAACAGTGCGTCGCCGGGCTTGAGGTTCGGCTCGATGTCTTCCGTGAAGATTTCGGCCTGAGCGGTGTCGGGCGCCAGCAGCATGATGACGTCGGCCCACTTGGCGACCTCGGCCGGAGTGTCGACCTGCAGACCTTGCTCTTCGACCTTGGGCCGTGACTTCGAGCCCTCCTTGAGCCCGACACGCACCTGCACCCCCGAGTCGCGCAGGCTCAGCGAGTGCGCGTGCCCCTGACTGCCGTATCCGATGACGCCGACCTTGCGACCCTGAATGATCGACAGATCTGCGTCATCGTCGTAAAACATCTTTAATGCCTCTGGCACGGTGAATCTCTCCTTCTCGTTGGACTTTTGGAGTGCGCGACGCTACTTGGCGGTGCCGATACCACGCGGCCCGCGGGACAGCGACACCACTCCCGATTGGACGATTTCGCGGATACCGAACGGTTCCAGCACTCGCAGCAGCGCCTCGAGCTTGCCGCGGGTACCGGTCGCCTCGACGGTCAGCGAATCCAGGGATACGTCGACTACCTTGGCGCGGAACAGGTTTGCCGCTTCGATTACCTGAGCGCGGGTGGTGGAATCGGCCCGCACCTTGACCAGCGCCAACTCGCGAGCCACCGAGTTGTCCTCGTCCTGCTCGACAATTTTGATGACATTGATCAGCTTGTTGAGTTGTTTGGTGACCTGCTCGAGCGGAGTCTCCTCGGCGGACACCACGATGGTCATCCGCGACATGTCCTTCTGCTCGGTGGCACCCACAGCCAGCGACTCGATGTTGAAACCGCGCCGGGAGAACAGCGCCGCGACGCGCGCGAGCACACCCGGCTTGTCTTCGACCAACACCGAAAGTGTGTGCGTCTTGGCGTACATCAGGCGTGCCCTTCGGTTTCGTCGTCGAACAACGGCCGAATGCCGCGGGCGTGCTGAATCTCGTCATTGCTTGTCCCGGCGGCCACCATCGGCCACACCTGCGCATCGGCGCCGACGATGAAGTCGATCACGACCGGGCAATCGTTGATCGCACGCGCCTGATTGATCACGTCGATGACGTCTTCTTCACGCTCGCAACGCAATCCGATACAACCCAATGCCTCGGCCAGCTTCACGAAGTCCGGGATGCGGCGTGAGTGCGTGGCCAGATCGGTCTGCGAGTAGCGCTCCTCGTAGAACAGGCTCTGCCACTGTCGCACCATGCCGAGGTTGCCGTTGTTGATCAGCGCCACCTTGATCGGCACGCCCTCGATCGCGCAGGTGGCCAACTCCTGGTTGGTCATCTGGAAGCACCCGTCGCCGTCGATCGCCCAGACCTCCGCCTCGGGGCGAGCGACCTTGGCGCCCATGGCCGCCGGGATGGCGAACCCCATGGTGCCCAGCCCGCCGGAGTTGAGCCAGGTGCGTGGTTTCTCGTAGGAGATGAACTGGGCAGCCCACATCTGGTGCTGACCCACGCCGGCGACGTAGATGGCGTCGGGCCCGGCGATCTTGCCGAGCTGCTCGATCACGTACTCCGGGCTCAGGCTGCCGTCGCTCTGCGGGCCGTAGCTCAGCGGATAGGTCGACTGAACCTCGTTCAGATATGCCCACCAGGTCGTCATGTCGATCTTGCCCGGGGTTTCGTACTGGCGCAGCATCGCGATGAGGTCGGTGATGACGGCTTTGACGTCGCCGACGATCGGCACATCGGCCGCCCGGTTCTTGCCGATCTCGGCCGGGTCGATATCGGCGTGGATGACCTTGGCTTCGGGCGCAAAGGAATCGAGCTGTCCGGTCACCCGGTCGTCGAAGCGGGTGCCCAGCGCGATCAGCAGATCACTGCGCTGCAGCGCCGCCACCGCGGCAACAGTGCCGTGCATGCCCGGCATGCCCAGGTTCTGCGGGTGGCTGTCCGGGAACGCGCCCCGTGCCATCAACGTGGTGACCACCGGGATCCCGGTCAGCTCAGCCAAATCCCGCAGCTGCTCGGTCGCCTCGCCGCGGATGACGCCGCCACCGACGTAGAGCACTGGTTTGCGCGCACGCGCGATCAGCTTGGCGGCCTCACGGATCTGCCGGTTGTGCGGCTTGATGTTCGGCTTGTAGCCGGGCAGGTCCATCCGCGGTGGCCAGCTGAACGTGCACTGGCCCTGCAGCACGTCCTTGGGGATGTCGACGAGCACCGCGCCCGGACGCCCCGACGAGGCGATGTGGAAAGCCTCGGCCAGCACCCGGGGAATGTCGTCGCCGGAGCGAACGAGGAAGTTGTGCTTGGTGATCGGCATGGTGATGCCCGAGATGTCGGCCTCTTGGAAGGCATCGGTACCGATCAGGGACCGCCCGACCTGGCCGGTGACGGCGACCACGGGTATCGAGTCCATCTGCGCATCCGCCAGTGGGGTCACCAGATTGGTGGCTCCGGGGCCCGACGTGGCCATCATGACGCCGACCTTGCCGGTGGCGTGCGCGTAGCCGCTGGCCGCGTGACCGGCGCCCTGTTCGTGGCGAACCAGCACGTGCCGCAGCTTTTTCGAGTCGAACAGCGGGTCGTAGACCGGCAGCACCGCGCCGCCCGGGATCCCGAAGATGATCTCGACGTCGAGCTCCTCCAACGACCGGATTACCGACTGTGCGCCGGTAAGTTGTTGCGGTGCAATATGTTTGGATTGCTTGGCCGGAACTTTTGCTGCGCCTTCAGCGGAGTCCGGTGCCCAGTCGTCGCCATGCTGCGACCCGGGTGTCTGTGGCCTGGTGGGTGCGCTCACTCTGGTAATTGTCCTCTTAGTCCTGATTTGGCTGTGGAGTTTCGTTGATACACAAGAAAAAACCCCCGTCAGCTCCCGCTGATCGAGGGTTGCGCGTTGGTGCCGGATAGCTTCACATGCTGCAGGAGCTAGTCAGCCGCCAACGCGCCGACTAATTACTACGAGCATCCCGGGCTTTCCGGTGGTTTCCATAACGTTCGACGGTAGCCTTCGCACTGCTCAACCGTCAAATCCAGTGCGGCGGGGACCGATATCCGGGCGCCGGCGTCGGCGCGTGATCGTCAACGCAAGCCGGAGTGAAATGATGCTTGGGTGGCTTCCGGTTCTACCGCCCCGACACCCGCGCCCGTAGTGATCAAGATCTCACCGATCGCGCACTTCGCCGTGGGATTCTTGACCCTCGGATTGTTGATCCCGGTGCTGGCGTGGCCGTTAGCGACGCCGCTGCTGGCGATCCCGGTGCTGTTGTCGGCTTTGATCATCCGGCTGCGCACGGTGGCCGACGACAAGGGCGTGACGGTGCGAAACCTGCTGGGGAGCCAGACGGTCGGCTGGGACGACATCGACGGACTGCGATTCCACCGCGGTTCCTGGGGGCGCGCCAAGCTGAAAAGCGGGGCGGAGCTGCGCTTGCCGGCGGTCACTTTCGCGACGCTGCCGCAGCTGACGGCAGTCAGTTCCGGGCGCGTACCCAATCCCTACCGATGACGGCCTAGCGGGGCAGTTCAGGCGACCGGATTGACCCCGTTGAGCAGCACCCACACGGCGATACCGGCGGCGATGCCGGCCAGCAGCGCCACGAACGACCCGATGAAGGGCCGATGCGCCCATCCCCTGTTGGCGTCCAGGCCATAGCGGCCGGGTCCGGCCAGCACGACCGCGACGGCCATCACGATCAGCGTGATCTGGTATTCGTGCCCCTGTGGCAGGAAAAACCCGAAGGTGTGCGGCCGCGCCGAGACGGTGGCGAGCAGACCGTTGATCAGGAACGCCAGCGCACCTGCCGCGGCCACCGGGGTGAACAACCCCAGGACCAGCAGCGCGCCCGAGACGATCTCACCCCCCGCGCTCACATAGGACAAGATGTCGGCGTGCTGGTAGCCGACATCGGACAGCGAGTTCTTGAAGCTGCCGATGCCCTGACCGCCCCACCAGCCGAAAAGCTTCTGCAGGCCGTGCGCACCGAGCACCACCCCGAGGCCGACCCGCAACACCAGCAAACCGAGATTCTGGGTGCCGCGCCGACCGATGGCGCGTTCGGCTTCGAAGTCCTCGCTCGCGTCGATCTCGGCGGGTTCGGCCGCTAAATGCCGGGGCGCCGACTGCGGCTGCACGTACGGCAGCGGCTCCGGCTGGTCGAGGACGTGGTACGACGGTGCGGCCGGGCTGGGCGCCTGGTTCGGGTCTTGATAAGGGATGACGGAGGTGGGTCCGAAGTCGCCCGGATACCCGACCGGGGTCAGGTCATCTTCGGGGTCGACCAAGCGCGCTGCGGCGGGGCGTCCCGGGGCCGGCTCCGGAGCTTCGCCGGGCCGCTGCCAGGGTGCGTCATTAGATTGACCGGTCACGGGTGTCAGGGTAAGGGCATTGCGGGCGTGAATCGGGGATTTGTGCGGCGCTTTCGCCAGGTAATTGACGCTCAGACCGCTAAACAGGCCCGGATTGGCCCCAAATGGGCTCTCGATCGTTCCGAAATAGGGAACGCGCGCCGAAGAACCGGCGCCCACCGCCCGCCCTGCACGACCGGCTTGCGGGCGTCCACAAGGGCACGCCTGTGGCGCCGGTGCCCGCACTATCCGTAGCCTGTCGGTCATGCGTTTGGGGTGGCCGGTTCGGTGCGGGCTCGCCGCGCTCTGCGCGGTAATGCTGGTGGCGACGGGCTGCGCGCGGTTCAACGACGCCGCGTCCGCGCCCTTCACCACCGCCCCGGAACTCAAGCCGCAGCCCAGCTCGACGCCTCCCCCGCCGCCGCCGCTGCCGCCCACGCCTTTCCCCAAGGCCTGCCCCGCTCCGGGAGTGATGCAGGGCTGCTTGGAGAGCACCAGCGGCCTGATCATGGGGCCCGACAGCAAAACCGCTTTGGTCGCCGAACGCACCACCGGCGCAGTCAAGGAGATCTCGGTCAGCGCCGAGCCGAAGGTGAAACTGGTCATCCCGGTCGACCCGTCCGGGGATGGCGGCTTGATGGATATCGTGCTGTCGCCGACCTACACCCAAGACCGCCTGATGTACGCCTACATCAGCACGCCCAGCGATAACCGGGTCATCCGCATCGCCGACGGCGATATCCCCAAGGACATCCTGACCGGGATTCCCAAGGGCGCCACGGGAAACACCGGAGCACTGCTGTTCACCAGCCCGACCACGCTGCTGGTGCTGACCGGCGATGCCGGTAACCCGGCCATGGCCGCCGACCCTAAATCGTTGGCCGGCAAGGTGCTGCGCATCGAGCAGCCGACCACCGTCGGCCAGGCACCGCCGACGACGGCGCTGTCCGGCGTCGGCTCGGGCGGCGGCCTGTGCGTCGATCCCGTCGACGGCTCGCTGTATGTCGCCGACCGCACGCCGACCGCGGACCGGTTGCAACGCATCACCAAGGCCTCGGAGGTCTCCACGGTGTGGACGTGGCCGGACAAACCGGGCGTGGCCGGATGCGCGGCGATGGACGGGACCGTGATGGTCAACCTGGTCAACACCAAATCGACGGTGGCAGTGCGGCTTGCGCCCAACACGGGCGCGGTCACCGGTGAACCCGACGTCGTCCGAAAAGACACCCACGCCCACGCGTGGGCCCTGCGGATGTCGCCCGACGGAAACGTCTGGGGCGCCACCATCAACAAGACCGCCGGTGACGCCGAAAAACTTGACGACGTGGTCTTCCCGCTGTTCCCGCAGGGCGGCGGCTTCCCGCGCAACAACGACGACAAGGCCTAGACGGCGCGCGGCCTGCTGATTCGCGTTAGGCCTGCCCGCAGGCGGCCAGCACCAACTCGCGCACCCGTGCCGCATCGGCTTGCCCGCGGGTGGCCTTCATGACCGCGCCCACGATCGCGCCCGCCGCGGCCACCTTGCCGCCGCGAATCTTTTCCGCCACATCGGGATTGGCGGCCAGGGCCTCGTCGACCGCGGCCTGGGTGACCGAGTCGTCGCGGACCAGCGCCAGACCGCGTGCGGTCATCACCTGCTCGGGTTCGCCCTCTCCGGCCAGCACACCTTCGACGACCTGGCGGGCCAGCTTGTTGGACAGCTTGCCGTCGTCGACCAGTCCGATCACCGCGGCCACCTGGGCGGGCGTGATGGCCAGCTCGTCCAATTCGATGTTCGCCTCGTTGGCCTTCTGCACCAGGAAGTTTCCCCACCAGGAGCGCGCCTGGGTGCTGGACGCGCCATGCTTGATGGTCGCGGTGACCAATTCGATCGCGCCGGCGTTGACGAGGTCACGCATCACCTCGTCGGAAACACCCCACTCTTCCTGAATCCGCTTGCGGCTCAACCACGGAAGCTCGGGGATGGTCTGACGCAACTGCTCGACCAGCTCGCGACTGGGCGCGACGGGCTCCAGGTCGGGCTCGGGGAAATAGCGGTAGTCCTGCGCCGTTTCTTTGGCGCGACCCGGGCTGGTGAATCCGCCGGTTTCCTGAAAGTGCCTGGTTTCCTGCGTAATTTGACCGCCGGACACCAGAACTGCGGCCTGGCGTTGCATTTCGTAACGAACCGCGACCTCAACGCTTTTCAGCGAGTTGACGTTCTTGGTCTCGGTCCGGGTGCCGAACTCGGTGGCACCGGTCGGCTTCAGCGACACGTTGGAATCACAACGCATCGAGCCCTGATCCATCCGTACATCGGATACTTCCAACGCGCGCAACAGGTCTCGCAGCGCCGTTACGTAAGCGCGGGCGATCTGCGGTGCCCGGGCTCCGGTTCCCTCGATGGGCTTGGTGACGATTTCGATCAGGGGCACGCCGGCGCGGTTGTAGTCGATCAGCGACGTCGTCGCGCCATGGATGCGGCCCGTCTCGCCGCCCAGGTGAGTGAGCTTGCCGGTGTCCTCTTCCATGTGAGCACGCTCGATCTCGACCCGCCAGGTGGTGCCGTCTTCCAGCGGCGCGTCGAGGTAGCCGTTGATGGCGATCGGCTCGTCGTACTGCGAGATCTGGTAGTTCTTCGGCATGTCCGGGTAGAAGTAGTTCTTCCGGGCGAAGCGGCACCACGGCACGATCTCGCAATTCAGGGCCAGCCCGATGCGGATCGCCGACTCGACCGCGGCCCCGTTGAGCACGGGCAGCGAACCCGGCAACCCCAGGCACACCGGGCACACCTGGGTGTTGGGTTCGGCACCGAATGTGGTGGAGCAGCCGCAGAACATCTTGGTCGCGGTGGACAGCTCGACGTGTACTTCCAGCCCGAGCACCGGATCGAAACGCGCGAGGACGTCGTCGTAATCCAGCAGCTCAGCCGCCCCGGAGGTCACAGTCATGGAAACGATCCTAATGGTGGCGGCGCGGACCGCCGGGCCCGGCACAACAGCCGGCGATCAGGACAAGCGGGGCTCCCGCCAGGACCGCAGCTCGACTTTCTGGCCTACGGCCCGGCCGGCGGCCATGTCGCCCAGCGCGGCCGCCATCTCCAGGTAGCCGCGCCGGCTCTCCTTACTCAACCGATCCAGCCCGAGCTCTGTGCCCTCGTGCACGTGGCGATCGAAGGGCAAGACCACGGTGGCACCGACGCGAGCAGCCAGTGCCGCGAATTCGTTGGTGACCACACCGTCGAACTTCGCCGGCTCGGTGTAGTTCATGGCAAGTACCGTCGACTTCATCAGCTGCCGATATCCGTTGTTGGACAACCACTCCAGCGTCGTCCTGCTCTTACGTACCGCATCGATGGAAGTGCCGCTGACCACCACAAGAGCCCGCGCCTCGGGCAGCACCGCGTCCATCACGCTGGAATTGATTGCCTTGACGCAATCCACCAACACCACCGAATAGTGTTTGCGCAGAATCGAAAACGCCTTGGCGATGTCCTGGCGCTCCAACCGCCAGTCGGTGCGGCCGTAGTCGGGCAACCCGAGCACTTCCAGGCCGAAGCTGTTCATGTGGGTGTGCGCCCGGATCTCCGCGTACTGGGTCACCGAATCGCGTGCAAGGAGATCGGCCAGGCTCAGCGGGTTGCGGCGGCCGTGGCGTTCCGCCAGGTCTCCGGCGTCGATGTCGACGGCGATGACCCGGTCGCCGCGTGCCTCGGCGAGAGTCGACCCGAGCGCCTCAACGACCGCGGTCTTGCCGACGCCGCCCTTGAAGTTCAGCACGGCGATCGGAAATACGCCGCCGATGCCGGTGCCGATCCGTTCGCGCAGCGCCTGCTCGTATGCGGCGTCCTTGCCCGGACCGAGATCGATCCCGATCACCCGGTGGATCACCTCTCGCCAGCCGCGCCTGCCCGACGGAGCGTTTTCCCGGTGGTCCAGGCCATCCAGAGCGGTGCCGCCCAGCGTCAGATCACGGCGATACGGCGCCGCCGCCCGCCGTGCCCGCATCCCGGGGGAAGGTGTCGGCGGCCCGGACGGCCGCGGCGGACGCCCGGGCGGCCCATAGCGCGGCTCCGGCACCGTGGCCGCCGTCGGATCGGCGTCGGCCCGCCAGCTCGGCACCCGAGGAGGCACAGGTTTCGACGTGCCCGACGGATACGCCGGAGCAGCAGATAGGGCATTGACTCCGCGAACCCCCTCGCGGTTGCGCATACCGGCTGGGGTAGCCATTTCGACCTGCCGGTTAAACCAGAAAAGTCGGCTCGTTTACGACGCTGGCCGATCGGGCGGCAAATTCAGACGGTCGTCGCGCCGGCGCTACCGGTCGTTTGCCCGCCGGGCCGCGGTGTCAGCCGAAGAACGCGGCGGCCTCGTCGTAGCGGTCCTCGGGCACCAGCTTCAGGTGGCGCACCGCGTCGGCCAGCGGCACCCGGCCGATGTCCTGCCCGCGCAGCGACACCATCTGGCCGTATTCGCCGGTGTGCGCGGCGTCGGCGGCGTTGACCCCGAACCGGGTGGCCAGCACCCGGTCGTAGGCCGTCGGGATGCCGCCGCGCTGGACGTGACCCAGCACCGTGACGCGGACTTCCTTGTTGATCCGCCTCTCCACCGCGATGCCCAACTGCTGAGCCACGCCGGTGAAGCGTTCGTGCCCGAACTCGTCAATCCCGCCCTCGCGCAACGCGATCGAGCCCGGGGTCGGCTTGGCTCCCTCGGCCACCACGCAGATGAAGTGCGAGTCCCCGCGCTGGAAGCGGCGCTTGACGAGCCGGCACACGTCCTCGATGTCGAAGGGCTGCTCGGGGATCAGCGTCATGTGCGCACCGGACGCCAGCCCCGCGTTCAGCGCGATCCAGCCCGCGTGGCGGCCCATCACCTCCACCAGCATCACCCGCTGATGGGATTCGGCGGTGCTGTGCAACCGGTCGATGGCGTCGGTGGCCACGGTCAGCGCGGTGTCGTGACCGAAAGTCACGTCGGTGCAGTCGATGTCGTTGTCGATCGTCTTCGGCACGCCGACCACGGGAACGTTCTCCTCGGACAGCCAATGCGCGGCGGTCAGCGTGCCTTCACCGCCAATCGGGATGAGCACATCGATGCCGTTGTCGTCCAGGGTCTGCTTGATCTGGTCCAGCCCGGCCCGCAGCTTGTCGGGGTGCACGCGGGCGGTGCCCAGCACCGTTCCGCCCTTGGCCAGCAGCCGGTCGTTGCGATCGTCGTTCTGCAGCTGGATGCGCCGGTTTTCCAGCAACCCGCGCCACCCGTCCTGAAAGCCGACCACCGACGAGCCGTACCGGGCGTCGCAGGTGCGTACCACCGCCCGGATGACGGCGTTGAGACCCGGACAGTCCCCGCCTCCGGTGAGAATTCCGATCCGCATCCCTTTATCTTGCCCGTGCCGGCTACTGACGGCGCGATTTGGGCCCGCTAAACGGTCGGAGCCACCGGCAGCGGTCCGCGCGCGGCCTCGTAGGCGGCACCGACGCGATAGAGGCGGTCGTCGGCCAGCGCGGGCGCCATGATCTGCAGCCCTACCGGCAGCTGGTCGTCCGGGGACAGCCCGGACGGCACCGACATCCCGCAATGGCCGGCCAGGTTCAGCGGCAGCGTGCACAGGTCGAACAGGTACATGGCCAGCGGATCGTCGACCTTCTCCCCCAGCCGAAACGCCGTGGTCGGTGTCGCCGGCGACACCAGCACATCGACGGATTGGTAGGCCTCGTCGAGATCGCGAGCGATCAGGGTGCGGACTTTCTGCGCCTGGTTGTAATAGGCGTCGTAGTAGCCCGCCGAGAGCGCGTAGGCACCAATCATAATGCGGCGCTTCACTTCTGGCCCGAAGCCAGCGGCCCGCGTCAGCGCCATCACTTCCTCGGCGCTGTGGCTGCCGTCGTCGCCGACCCGCAGGCCGTAACGCATCGCATCGAAGCGCGCCAGGTTGCTGGACACCTCCGACGGCAGGATCAGGTAGTAGGCCGCCAGCGCGTAATCGAAGTGCGGGCAATCGACTTCGCTCACCTGAGCGCCCAGCGCGGTCAGCTGTTGCACCGCGGCCTCGAACGACGCCAGCACCCCGGGCTGGTAGCCCTCGCCGCGCAGCTGGGAGACCACGCCGATCCGCACGCCGCTCAGATCGCCGTGCGCGCCGGCTTTGGCGGCCCCGACCACGTCGGGCACCGCGGCATCGATGGAGGTGGAGTCCATCTGGTCGTGCCCGGCGATCACCTGATGGAGCAGCGCGGTGTCCAGCACGCTGCGCGCGCACGGGCCGCCCTGATCCAGCGACGACGCGCAGGCCACCAGGCCGTAGCGCGACACCGTGCCGTAGGTGGGCTTGACCCCGACGGTCGCGGTCAGCGCGGCGGGCTGGCGAATCGAGCCCCCGGTGTCGGTGCCGATGGCCAGCGGCGCCTGGAAGGCGGCCAACGCCGCCGCGCTGCCACCGCCCGACCCGCCGGGCACCCGCTCGAGGTCCCACGGGTTACGGGTGGGGCCGTAGGCCGAGTTCTCCGTCGACGAGCCCATCGCGAACTCGTCCATGTTGGTCTTGCCCAGGATCGGGATGCCGGCCGCGCGCAGCCGGGCGGTGACGGTGGCGTCGTACGGCGAGCGCCAGCCCTGCAGGATCTTGGATCCGCAGGTGGTGGGCATGTCGACGGTCGTGAACACGTCTTTGAGCGCCAGCGGGACACCGGCCAACGCCGAGGGCAGCTGCTCGCCGGCCGCCACCGCCGCGTCGACGGCGGCCGCCGCCGACAGCGCCTCGTCGGCTGCGACGTGCAGAAACGCGCTGTAGCGGTCGTCGGTCGCGGCGATCTGGTCCAGGCAGGCCTGGGTGATCTCGACAGACGACAGCTCCTTGGCGGCGACCTTGGCGGCCAGTGTCGCGGCATCCGATCGGATGATCTCGTTCACTGGCTGTCCCCGAGGATCTGCGGAACGGCGAAGCGGCCGTCGACGGCCGACGGCGCCGCGGCCAGCGCCTCCTGCTGCGTCAGCGACGGCCTGGTCTCGTCCGGGCGGGTGACGTTGACGTCCTTGAGCGGGTTGTCGGTCGGCTCGACGCCGGTGACATCGACCGCCTGGATCTGGCTGACGTGGGTCAGGATGGCGTCGAGTTGGCCGGCGAAGCTGTCCAGCTCGGTATCGGTCAACGCCAGCCTGGCCAGCCTGGCCAGGTGCGCGACCTCGTCGCGGGAGATCTGGGGCACGAGCGAAAAGCCTAACCGGGCTGCGGGCGCGAACGTGCAGCCGGCCGCACGCTCGCCGCCCACCGTGAAGCTGGTTTCACCCTCGTCGGCGACCCCGCCCTGCGGAAATGCCGTACGCGCGGCACTGTGCAAAAGTGGGCGCGTGCCGTCGTATCTGTTGCGCATCGAGCTCGTCGACCGCCCGGGAAGCCTGGGCGCGCTGGCGGTGGCGCTCGGTTCGGTCGGCGCCGACATCCTGTCACTCGACGTGGTCGAGCGCCGCGCGGGTTATGCGACCGATGACCTGGTCATCGAACTGCCGGTGGGGGCGATGCCCGACACGCTGATCACCGCGGCCGAGTCGCTGCACGGCGTGCGGGTGGACAGCGTGCGCCCGCACACCGGCCTGCTGGAAGCGCACCGCGAGCTGGAACTTCTCGACCATGTTTCCGCCGCCGGCGATAAGGCGGCGCGGCTGCAGGTGCTGGCCGACGAGGCGCCCCGGGTCCTGCGGGTGAGCTGGTGCACGGTGATGCATCGTTCCGACGGGGGGCTGCAGCGCCTCGCCGCCAGTCCCGGCGCGCCCGAAACTCGCGCGGTCTCGGCGCCGTGGTTGCCGATCGAGGAGGCCGCGACGCTGGACGGTACCGCCGAGTGGGTGCCGCAGGCGTGGCGCGACATGGACACCACGATGGTGGCCGCCCCGCTGGGCGACCCGCACACGGCGGTGGTGCTGGGCCGTCCGGGCCCGGAATTCCGGCCTTCGGAGGTGGCGCGCCTGGGTTACCTGGCCGGGATCGTCGCCACCATGCTGCGCTGATCTCTGACGATCAATGCGACCCGGCCTTCGAGCCGGCCATCACCGCGTCGTCGTCTTCCCACAGCAGCAGCTGACGAACCGCCGGACGCGGGCCGTAGGGCCGCAACATCGTGCTGGCCGGACGCGGGCGCACCAGTTGCGGCCACCAGAACCAGCGACCGAGCAGCCTTGCGATAGAAGGCGTCATGAATGAGCGCACGATCAGCGTGTCGAACAACAGCCCAAGGCCGATCGTGGTCCCGATCTGACCGAGCACCAGGAAACCGCTGAAAACGAACGCGCACATGGTGACGGCGAAGACGATGCCGGCCGAGGTGACCACCGAGCCGGAGCCGGCCATCGCCCGGATGATGCCGGTGTTGATGCCGGCATGAATCTCTTCCTTGAATCGGGAGATCAATAGCAGGTTGTAGTCGGATCCGACCGCCAGCAGCAGGATTACGGCCAGCGCGAGCACGACCCAATACAACTGAATGCCGAACAGGTACTGCCACACCAGGACTGACAGCCCGAACGAGGCGCCCAGCGAGAGGGCCACCGTGCCCACGATGACAACCGCGGCGATCAGGCTGCGGGTGATGATCATCATGATCAGCAGGATGAGGCTCAGCGCGGCGAATGCCACGATCAACAGATCGTACTTGGCGCCGTCCTGGATGTCCTTGTACGTCGCCGCCGTCCCGCCGAGATAGATGCCCGCGTCGGCCATCGGCGTGCCCTTCAAGGCCTCGTGCGCGGCCTTCGCCATCGGATCGATGTGCGAAATGCCTTGGGTCGTAGCGGGATCGCCTTCATGCGTCACGATCATGCGTGCGGCCTTGCCGTCCGGCGAGAGGAACAATTTCAGCCCGCGCATGAAGTCGGGGTTGTTGAACACCTCGGGCGGCAGATAGAAGGTGTCGTCGTTCTTGGCCGCGTCGAAAGCCCGCCCCAGCGCCGTCGCGTTGTCGATCGCCGCCGCGGTCTGCGCGTAAATGCCGGACAGCGTGGCGTAATTCGCCAACGTCAGATCGCGATTGGTCTGCTGACTGTCGATCTGCGGCGGGATCAGCGCCACCAGTTTGGGCTGCAGTGCGTCGAGCTTGTCGAGCGAGGCCGTGAGGTTCTCGAACTTCTCAGTGAGCTGGTCAATGCCGTCGAGCGCGTCGAACAGGGATCTGAACGCGGCGCAGACAGGAATGTCGAAACAGTGCTTCTCCCAATAGAAATAACTCCGAATCGGCCGGAAGAAGTCGTCGAAATTCGCGATCTTGTCGCGCAGATCCTGGATCGTGGCGAGCGTGTCGTGAAAGCTTTCAGTCTCGTCGTGGGTGGTCCCGGCGAGCTGCTGCTGCAATACGTACTGCTGCTTCAAAATGTTGATGGTCTTCGACAGTTCGTTGGCCTGCTTGAGCGCGTCGTCGGCCCGATCTCGTTGGTAGGTCAGGTTTTGCTGCTGCGCCGCGCTCTGATTGCTGACCACGAACGCGAGCGAGCTGTGGACGAGCGGGGTACCCAGCGGCCTGGTGATGGTCTGCACCTGCGCGACCCCGGGCACGTGGAACACGGCCTTGGCCACCTTGTCCAGGATGAGCATGCTTTCCGGGTTACGCATGTCGTGATCCGTCTCGACCATCAGCAACTCGGGCTCCAGCCGGGCCCGCGAGAAGTGCTTCTCGGCGGCCGTGTAACCGACATTGGCCGGCGCGCTGGCCGGCATGTACGGACGAGTGTCGTAACTGGTCTTGTATCCGGGCAAGGCGATCAGGCCGACCAGGGCCAGCGCGCACGCGGCCGCGAGAACGGCGCCGGGCCAACGGACGATCGCGGTGCCGATCCGCCGCCAGCCACGGGTTCTCATCGCCCGCTTGGGTTCGAAGATGCCCGCCTTGGCGCCCAGCGTGAGGATCGCGGGCCCGAGGGTCAGCGCCGCCAATAGCGCAACCAGGACTCCCAAAGCGGCTGGGATACCCAGACTTTGGAAGTAGGGCAACCTAGTGAAACTCAGACAGGCTACCGCGCCGGCCACGGTCAGCCCGGAGCCCAACACGATGTGGGTGGTGCCGTGATACATGGTGTAGAAAGCCTTTTCCCGGTCCTCACCGGTCCCGCGCGCTTCCTGGTAGCGGCCCACGAAAAATATCGCGTAGTCCGTTCCGGCGGCGATCACCAACAGGGTCAGGATATTCGTCGCATACGTCGACAGCCCGATGATTCCGGCGTTACCCAGAACCGCGACAAGACCTCGGGCGGCGGACATTTCGATCAGGACCGTGGCGAGCACCAGCAGTGTGGTGAGCACCGATCGGTAAACGAAGAACAACATCAACGCGATCATCCCGATGGTGATCGCGGTGACCTTCGCGGTCCCCTTGCTGCCGACATCGAACTGATCGGAGATCAGCGGCGCCGCCCCGGTCACGTAGACCTTGACTCCCG
Source organism: Mycobacterium sp. IDUB_19 (assembly GCF_055419445.1). Classification (NCBI taxonomy): domain Bacteria; kingdom Bacillati; phylum Actinomycetota; class Actinomycetes; order Mycobacteriales; family Mycobacteriaceae; genus Mycobacterium; species Mycobacterium sp. IDUB_19. The sequence goes on along the minus strand of NZ_JBVAXR010000005.1, from coordinate 145,280 downwards.
GTGGCGGCCTCATGCGGTCGACGACGTCGCGGATCGCGCCCACACCCTCGTTAGCCAGAGCCGAGCCCTGATTACCGGCGAGGTTCACCTGAACGTAGGCGGCCTTGCCATCGCTGCTCTGCGATCCCGCCGCGGTGAGAGTGTCGCCCCAGTAGTCCTGGACATGTTGGACGTGCTTTTTGTCCTGCTCGAGCTTGCGGATCATTCCGTCGTAAAAGCGGTGCGCGTCGGCGCCGAGCGGCTTGTCGCCTTCCAGCACGATCATGGCCGAGCTGTCGGTGTCGAACTCATGGAACGCTTGACCGATGCGCTTGATCGCCTTGAGCGACGGGGCATCTGGCGAGTTCAGCGCCACATTGTGGGTTTTCCCCACCTCTTCGAGCTGCGGCACCGCGATGTTCGTGATGGCGGCCATTGCCACCCAGAACAGCAGGATCGGTAGCGCGAGCCGGCGGATGTTTCGCGGTACGAACGGCCGCGTCTCCTGATCGTTGCTTTGGTTGCTCATCCCGACTTATCCAGACAGAAGGTGTAGGCGTCGACTTTGTTGACGGTGCGTTGGTCTTTGACTTCGCCGTTGATGGTGATGCGGCAACCGAGGGTGTCCCCGTCGCCTTGGGCCACGACGTTGGCGACGACCGCGGGCTCCGTCGTGGTGATGGTGAACGACCAGGGCAGCGGCGCGTTTTTGACTTGCTGCGGCTGGGCGTTGACGTCCAGGTAGTTGATCGTTGCCACCGCGCCCGGTGCGCCGAAGACCTCGAGCACTACCTGCTTGGGGTTGAACGGCACAATTTCGTTGGACAGGCCACTGTTGGGCGAGGCGTTGTTGTGCGAGCCGAAGATTCCGTGCAGGCGATAGATTCCGAATCCCGCGATGACGACCACGAGTACCGCGACCAACACCATCCACCCTTGCCTAAGCAAAGTAGACATTGAAATCGCCTTCACCCGTCGGCCTTTCGATGGTCGGGCGTTCTCGATCACTCTATGACTACGGCAGTCGTCTCGCGCAAGGGCGCTCGACGGATATCACAGTACGGTACTGGACCGTACTCTACAAGAGACGCGCCCGTACACATCTATCGACGCGCGGCCGTTGATTTTTACGTGCTGGATCGAGTGAGACCGGGGATGAGGAACCCGTCGACGAGAGCTTGCACGGTGCGACGAGTGGGCGGCCGGCCGGGGATGATGGATCGGAAGATCAGATACCCGGGCAACAGATCCCAGAGCTCATCGGTGACGACGTCTTGGCGGATCTCGCCGCGGTCCACGGCCTGTTGCAGCACGCGCTGAATCATGGCCTTGCGCTGCTTGAGGAATTGCTCCTGCAGGGCGTCGCAGAGCGCGGGATGGCGCGACACCTCGACCATCACCGCGCGGATGGTGGAGGCGTGCTCGAGGCCATGCTGACCGCACGTCTCCCCCAGCAGCAGCAGATCCCCCCGCAAGGTGCCGGTGTTGGGCGCCACCGCGACCTGACGGACGCCTTCGATGAAGGCGGCCAGCACCAGTTCGGCTTTCGACGGCCAGCGCCGGTACACCGTGGCCTTGCTGGCGTGGGCGGCACCGGCCACCGCGTCGATCGTCAACTGGTCGTAGCCGTGTTCTTGCAGTAACCGCAGGGTGACGGCCAGTAGCTCGGCCTCGCGCGCAGACCACGGTGATGGCTCCGTGCACGAATCGGCGGTCTGGGTCATAGCGCCCACCATAGATCCGCTGCGGACAGTACGGACCAGTACTGCCGGAGTTAATCGGCTGTGACGTCCGCGGCGGGGCCGTCCTCGAGCAGCCGGCGAAAGCCGTCCTCGTCGAGGATCGGCACGCCCAGCTCCACCGCTTTGTCGTATTTCGAGCCCGGCGAATCGCCGGCGACCACGTAGGCGGTGTTCTTCGACACCGAGCCCGCGGCCTTACCACCGCGGGCCACGATGGCCTCCTTGGCGTCGTCGCGGGAAAATCCGGTCAGCGAACCGGTGACGACAATGCTCAGCCCGGCCAGCGTGCGCGGCACGCTGGCGTCGCGCTCGTCGGCCATCCGCACGCCGGCCGCTTGCCACTTGTCCACGATCGCGCGATGCCAGTCGACGGTGAACCATTCGGTGACCGCGGCGGCGATGGTGGGCCCGACGCCCTCGACCGCTGCCAGCTCCTCGGTCGAGGCCGACGTGATGGCGTCGAGGCTGCCGAACTCGGTCGCCAGGGCGCGCGCGGCCGTCGGCCCGACGTGCCGGATCGACAGCGCCACCAGCACCCGCCACAGCGGCTGCGCCTTGGCTTTGTCCAGATTGGCCAGCAACCGCTTACCGTTGGCCGACAGCGTGCCGCCCTTGGTGGTGAACAGCTCGGTGCGCAGCAGATCGTCCTCGGTAAGGGTGAACAGGTCTCCCTCGTCGGCGATCACCGCGGCCGCCAGCAGTGCGGTTGCGGCCTCGTAGCCCAGACCCTCGATGTCGAACGCGCCGCGACCGGCGACGTGAAACACCCTCTCCCGCAACTGCGCTGGGCACGACCGGGAGTTGGGACAGCGGATGTCGGCGTCGCCCTCCTTGGCCGGAGCCAGCAGGGTGCCGCACTCGGGACAGTGGGTAGGCATGACGAACTCGCGTTCGGTGCCGTCGCGCAGATCGGCGACCGGACCGAGCACTTCGGGAATCACGTCGCCGGCCTTGCGGATCACCACGGTGTCGCCGATCAGCACGCCCTTGCGCTTGACCTCGGCGGCGTTGTGCAGGGTGGCCATCCCGACCGTCGAACCGGCGACCTTGACCGGAGTCAAGACCGCGTAGGGCGTCACGCGTCCGGTCCGGCCGACGTTGACCCGAACGTCGAGCAGCTCGGTCTGCACCTCTTGGGGCGGGTACTTGTAGGCGATCGCCCAGCGCGGCGCCCGCGAGGTCGACCCCAGCCGGCGCTGCACCGACACGTCGTCGATTTTGACGACGACACCATCGATTTCGTGATCAACGTCGTGGCGATGCTCGCCCCAGTAGGCGATCCGGTCCAGCGCACCGGCGGCGTCCTGGACCCGGGTGGTGTGTTCGGAAACGGGCAGACCCCAGCCACCCAGCGCCAGGTACGCGTCGTGCAGGGAGGCCGGCCGAAATCCTTCCGTGTGTCCCACGCCGTGGCAGATCATCCGGAGCTTGCGGCGGGCGGTCACCGCGGGATCCTTCTGCCGAAGTGACCCCGCGGCGCTGTTGCGCGGATTGGCGAACGGCGCCTTGCCGTCCTCGACGAGGCTTGCGTTGAGCGCTTCGAAGTCGGCAAGCCGGAAGAACACCTCGCCGCGTACCTCGAGGACGTCAGGGATCGGATAGTCGTCGCTGGCCGTCAGCCGTTCCGGGACGTCGTCGATGGTGCGCGCGTTGTTCGTGACGTCCTCGCCGGTGCGGCCGTCCCCCCGCGTCGCGGCACGCACCAGTCGGCCGTCGCGGTAGACCAACGACAGCGCGACGCCGTCGATCTTGAGCTCACACAGAAAGGGCACGTCGTTGCCGACCTCGGCGTGGATGCGTGCGGTCCACACGTCGAATTCCTCGCTGCTGAACACGTTGTCCAGCGACAGCATCCGTTCCAGGTGCTCCGCCGAGGTGAAATCGGTGGCAAATCCCGCGCCGCCGACCAGCTGAGTCGGCGAATCGGGTGTGCGCAGCTCGGGATGCTGCTCCTCGAGCGCAGCCAACCGCCGCAGCAGGTCGTCGAAATCCGCGTCGGAGATGACCGGCGCATCGCGCACGTAGTAGCGGAACTGGTGTTCGCGCACCTCGTCGGCGAGTTCACGCCATTGCCGGCGAACCTCGGGCCCCAAGGAATCGGGCAGCGTGGGGTCAGCTTCTGGCGAACTCACCTTGGCAGGCTATCGAAGGCGCCCGACATCGATCCCGGGGCGTTAGATGGCGTCGGGGTCCCGGGCGATCGCCTCGGCGGCCTTACGGGCCAGCTCGATCGCGGTGCGGGCCCACGCCGGCGTCGCCGCGGCCAGACCGCATGCCGGGGTGACGCCGATGCGCTCGCGCAGCGCCGAGCGGCCGAACCCGAGCCGATCGGTCACCGCGACGACCGCGGCGGCCACCTCCTCCGCAGCGGGCGGCCGCTCCGGAGCGGTGGCGGCGACCACGCCCAACATCACCGCGCGACCGGATTCGACGAACGCCGCGATCCCGTCCAGGTCCGCTGCCTTCAGCGTGCCGGCATCGACCGATATCGCGCTAATTGCACTGCGCTGCAACACGTCCCACGGCAAATCGGCGGCACAACTGTGCAGCAGCACCTCGGCGCCCACCCTCTCGGCGCAGCTGTCGAGCAGCGACACGGCCACCGACTCGTCGAGCGCCGCAACCGGACTCAGCGCGGTGACCCCGCTCAGCCATCCGCCCAACGCCGCCGGCAACGACGGCTCGTCGAACTGCACCACCACCGGTGTGTCAAGGCGGCGGGACAGCGCCGCGCGGTGTGTGGCAACGCCTTCGGCCAGCGACGCCGTCAGATCGCGCACCGCTCCGGGATCGGTGATCGCGCGGTGGCCGTTGGCCAGCTCGAGCCCGGCGGCCAGCGTGATCGGACCGGGAGCCTGGACCTTGACCACCCGTCCACCACCGCGCAGACCGGCCGTCTCCCAGGCTTCCTCTAGCGCGTCCATGTCCTCGTCGAGGAAACTGACGGCCCGCCGTGTCACCGCGCCGGGGCGAGCGGCGATGCGGTATCCACGCGGCACGGTGTCAATCGCCACGTCGATCAGTAACCCCCCGGCCCGCCCCAGCAGGTCTGCGCCCACTCCCCTGGCGGGCAGCTCGACGAGGTGGGCCAGCGCGGCCGCCAATTCGCCGACGACAACCTCCGCCGATCCCCGCGCCGCGATGCCGGGCCACGAACCCACGCCGCTGCCGGTCGCGAAAACACTCACCGGGCAACCGTATTCGACGTCACATCGCGCCCCGGTGGCCAGGGGTGTTTAGCCGACGGTCGGCGCGACTAATCTCTAAGGTTTAGAGGGGTGCAAAACGGTGTGGCGCAAGGCAAGATTCGCGTGGCCGCTGCTGATATGTGGCGCGGTGGTGCTGACTGCCGCATGCACCCGGGTGACCGACGGAACGGCACTGCCGGGTTTCACCGGCGGGGCCAGGGGTGTCGACGGGGTCAACGTCGACACGATCCTGCTGGATCAGCCGCGGATGCGTGCGATCACCGGCGCCGGCGAGCACCTGACGATCATCCCTTCGATGGACGGCAGCGCTCCGGTCGACATCGACACGCTCGCCAACACCACGCCGCGCGCATGCCGGTTCATCTTTGCCGAGACCGCGACGTTCGGGCCCGACATCGAAGAGTTCCACAAGACCACGTTTCAGGACCCGCCCGACGGCGCGCTGATCTCTGAGGGCGCCGCGGCCTATCACGATGCCGCGACCGCGCAGCACGCGTTCACCGCGCTGGTCTCAACTGTCACCGACTGCGCCGACGGCTCGGCCGGCCAGCTGATCGTCGGCGACTGGAAGGCCGATGCCAACACGCTGCACCTGGGGCCCGGCGGCTGCGGTCGCGACTACCGGGTGCTCTCGGTGGCGTTGGTGGAAGTCACCTTCTGCGGCTTCCCGCAATCGGTCTCCGACATCGTGATGACGAATATCGCCGCCAACATCCCGCGGTAGCGGCTCGGCGCCGGTGCGCAACAGCCGCCTGGCTCGTGTCGAGCGGCACCAGGCGGCTGCGCGGCTTCATGAAAGTGCTTGTGGAGCAAGGGCTATCGTCGTCACCAGTGCGCCGTCGTCATCAATTCGAAGTTCGGGTGGCCACATTCGATCCACATCGCGACATGCAGGGCGGTGACGGCCGCGGAGACCGCCAGGGCGGTGACCGCAAACGCGAAGCCCTGCTGGCCACGCTGTTTGACCTGCCGCATTCCGACCAGGGCCAGAACGCCGCTCAAGATCGGGCTGGCGTACATGCCCATGATGCTCAGCACGAATGCCGCAACGGCGAGACCGTTGGTCTGCACTGCCTGTGCCGTGGCCTGGTTTTCGCTCATCGTCTTTCGTTCCTTCTCACTCTGGGACCACCCGACTGTCGACACGAATAGTCTCCGAGAGCGCTTGGAGAATTCTTGGAACGCGACGGCGACGGGCGGCGAGCGGAAAACTAGCGCGACGTGCCGGCGATGGTGGCGCTGCCGAGCACTTCGTCACCGGCCGAATCCGGCCGATACAGCACGAGCGTCTGGCCGCGCGCCACACCACGCAGCGGAGCGCGCAACCGAACACACAGCTCGTCGCCGAGCAATTCGGCCACCGCGCTCTCGGTTTCACCGTGGGCCCGCACCTGAACCACACACTCGATCGGGCCTTGGGGTGCGGCGCCGGCGGTGAAGACCGGCTCCCGTCCGGTCAGCGCATGCACTTCGAGGTCCGCGGCGCCGCCGACGTGCACCGTCGCGGTGTCGGCATCGATGGCCGTCACGTACCGCGGACTACCGTCCGGTCCGGGACCGCCGATGCCCAGGCCCTTGCGCTGCCCGATCGTGAAACCGTGCACGCCGTCGTGGGTGGCCAGCACCGCGCCGTCGTCGTTGACCACGTTCCCGCGGCGAACGGCGATGCGCTCTCCGAGAAAAGCGCGGGTGTCCCCCGAGGGGATGAAGCAGATGTCATGGCTGTCGGGCTTGTCGGCGACGGCTAGCCCGCGACGAGCCGCCTCCGCTCGAATCTGCGGCTTGGGAGTGTCGCCGATCGGAAAAGTGGCATGGCGCAACTGCTCTGCGGTCAGCACCGCCAGCACGTAGGACTGGTCCTTGTCCCGGTCGACGGCGCGGCGCAGCCGCCCTTGCGACAGCCGGGCATAGTGGCCGGTGACCACCGTGTCGAATCCCAATGCCAAAGCACGCGCGGACAGCGCCGCGAACTTGATGCGTTGATTGCAGCGCACGCACGGGTTGGGCGTCTCGCCGCGCGCGTACGACGACACGAAGTCATCGATCACGTCTTCGGCGAACTTCTCCGCGAAATCCCAAACGTAGAACGGTATTCCGAGCACGTCGGCAACGCGTCGCGCGTCGGAGGCATCTTCTTTCGAGCAACAGCCCCGCGAGCCGGTGCGCAGCGTGCCGGGCGCCGACGACAGCGCCAGGTGCACACCGACCACTTCGTGCCCGGCATCGACCATTCGAGCGGCGGCGACCGACGAATCGACGCCACCGCTCATTGCGGCAAGAACTTTCACCCCGACGCCCCCGCAGCGGCCAGCGCCGCTCGCCTGGCCCGATCCACCGCTGCGGGGAGCACGCGCAGCACCTCGTCGACGTCGGCGTCAACACTGGTGTGCCCCAATGACAGCCGCAGCGACCCTCGGGCCGTGGCCGCGTCGTCGCCCATCGCGATCAGTACATGGGAGGCCTGCGGGACACCGGCGGTGCACGCCGACCCGGTCGAGCATTCGATTCCGTTGGCATCCAGCAGCATCAACAGCGCATCGCCTTCGCAGCCGCGAAAAGTGAAGTGGGCGTTGCCCGGAAGCCGCGATTCGCGGGATCCGTTGAACCGGACGTCGTCGATGCCGACCAGCACGCCCTCGACCAGACGATCGCGCAACGCGCGCAGCCGTGCGGTATTGGCCTCCAAGCCGTCCACGGCGAACCGAATCGCCGCCGCCATCCCGACCGCGCCCGCGACATCCGGAGTGCCGGAACGGATATCGCGCTCCTGGCCACCGCCGTGCAACAGCGGCACACAGGTCACGTCGCGGCGCAGCAGCAAGGCACCCACCGCCGGCGGACCGCCGAACTTGTGCGCCGCAACGCTCATCGCCGACAGCCCGCTGGCGCTGAAGTCGACGGGCAGCTGCCCGACCGCCTGGACGGCGTCGCTGTGCATCGGGACGCCGAATTCGGCGGCGACGGCCGCGAGTTCGGCGATGGGCATGACGGTGCCGACCTCGTTGTTGGCCCACATCACCGAAACCAGCGCGACGTCGTCATGGCTGCGCAGCGCATCGCGCAGCGCGGCAGCCGACACCGATCCGTCGGCGGCGGTGGGCAGCCAGGTCAGCTGGGCGCCCTCGTGCTCGACGAGCCAGTCCACCGAGTCCAGCACCGCGTGGTGCTCGACCGCACTGGTGATGATGCGGCGATGGCGCGGATCGGCGTCGCGGCGGGCACGGTAGATCCCCTTGACGGCCAGGTTGTCGCTCTCGGTGCCGCCCGCGGTGAAAATCACCTCCGACGGGCGCGCCCCCAGCTTGTCCGCGATCAGCTCACGAGACTCCTCGATCCGGCGCCGCGCCGTGCGGCCGCTGGTGTGCAGCGACGAGGCGTTGCCCACGGTGCCGAGCACGGCCGTCATCGCCTCGATGGCGACAGGGTGCATCGGGGTGGTGGCAGCGTGATCGAGGTAGACCATGACGCGCCCCAGGATACCGGGCCGGCCGAGACCCCTAAGCGACCAGCACGTGGCGTTGACCTGGGCGCTGCGCCACTCCGACGCCCACCGCCGACTGGCTGCGGCGTGCCAGCGCCTTCCGGTCGGTGCCCGGCAGCTGCAGAGATTCCACGTGAACATGCGCCAGGGTGCGGCGCTGGGCGATCAGCCGGCACATCGCCGCCCACAGGGTGTCATCCCCGACGAAGGCCGGAGCGGTCGAGATCAGGCCGTTGACGTGGTGGTAGGTCAACCGGAGTGGCTGCACCGGGCGGCCCGAGTCGATTGCGGCCTGGAACATCGCCGGGTAGAACGAACCGCAGGCCACGCCGCACCACGTGGTGCCCTCGGGAAAGGCCACCACGGTCTGACCCGTAGCCAGCCGGTCCGCGACGGTGTCCACCACCGCGGGTAGCCGCCGCAGGCTGGCTCGGTCGATCGGAATGATCTTCAGCAGACGCGCCGTGAGCTCGCCGAACATGTCAGCGCGGGCCACGTACCACCCGGGCACCACCGCACCGATGGCGAAGACGTCCAACCAGGACATGTGCGGGCTGACCACCAAGACCCCGCGCAGGTTGCGGATCGGAGCGCCCGACGCGCTGATCCGGACCCCGAAAACCCGCAGCACCATCCCGCAGCAGAACCGTCGCACGCGCATCTGGCCCGGCCCGGGCACCAGCGCCAACGGCGCCACCAGCAACAGCAGCAGCGCCAGCATGATGCGGAGCGTTACCCGCAGCGCCACCAGCCACCGCGCCGACGCGGCGCCGACACCCACGCAGGTGCTGTCGCATGTCGCGCGCGGTAGCCAGGCGTGGTCGGTGACGACTGCGGGAGCGCTCATCGGGCGCCGCCCACCATCTCGCGGCTCATATCGGAAGCCGCCGATACCGACCGCAGTCTTCGCAGATATCGGGTATCGGCCTGGCCTTTGTCCAGCAGCACGCAGAAGTCGCCGACCCCGAAGTCCAAGTCCAGGGCGGGCTCGCCGCAACATTTGGCCCCCAGCCGCAGATAGCCGCGCATCAGCGCCGGAACCGTGGGCCGCGGCGGCGGCGCGATCTCGTCGAGAGTCCGGCCGTTTACGACCACCGGGTGGTGCGGGAACACCTGGTACTGCGGCGGCGCGGCGTGCCGGCTCCGGACGAAGTCGCGCACGCCGCGCAGCTGGCTGCCCGGCGCGTCCCGGTCCGATTCCGGCCCCGGGTCGCCGCCGATCGGCACCGAGACACACCCGGTGACGTAGTCGTAGCCGTAGCGGTCCAGGTAGGCCAGGATCCCCGCCCACATCAGCAGCACGACGCCACCGTTGCGGTGGCCGTCGCGGACCACGGCACGGCCCATCTCCACCAGCGACGGCCGCAGCGGGTCGAGCGCGCGCAGGTCGAATTCCGTCGCCGTGTACAGGCCCCCGGCCGCAATCGCACCCGCCGGTGCCAACATCCGGTAGCAACCCACCAGCTCGCCGGTGTCGTCGTCACGGACCAGCAGGTGGTCGCAGAACTCGTCAAAGCGGTCCACATCGCGCTCCCCGGCACCGGATGCCGGCAGCGCGAAGCCGGGTGTGCTGGTGAATACGTCGTATCGGAGCCGCTGCGCCGCCTCGACCAGGCTGGGGTCGGTGGACAACAACAGCGAGTACCGCGGACCAGAAGAGCTGGTCGCCGCTCCGTCCGGTTTATCGCTCGGTATCAGGACAGAAGCAATGCTCATGAGAAACAACGTGACGCAATCGAGGAGCTAATCGGCATCGGCGCTATGACGTGTTGGTGCACGCAAGATGACGAAATGTGTTGCAGGGCGCAAGTGTGGCGAGCGAGTTTGGCCCGCGTATTCGTAAGAGCGGCAACGTGATAAACACCCGCGCGTTTCTCGCAGTTAACGTTCTCGCCAATTTGGCGGCGGTCGCCCGGAGCGGGGTGCGCCATCGGCGGAAACCCGAATCATGTTCGGGGCGAACGATTCTTCGTGCCGCGCGGTGATGCGTGACTAGTCGAGCCGTACCTACCGGCGACTTTCGAAAGCGATATCACCCGCGATGTCGGATTCAGCGACCGAGTAGTGGTCCGCACCCGCGCGCAGTGGCGAAAATCACGCCAAAAGCCCCCACGCGACATGCGCGCGGGGGCTTTTGGGTAAGGCGGAGATCAGCCCTTGCGGGTCTTGATCGCGTCGGTCAGCTGAGGCGCAACCTTGAACAGGTCGCCCACCACGCCGTAGTCGGCGATCTCGAAAATCGGCGCCTCTTCGTCCTTGTTGACCGCGACGATGGTCTTCGAGGTCTGCATGCCCGCCCGGTGCTGGATCGCACCGGAGATGCCCAGCGCGATGTAGAGCTGGGGCGAGACCGTCTTGCCGGTCTGGCCGACCTGGAACTGGCCCGGGTAGTAGCCGGAGTCGACGGCGGCACGCGAGGCACCGACGGCCGCGCCCAGCGAGTCCGCCAGCGCCTCAACCACGTTGAAGTTCTCCGCGCTGCCGACGCCACGGCCACCGGAGACCACGATGCTGGCCTCGGTGAGCTCCGGGCGGTCGCCGGCGACCGCGGGCTCGCGAGCGGTGATCTTGGTGGCGTTCTCGGCGGCGGCCGGCACCTCGACAGTGACCTGCTCACCCGCACCCGCCGACGGCTCCGCGTCGATCGCACCGGCGCGCACGGTGATCACCGGGGTGTCGCCGTTGGCCTGCGCCTCGACGGTGAACGCGCCACCGAAGATGGAGTGGATGGCCTTGTTGCCCTCTTTGACGTCGACCACGTCGACCAGCAGACCGGAACCGAGCCGGGCCGCGAGCCGGCCGCCGACCTCTTTGCCGTCCGCGTTGGCAGCCAGCAAAACCGCTGCCGGAGAAGCAGATTCGACCAGCGAGGCCAGCACGTCGACGACCGGGGTGACCAGGTACTTGTCGACATCGTCGGACTCGGCGACGTAGATCTTGGCGGCGCCGGCTTCCTTCAGTGCGTCGGCCAGCGGCGCGGCCGTGCCCGGCGCACCGACGACGACGGCGGACGGCTCGCCCAAAGCGCGTGCGGCGGTGATCAATTCGGCGGTGACCTTTTTCACCGCGCCTTCAGCGTGCTCGACGAGCACCAGTACTTCAGCCATGCGTTATCTCGCTCTTCTCGTCTTAAGGGAATGTGGGTTAGATGATTTTCTGGCCGACCAGGTACTTGGCGATTTCGTTGCCGCCCTCGCCCTCGTCGGTGACCTTCTCACCCGCGGTCTTCGGCGGCTTCGGGGTCGACGCCAGCACGGTCGATCCGGCGTTGGCCAGACCGACCTCGTCGCCCTCAACGCCGATCTCGGCCAGGGTCAGCACCGTGACTTCCTTCTTCTTGGCGGCCATGATGCCCTTGAAGGACGGGAAGCGCGGCTCGTTGATCTTCTCGGTGACGCTGACCACCGCGGGCAGTGTGGCCTCCAGGGTGAACAAGCCGTCATCGGTCTCGCGCTCGCCGGTGACCTTGTCACCCTCGAGCGACAGCTTGCGCAGGTGAGTCAGCTGCGGCAGCCCCAGGTACTCGGCGATGATCGCCGGGACCGCACCGCCGGTGCCGTCGGTGGCCTCGTTACCGGCGATGACCAGCTCGGTGCCCTCGATGGTGCCCAGCGCGCGCGCCAGCGCCCATCCGGTCTGGATCACGTCCGAGCCGTGCAGGCCGTCGTCCTTGAGGTGAACGGCCTTGTCGGCCCCCATCGACAGCGCCTTGCGGATAGCCTCGGTGGCGCGCTCGGGACCCGCGGTCAACACGGTCACCGAGCCCTCGCCGCCTTCTCGCTCACGGATCTGCAGGGCTTCTTCGACGGCGCGCTCGTTGATCTCGTCCAAGACCGCGTCGGCGGCCTCGCGGTCGAGCGTCCAGTCGCCGTCAGTCAGCTTGCGCTCCGACCAGGTGTCTGGGACCTGCTTGATCAGGACCACGATGTTCGTCATGAGTGTGGTTCGTCCTCCTTGAAGGAGTCTCGCAGCAGCCAGCTACGAGACTTTCAGTACGCGTTTTGCAGCGCACGGTCGTGTTACTACTCGGTAACTTTGTGCGGCCTGCCATCACACCATAGCGGGTCGTACTGCAGGTTCTTGCGGCCTGCCTCTCCTGCGACCGGGGGCTACCCCGCGGGACGGTTCGCGAATCCGATACTTCGCGTTAGCCTCCCTATGCAATGAGCGCATTCGTCCCCGACGTTCCCCTCGGCATCCCCGACGGCACCTCACCGGCGGTCTTGCCTGCGACCCCAGCGGTGTTGACGCTGACGGGCGAGCGCACCATCCCTGACCTGGACATCGAGAACTACTGGTTCCGCCGCCATCAAGTGGTGTACCAGCGGCTGGCAACGCACTGTGTGGGCCGCGACGTGCTCGAGGCCGGATGTGGCGAAGGTTACGGCGCCGATTTGATCGCCGAGCGCGCTCGGCGGGTCGTCGCGGTGGATTACGACGAGGCGGCGGTGGCCCACGTCCGCGGCCGCTATCCCCGGGTGGAAGTCATGCAGGCCAACCTGGCCGAGCTGCCACTGCCGGATGCGTCGATGGACGTTGTGGTGAATTTCCAGGTCATCGAGCACCTATGGGACCAGACCCAGTTCGTCAAGGAATGCGCCCGGGTACTGCGTCCCTCGGGGTTGCTGATGATGTCCACGCCCAACCGGATCACCTTCTCCCCGGGCCGTGACACCCCGATCAACCCTTTTCACACCAGGGAATTGAACGCCGACGAGCTGACGGAACTGCTGGTCGGCGCGGGCTTCTCCCAGGTGGCGGTCAGCGGACTGTTCCACGGTGCGCGCCTGCGGGAGATGGATGCCCGCCACGGCGGTTCGATCATCGACGCGCAGATCGCACTGGCGGTGGCCAGCGACGAGGGAGTGCCGTGGCCGCCCGAGCTGGCCGCCGACGTCGCCGCGGTCACCATCGACGACTTCGACCTGGTGGCCGCCGGCGACCGCAACGTCCGCCCTATTGATGACAGCCTGGATCTGATCGCAATCGCGGTGCGGCCGTGAGCACATCCGGCACGCCGGTGCCCGGCATGTTCACGCTGGTGCTGCACACGCACCTGCCGTGGCTGGCCCACCATGGCCGCTGGCCGGTCGGCGAGGAATGGCTCTACCAGTCCTGGGCAGCCTCCTACCTTCCGCTGTTGCGGGTGCTGCGCACGCTGGCCGACGAGGATCGCCACCGGTTGATCACGCTCGGCGTCACCCCGGTGGTCAACGCCCAGCTCGATGACCCGTACTGCCTCGACGGCATGCATCACTGGCTGGCCAACTGGCGGCTGCGCGCGGCCGAAGCCGCCAGCGTGCGGTCGATACCCAAATCGAAGTCGGCCGGCTACCAATCCTGCACACCGGAAGCGTTGCGGGAGTTCGGGATTCGTGAATGCGCGGAGGCCGACCAAGCGCTGGACGAGTTCGCGACCCGGTGGCGGCACGGCGGAAGCCCGCTGCTGCGCAGCCTGATCGATGCCGGGACCGTGGAGCTGCTCGGCGGCCCGCTGGCCCACCCGTTCCAGCCGCTGCTCGCGCCCCGGCTGCGCGAGTTCGCGTTGCGTGAAGGCCTGGCCGACGCCCAGCATCGCCTAGGGATGCGAAAAGGGCAAAGCCCCGGCGGCATCTGGGCGCCCGAGTGCGCCTACGCCCCCGGCATGGAACACGACTACGCCGCCGCCGGGATCACGCACTTCATGGTCGACGGCCCGTCGCTGCATGGCGACACCGCGCTGGGCCGGACCGTCGGCGACAGCGACGTGGTGGCCTTCGGGCGCGATTTGCAGGTCAGTTACCGGGTGTGGTCGCCGAAATCCGGCTACCCCGGGCATGCCGCCTACCGCGACTTCCACACCTACGACCACCTGACCGGGCTCAAGCCGGCGCGGGTCACCGGCCGCAACGTGTCCTCGGACGCCAAGTCGCCGTATGACCCCGAGCGCGCCGACCGCGCCGTCGACGTCCATGTCGCCGACTTCGTCGACGTGGTCCGCAACCGGCTGCGCAGCGAGTCCGAGCGCATCGGGCGTCCCGCTCACGTGATCGCGGCCTTCGACACCGAACTGTTCGGCCACTGGTGGTACGAGGGACCGACCTGGCTGGCGCGGGTGCTGCGGGCACTGCCCGCCGCCGGTGTGCAGGTGGGCACGCTGCGCGACGCGCTCGCGGGCGGATTCGTCGGCGAGCCGGTGGCGCTGCCGCCCAGTTCGTGGGGCTCGGGCAAGGACTGGCAGGTGTGGGCCGGCGACAAGGTCGCCGACCTCGTCCAGCTCAACACCGAGGTGGTCGACACCGCGCTGAGCACGGTCGACAAGGCGCTGTCACAGACCTCGGACGGGCCGACCCCCCGCGATCGCGTCGCCGACCAGATCCTGCGCGAGACCCTGCTGACCGTGTCCAGCGACTGGCCGTTCATGGTCAGCAAGGACTCGGCCGCCGACTACGCCCGCTACCGCGCACACCTGCACGCACACGCCACCCGCGAGATCGCCGGCGCACTGGCCTCGGGCCGGCGCGACACCGCGCAACGACTGGCCGACGGATGGAACCGCGCCGACAGCGTGTTCGGCGCCCTGGATGCCCGAAGGCTGCCCCGATGAAAATCCTGATGGTGTCCTGGGAGTACCCGCCGGTCGTGATCGGCGGGCTGGGCCGCCACGTGCATCACCTGTCCACCGCGCTGGCAGCTGCCGGCCACGACGTGGTCGTGCTGTCGCGGCGCCCGTCGGGCACCGATCCGAGCACGCACCCGTCGTCCGACGAGATCAGTGAGGGCGTCCGGGTGATCGCGGCCGCGCAGGATCCGCACGAATTCGCCTTCGGCACAGACATGATGGCCTGGACGCTGGCGATGGGCCACGCGATGATCCGCGCCGGTCTGCCGCTCAAGAAATACGGCACCGACCGGTCCTGGCGTCCCGACGTGGTGCACGCACACGATTGGCTGGTCGCCCACCCCGCCGTTGCGCTGGCCCAATACTATGACGTGCCAATCGTTTCCACGATCCACGCGACCGAGGCGGGCAGGCATTCGGGCTGGGTGTCCGGAGCGATCAGCCGCCAGGTGCACGCGGTCGAGTCGTGGCTGGTGCGTGAATCCGATTCGCTGATCACATGTTCGGCGTCGATGAGCGACGAGATCACCGAACTGTTCGGCCCCGGCCTGGCCGAAACCACCGTGATCCGCAACGGGATCGACGCGGCGCGCTGGCCGTTCGCGCCGCGGCGCGCACGCACCGGGCCCGCCGAACTGCTCTACGTCGGGCGCCTGGAGTACGAGAAGGGCGTGCACGACCTCATCGCCGCGCTGCCGCGGATCAGGCGCACCAACCCGGGTACCACGTTGACCATCGCCGGTGACGGCACTCAGCAGGACTGGCTGGTCGAGCAGGCTCGTAAACACCGGGTAGTCAAGGCAACTCGGTTCGTCGGGCATCTGCACCACGACGAACTGCTGGCGGCGCTGCATCGGGCCGACGCCGCGGTGTTCCCCAGCCACTACGAGCCGTTCGGGCTCGTAGCGCTGGAAGCCGCCGCGGCCGGTACCCCGTTGGTGACGTCCAACATCGGCGGCCTGGGTGAAGCGGTGATCAACGGGCAGACCGGGGTGTCGTGTCCGCCCCGCGACGTGGCCGGACTGGCCGCGGCGGTGCGCACGGTGCTCGACGATCCGGACGCCGCGCAGCTCCGCGCTCGCGCCGCCCGCGAACGGCTCACCTCAGACTTCGATTGGCAGACGGTGGCCGGCCAGACCGCACAGGTGTATCTGGCGGCCAAGCGCGGTGAGCGTCAGCAACTGCCCCGACTGCCCATCGTCGAGCACGCGCTGCCCGACCGCTGAGCCTCACGCATCGTCGATGCCGACCGAATAGGCGCAGTACCGCCAGAGCCGTTCGCGCTCGCCCACGCCGTACCTCGTCAACGGCAGATAGTGCTCCGGGCGGGGCCGCCGGTCGTGCCAGAAGCCGCCGCTCGGTGGCGGCGGCTCGGTCGCGGCCAGCCAGATGGCGGTGTCGGCCGCCTGCTCGGGAGTGCGCAACAGCGGGCCGGTGAGTGAGCGGAACGCCGGAAGCGACGTGGCCACCCCCGGGGTATCGGCCCAGCCGGGGTGCATGGCGTAGACGCGGATGTTGTCGTCGGCCCAGTGGCGGGCCAGAATCGGCGTCAGCGCCACCTGCATTCGTTTGGTGCGCGCATAGGCGGTGACGCCGCTATACGGCTCGTCGAAGTATTCGGGGTCGTCGGCGGGCAGCGACTGGGTGTACATCCCACCCGAGGACATCAAGATCACCCGCGGGTCCTCGGCGCCGCGCAGAACCGGCAGCAAGCACTCGGTCAACAGCACCGGACCCAGCACATGCGTGGCCAGGGTGACCTCGTGCCGGTCAGCGGTCTCGGTCCGCTCGGACGGCAACACCCCGGCGTTGTGGATCAACACATCCAATCCCCACACCCGGGCGGACAAGTCGGCCGCGAACGCACGGACCGCGGAGAGGTCGGACACGTCGCAGACCTCGACCTGCACATCGGCGTCGGGGTTGGCGTCGACGATCTCTTTTCGGGCCTCCTCGCCGCTCGCCTCGTCGCGGACGGTCAGCAGCACGGTCGCGCCCAGCTGCGCCAGGCCCGTGGCGATCGCTTTGCCGATTCCCCGATTCGCACCGGTGACCAGCGCCGTTCGCCCCTTCAACGCATTCGGCTGCCGGTCGTCGGGCCACCCCCACTGGCGCACTTGATAGCCGATGCGGGTATACCCCCCGACGATCGTCCGATCCAGGGCGGTGTCGAGCAGGGACCGCAGTCCGCTGTGAATACTCATGCATCCCTGTTACCCACGATGGCGCAAGGCATGCTCCCGTCGTGGGTAACTTTGGAAACCATGGGACTGGAATATTCGAGCGTGGTCGACGCGCCGCGGGAAGACGTGTTCGCCTGGTACACCCGACCGGGTGCCTTCGAACGGCTGTCGCCGCCGTGGGCGCCGATGCGGCTGGTCACCGAGGCCTCATCGCTGCGGGACGGGCGCGCCGAACTCGCCCTGCCCGGCGGCCTGCGCTGGATAGCCGAGCACCAGGCCGACGGCTACGACCCGCCGCGCCGCTTCGTCGACAGCATCGGCAGTGACGGGCTCACCTCGCTGCCGGCCCGCATCGCCGTGCGGTGGCGACATATCCACGAATTCGACGACCTCGGCGACAACCGCACCCGGGTGATCGACCGGGTCCAAACGCCGGTGCCCGGCGCGGCGTTGCGTCCGATGTTCATCTATCGGCACCGGCAACTGGCCGATGATTTGGCCGCGCACCGGCTGGCGGCCGAGCACGGTCTGGCTCCGCTGACCGTCGCGATCACCGGGTCGTCGGGACTGGTCGGTTCGGCACTGTCCGCGTTTTTGTGTACCGGCGGGCATCGCGTCATCCAGCTGGTTCGCCATGCCGCAGGCGGCGGCGACGAACGCCAGTGGAATCCCGACGACCCCGACCCAGATCTGCTGGCCGGGGTCGATGCGGTCATTCACCTGGCCGGTGCCTCGATCGCCGGCCGGTTCACCGAGGGCCACCGCAAGGCGGTGCGCGACAGCAGGATTGGCCCAACCCGCCGACTGGCCGAACTGGTGGCGCGCACCGCCGTCCGCCCGACGGTCCTGATCTCGGCCTCGGCGGTCGGCTATTACGGATACGACCGCGGCGAAGAGGAACTCACCGAGGCAAGCGGGCGCGGCGACGGGTTCCTTGCCGACGTCGTCGCCGACTGGGAGGACGCGACCGCGCCGGCCGCACAGGCCGGGGTGCGGGTGGTGCAGGTCCGCACCGGCATCGTGCAATCCCCCCGCGGCGGCACGCTGAAGCTGATGCGTCCGTTGTTCAGCGCCGGGCTGGGCGGCCGCCTCGGTGACGGCCGACAGTGGTTGTCCTGGATAGGGATTGACGATCTGCTCGACGTGTATCACCGCGCACTCTGGGACACCGAGCTGTCCGGGCCGGTGAATGCCGTTGCCCCGCAACCGGTTCGCAACGCCGAGTACACCCGCACCCTGGCCCGCGTGCTGCGCCGGCCCGCGGTATTGCCCGTTCCGTCGCTCGGGCCCCGGCTGTTGCTCGGCAGGCAGGGCGCCCGCGAGTTGGCCTGTGCCAGTCAACACGTCGTCCCGCAGCGGCTCAGCCAGGCGGGGCACCGGTTCCGCCAACCCGACCTGGACCAGGCCTTGCGTCACCTACTCGGGCGCACCCAGCGGTGAACCGCACGAAATACCGCGCGAATCAGGGCTGGGGAGCGCCCAATTCACCCTGGAAGCATTGCATCGCCGCGATCAGCGCGGCAAAGACGCGGTGGGCGGCCGCGAGATCGGCGTCGGGCAGGCCTTGCAGCGCCGCGCGGGTGTGTGCGCCCAGGGGGGTGAAGAACGACCGGGCCGTGTCGAGGCCAGGCTCGGAAAAACGCAGGATGACCTTGCGCCGGTCCTTGGGATGCGAGTCGCGCCAGATGTGGCCGGACTCGATCAGCCGGTCGACCAGGTAGGTGATCGCGGCACCCGACAGCCCCATCCGCTGGCTGAGGTCTCCCGACGTCATCGGCCGCCCGCTGGATTCGGCGACCATGATGTGCAGCAGGGCACGGAAATCGGTGGGGCGCACGTCTTGAGACGTCGCGAACAAGCGGCCGATCTGGTCGGATTCGGTTGACATCTCACGCAGATCGGCCGACATCAGCGACTCCAGCGCCTCGCGGCTCCAGCGGACTTCGTCAGCGTTCATATCCGACAGCAGCATATCTTCACGGGCTGGTCATTTCAGTTCATTAATGTTTAATTGACTGAAATGGTGGAAAAGTTGGTGTCGTGATGTGGAATGCTTTGGCGGCGGCCGTGACAGGCCGGCGTTCATGGCGCCTGGGCTTGGCCGCGGTCCTGCTGGGTATCGGCTTCATGGTGGTCATCGGCGGGAACGCGGCAGCCGGCCAGGCACCGCTGTCGGTGCCCGTCGACTCGGACTCCGCGCAGGTCGACGCCGCAGCCCGGCAATTTCCCGGCGGCGATCGGGTTCCCCTGCTGCTGGTCGTCAATCGCGCCGACGGCGCGCCGCTGAACGCCGCCGACGTGACCGCGGTCGGGGCGGCCCGCGACCGGATGCAGGCCGTCGTGGCGCCCTTCGGCGCCGCCAGCCCGCAGCCACCGATCGTGTCGGCGGACGGCAAGGCGGCCATCGCCGTGGTGCCCATCCGCGCCGACTTGTCGGGCATGGTGCTCAACGAGGGGGTCGCCGCGCTGCGCACCGCCGCCGACGCCGGCTTGCCCGCGGACCTGCGGGCCCACGTCACCGGGGGCCCGGCCTTCGGCGCCGATATCGCCAACGCGTTCACCGACGCCAACATCACTCTGCTGGCGGTGACGGCGTCGGTGGTCGCGCTGTTGCTGATCGCCACC
Source organism: Mycobacterium sp. IDUB_19 (assembly GCF_055419445.1). NCBI lineage: Bacteria > Bacillati > Actinomycetota > Actinomycetes > Mycobacteriales > Mycobacteriaceae > Mycobacterium > Mycobacterium sp. IDUB_19. The sequence continues at coordinate 125,460 of NZ_JBVAXR010000005.1, read as the reverse complement.
TACCGCTCGCCGGTGCTGTGGCTGGCACCGCTGCTGGTGATCGGATTCGCCGACCGGGTCGCGGCGGCGGTGGGCACCGCGGTGGCGTCGCTGACCGGATTGAGCTTCGACGGCGCGACGTCCGGCATCACCAGCGTGCTGGTGTTCGGCGCGGGCACCAACTACGCGCTGTTGCTGATTTCCCGCTACCGGCAAGAACTTCGGAGCCACGCCGAGCATCGCGCCGCGTTGCGCCGCGCGGTGCGCCGGGCCGGGCCGGCCATTGTCGCCAGCAATGCCACCGTGGTCCTGGCGCTGCTCACCCTGCTCTTCGCGTCGACGCCCAGCACCCGCAGCCTGGGAGCGCTGGCGGCCTGCGGACTGGTAGTCGCGGCCCTCTCGGTATTGGTGGTGCTGCCGCCGCTGCTCGCGCTGTGCGGCCGGCGACTGTTTTGGCCGCTGGTCCCCCCGCCCGACGGCGCGGCCACCCTCGACACCGGAGCCTGGCACCGGGTCGCCGAACAGGTCGCCCGCCGTCCCGGCGTCGTCGCCGCCGTCTCGATCGCGGTGCTGGCGGCCCTGGCCGGCGGCCTACTGGGAACCCGAATCGGCTTGTCGCAGACCCAGCAGTTCCGGGTCCAGGCAGACTCGGTGTCCGGTTACAACGTGGTGGCCGCGCACTTTCCCGCCGGCCTGGCCAACCCCACACTGGTCGTCGCTCCCACCGCCCAGGCAACGCAGGTGCGGGCCGCGATCGTCGCGACTCCCGGTGTGGTGTCGGCAACCGACGCGGGTCAGTCGACATCCGGCTTGACGAATTGGTCGGTGGTCACCGATTCCCCGCCGTCGTCGGATCGCGCATTCACAACCATTGCCGCACTGCGCAATTCGACCAAATCCGTCTCCCCCGGCGCGCTGGTCGGCGGTGCCGACGCTGCGGCCCTTGACGTTCGCGACGCGGCGGTCCACGACCGGCTGATGCTGATCCCGGCGATCCTGGCCGTGATTCTGATCGTCCTGTTCGTACTGCTGCGCTCGGCACTCGCGCCACCCAGCCTGCTGTCCGCGACGATCCTCGGCGCGCTGGCCGCGCTCGGTCTCGGCGGCTGGACGAGCATGCACGTCTTCGGATTTCCGGCGCTGGACAACAGCACCCCGCTGTTCGCGTTCCTGTTCCTGGCGGCCCTCGGGGTGGACTACACCATCTTCCTGGTCACCCGCGCCCGCGAAGAGGCCGCGCAGCACGGAGCGCGCGAGGGCATGATCCGCGCGGTGTCGGCCACCGGCGGCGTGATCACCAGCGCGGGAATCGTTTTGGCGGCGGTCTTCTGCGTGCTCGGAGTATTGCCGCTGATCGTGCTGACCCAGCTCGGCATCATCGTGGGCTTGGGGATCCTGCTGGATACCTTCGTGGTGCGCACGCTCGTCATCCCCGCGCTGTTCGCCCTGATCGGCGATCGCATCTGGTGGCCCGCCGACCCGACCCATACCAAAACCGTTGACCGGCAAATGAATTCCCTACAAGAAGAGCGGAGCAGACTGTGAAGCGATCGACCCTGGCCGCGACGACACTCGCCGTCGCGGTGGCCGCAGGCACCGGTAGCATCGCCAGCCCACGTCGCGTTCCCGCCTGGTACTCGCGGCTGCGCAAACCTGCTTACCAGCCACCCGGTGCCGCTTTCCCCATCGTCTGGACGACCCTCTACGCCGACATCGCCACCACCTCCGCGGTGACAATCGACAAGTTTCGCGCGGCGGGACAGCACGACAAGGCGCGCGGCTATGCCGCGGCACTGAGCGTCAACCTGCTGCTCAACGCCGGATGGAGTTGGCTCTTCTTCCGCTTCCACAAACTCGGGGCATCCGTGCTGGGCGCGGCCGCACTGACGGTCAGCAGCGCCGACCTTGCCCGCCGGGCCGCCGCGGCGGACCCACGCGCCGGCGCGGCGCTCTCGCCCTACCCGCTGTGGTGCGCGTTTGCTACCGTGCTGTCCACCCATATCTGGCGACTCAACCGCCGCGTTCAATAATGCCCGCGCTCTTGTGGTTTCGCCGCGACCTGCGCTTGTGCGATCATCCCGCGCTGCTCGCCGCCGCCGAAACCGAGGACGTGCTCGCCTGCTTCGTCGTCGATCCACGTCTCGAGAAGTCGTCGGGCCGGCGCCGCCTGCAATTCTTGGGCGACACATTGCGACAACTGCGCGACGACCTGGATGGGCGGTTGCTGGTGACCCGCGGGACGGCCGAAGAACAGATTCCCCGCATTGCCGAGAAGATCGGCGCGTCCGCGGTACACATCTCCGAAGACTTTGCGCCATACGGAAAGCGCCGCGACGAAAAGGTGCGTGCGGCACTGGGTTCGGTGCCCCTGGTGGCGACCGGATCGCCCTATCTGGTGTCGCCCGGCCGCGTCACCAAGGACGATGGCGAACCCTACAAGGTATTCACGCCGTTTCTGCGGAAGTGGCGGGAAGTCGGATGGCGCCAGCCCGCGCAATCGAGTGCCGATTCCGCACGCTGGCTCGATCCGGCCCATGTGGTCAAGCAGTGCAAGATCCCCGACCCTGGCATCGAGCTCGACGTCGATGCCGGTGAGGCGGCCGCACTTTCGCAATGGGAGGATTTCGTCGACGACGCGCTGGACCGCTACGCCCAAGACCGCGACCGGCCGGACCTGATGGGCACCAGCCGGATGTCGGCACACCTGAAGTTCGGCACCATCCACCCCCGAACCATGCTCGCGGCGATGAACCTGCGTACTGCCGGAGCGCAAACATATTTGCGGGAGTTGGCCTTTCGTGACTTCTACGCCGGGGTGCTGCATCACTGGCCGGCCAGCATCTGGCGAAACTGGAACAGCGACTTCGACGCCATCTCGACCGACACCGGCGCCGAGGCCAGACGTCGCTTCGAGGCGTGGAAGGCGGGCAAAACCGGATTTCCGATCGTCGATGCGGGCATGCGCCAACTGCGCGAGACCGGCTTCATGCACAACCGGGTGCGGATGATCGTCGCATCGTTTCTGGTCAAGGACCTTCACCTGCCGTGGCAGTGGGGTGCCGAATGGTTCCTGGATCAACTCACCGACGGCGACATGGCCAGCAACCAACACGGCTGGCAGTGGTGCGCGGGGTGTGGCACGGACGCCGCGCCGTACTTTCGGGTGTTCAACCCGATCACCCAGGGTGAAAAGTTCGACCCTGCAGGCGATTACGTCCGGCGCTGGGTCCCCGAGCTGAATGACACCGCTGACGTCCATCTACGCAAAGGCGAACGTCCGCACGGGTATCCGGATTTCATCGTCGACCACGGCGCCGAGCGGGCCGAAGCGCTGAAGCGCTATCAGGACATCAGTTCCTAGCCCGGCGGCTCGCCGGAGCGGGCGCCGCCGTCGGAGCACAGCGTGGTGCGGTACCGAAACAATCTTTTGCCGAAATCACCTACCGAAGCTGTTTGGCATGTAATTATCAGCCGATTCACAGTTGTCAATGCGCCAGGGAGGCGATATGGCCCACTCGATCGTTCGGACGTTGCTGGTGTCAGGGGCTGCCGCGGGGCTGATGGCCAGCGCCGGCGCCTGCTCGTGTTCGATCGGATCGTCGTCGCACGCGGTCGCCAAGAGCGATGTCGCGAGCCAGATCACCCAGAAGATGACCGATGCCCAGGGCAACAAGCCCGAGTCGGTCGACTGCCCGGGCGATCTGCCCGCGAACGTCGGCGCTCAGCTGAACTGCTCGATGAAGGTCAAAGGCTCCCCCTACAACGTCAATGTGACTGTGACCAGCGTCAACGGCAGCGACGTCAAGTTCGACATGGTGGAAACGGTGGACAAGAGCCAGGTCGAGCAGGCGATCAGCGACAACCTCACGCAGCAGGTGGGAAGCAAGCCCGAATCGGTGAAGTGCCCCGACAACCTGAAGGGCGTGGCGGGCGCGACGCTGCGCTGCAAGCTGGTCACCGACGGCAAGACCTACGGGGTGAACGTGTCCGTCACGGGCGTCGACGCCGGCACGGTCGACTACCACTTCGTCGTCGACGACCAGCCGTCAGCGCCGTAACACCCGCCCACAACGATCAATGGCCAACCGCCGCAAAGTAACCCACGATGCCAAGCAGTTCGGCCAGGCCGGACGTGCCTAACGTCGCGACAGCGTAGGGCCAGGCCCACCGTCGGCGAACCAGTTGGACGACCGTCGCGATACACCCGATGACCACACACGCGGCCGCCACCGATACGGACACCAAGACGGACGTGGCGGCGCGGTCCGCGCTGCAATGCTCGGGCGGGCAGTAGTCCGTGAAGGCCAGGAACATGAACTCCATGCCCGCGGCCACGCCCCAGCCGACGACCGCAACCACCATCAGCACGATGGACAGCGCCACATCCCACCCGGGACGTGCCGGCCTGGTACCCGTGCCCGGCGGGGTCAGTGGGCCGCCTTCTTGCGTTCGATATCGGCCAGGGCAGCGGCCAATTCGGCGCGCTGCGCGGCCGAGCTCTCCCAGGACAGCTGCCGGTTCTTGACCACCTTGGCCGGCGCACCGACCGCGATCGAGTAGTCGGGGACGACGCCGCGAACCACCGCGTGTGAACCGAGCACGCAGCCGCGCCCGATCGACGTTCCGCGCAGCACCGTCGCCTTCACCCCGACCCACGTGTCCGGCCCGATCCGGACCGGCGACTTGATGATGCCCTGATCCTTGATGGGCAGCGTGATGTCATCCATCCGGTGGTCGAAATCGCAGACGTAGCACCAGTCCGCCATCAGCACCGAATCGCCGAGTTCGATGTCGAGGTAGCAGTTGATCACGTTGTCGCGACCCAGCACCACCTTGTCGCCGAACCGCAGCGAGCCCTCGTGCGCGCGGATCGTGTTCTTGTCGCCGATGTGCACCCAGCGGCCGATCTCCAGCTGCGCCAGCTCGGGGGTCGCGTGGATCTCGACGCCCTTACCGATGAACACCATTCCGCGGGTGATGATGTGCGGGTTGGCTAGCTTGAATTTCAGCAGCCGCCAATAGCGCACCAGGTACCACGGCGTGTAGGCACGGTTCCTCAGCACCCACCTCAGCGAAGCCAGCGTCAAGAACTTAGCCTGGCGTGGGTCACGCAGCCGGTGGCCCCGCCAGCGGCGATGGACGGGGGCACCCCACATGCTCGTCACAGCCCGAAAGCCTAACGCGGTCAATGACGAGCACGCGAACCGCCACGGGTTACCCTCACCTGTACTCAATCGCTGCCGAACAGCCGGGTCCGCCCTCGAGCGGCCCGCGCTGAAAGAAGGATCTGGGAAACCGAAGGTGCTTGCCCGACAACTCGTCAGTGGGCTTCGGCGTTGCTCATCCGTAGTACTGACGGCCGTGCTCGCGGTAGGGCTCGGCGGTTGCGGCAACACCGACTCGTGGGTGCAGGCCGCGGCCGCGCAAGGCTGGTCGGCGCAGTACGGCGACGCGGCCAACAGCAGCTACACGACGACGGGCGGCGCCAACAAGCTGTCACTGCAATGGACCCGGTCGGTCAAGGGCAGCCTGGGCGCCGGAGCCGCGCTCAGCTCGAGCAATTACCTCGCCCTGAACGCGCAAACCCCGGCCGGATGTTCGCTGATGGAGTGGGAGAACAACGACAAGGGGCGGCAACGCTGGTGCGTGCGGCTGTTCCAAGGCGGCGGCTTCGGCGGTCCCCTGTTCGACGGTTTCGACAATCTGTATGTCGGCCAGCCGGGAGCTTTCCTGTCCTTCCCGGTGACACAGTGGACCCGGTGGCGTCAGCCGGTGATCGGAATGCCTTCCACCCCAAGGTTTCTCGGGGATGGTCAACTACTGGTCAGCACACACCTGGGGCAGGTGCTGGTTTTCGACGCGCATCGCGGCATGGTGGTCGGCAGTCCGCTGGACCTGGTGGACGGGATCGACCCGACGGATGCGACGCGCGGGCTGGCCGATTGCGCCCCGGCGCGCCAAGGCTGCCCGGTCGCTGCCGCACCCGCCTTCTCGGCGGCCAGTGGGATGGCGGTGCTCGGTGTCTGGCAGCCGGGCGCTCCGGCGGCCGGACTGGTCGGGCTCAAATACCACCGCGGCCAGACTCCGCTGCTGACCCGCGAGTGGACCAGCGACGCCGTCGGCGCCGGCGTCATTGCCAGCCCGGTGCTGTCCGCCAACGGATCGACCGTCTACGTCAACGGCCGCGACCAACGCTTGTGGGCCCTGGCCGCCGCCGACGGGAAACCGAAGTGGTCGGTGCCGTTGGGGTTTTTGGCCCAGACGCCGCCCGCGGTCACCCCGCAGGGACTGATCGTGTCCGGCGGTGGGCCCGACACCCGGCTGGTGGCCTTCAAAGACGGCGGCGATCATGCCGATCAGGCCTGGCGCCGCGACGACGTCACCCCGTTGTCGTCACCGGCCCTGGCCGGCAGCGGCGTCGGCTACGCGGTCGCCGGCGGCCCCGACGCTGCGGGGATGTCGCTGCTGGCGTTCGATCCGGGCAACGGCCACACGATCAACAGCTATCCGCTTCCAGCGGCCACCGGCTACCCCCTCGGACTAGCGGTCGGCAACGATCGCCGGGTGGTGGCCGCGACCAGTGACGGTCAGGTATACGGCTTCGCCCCGGCCTAAATGGCCAGCGGCGGGATCGCGTTGCGGGCCACCGAGGCTTGGCACGGGCCGGCGAAGGCCGGCAGCATCTCCCCCGGAGCGAAATAGAAGATCAGCTGGTCGTCGGTGATGGCGAAGTTCTGATAGTGCGAGGGGTCGCGGCCCGACGAGGGCAATATCGCGGCACCCAGCGCGTTCTGCCGTTCCAGCTCGCGCTGGACCAGCGGGAAGATCGCGTCCAGCGGCGACGTGTTCGGGGCGAACAGGTTGTCAAACGTGATGGGCTGCTTGGTCCCGAGGTTGTAATTGAACGCCTTGTACCAGGTGGACGTGTGCGATCCGCCGACGTCCTGGAAGAACTTGAGCACCACGCTGCGGGTGTTGTGCGGCGGTTCACCGGCGCTGTGTTGCTCGGTCGTCGCCTCCATTTGATAGGGCTGGTCACGCGGCCCGGACGTCTGCGCGACCGCGATGAAACCGTCGCGGTTTTGGGTGATGTAGTCGTCCAGCGGCTGCTGGTCGGGGTAGTCGGCCGGAAAGGTCATGGTGAGCGTGTACATCGGGCCAGTGCCGCGCACGTGGCACAGCTGCCCGGCCTCGACGGTTCCGCCCAGACTGGCGCAGGTTGGCGGCTCGGCAGCTGCCGGCCAGCCCAGCAGAGCCGCGGTAATCAGCACCGCGGCCGCGATCAGATAACGCATAACTCGAATTGTCCTCGTCGACTTCAACTGGCGAGGTCCCCCGGAAAGTGACCGCCGACAGCGTACAGGGCGCTACCGCGACGGACGGCAGACATAGGCCGTCGCACGGGCGGCGGGCCCGGTGCCGATGCGGGTGATCACCACCGACAAGGACTGGCCGCCGCGGGGCCGCAGCCGGCGCCGCAACGCGTCGGGATCGACCTGCACACCGCGCACCAGAATCTCCAGCGCCCCGCAATCGGCCGCGGACAGGGCGTGGCGGAGCCGGCGCTCATCGAACTCCAACTGCTCGAGCACCTCGAAGCCGCGGACGCCCGCCGGCAACCGGTCGCCGGACAGGTAGGCGATGTCGGGATCGAGTTGCCACAGCCCGTGCCGCGCGCCGTAGTGGCGCACCAGGCCGGCCCGCACCACGGCGCCGTCCGGGTCGACGATCCAGCGCCCGGCCGGCCGCACCGGACAGTCGTCGGGCTCGGCGTCGGTCAGCTTTTCGCCGCGATCGAGGACACTCGCCCGCCGGCGAACCCCGGGCTCGGCCAGCCGACCCGACCACAGGCACGCTTCGCGCACCGACCCGCGATGGGACGTTACCTCGATCTCGCCGTCGAAACCGAGGCGTGCTACGTGGTCGAAATCGATTCCGGGAGCACACTTTACGACGAGATCGCGGCCCCGGTAGCAGTCGATCAGCTCGGCGAGGCCGGGCTGGTAGTCAGCGGGATTGAACCGGCGCTGCCCACCGCGACGGCGCGCCGGGTCGACGACGACCACCGCGTCGCGGGTCACCGGGTGCAGGGCGTCGGCGCGGCACAGACGCGCGCCGGCGCCCAGGTTGTGGGCAGCCATCGCCAGCCGCACCGGGTCGATATCGCTGCCCACCGCGTCAGCGCCGGCGTCGCGCAGCGCCGCCACTTCGGTACCGATCGAACAGGTCGCGTCGTGCACGAGAGCGCCGGCCGCCGCGAGCCTTCGTGCCCGGTGCGCCGCCACCGGCGCCGCGGTGGCTTGCTGCAGTGCCTCGTCGGTGAAGAGCCAGCACGACACGTCACTCAACTGGCCCAGCTTCTCGGTGGCACGCCGGCGCAGCAGCGTGGTTTCCACCAGCACCCGGGCCCGGTCGCCGAAGCGGGCGCGCGCTGCGGCGATATCGGCGATCCGGGTGGCGTCCGTCAACGGGAATTCGGCGACCGCGGCAAGCGCCGCGACACCCGGTTCCGACCGCAGGTAGACGACGTCGGCGGTGGTGAAGCGCAGGCCAGCGCTCAGGAGGGTTTGACCCCGGTGACCATCACGTTGTAGAACCAGCCCTTGGGCGCCACGTGCCGCCAAATGTTGGCATCGACCCAGCTCAGCGCCTTCCAGCCGGTAAAGGCGAATTTCGCCCAACCCCAGCCCAGCCGCCCGGGCGGTACGGTCGCTTCGAAGGTGCGCACCGGCCAGCCGAACATCGCGGCGGTGAACTCCTCGCTGGCGGTGCGAACCTGCACGGCGCCGGCGCTGGACGCCATCCGCTCCAGGTCTTTCGGCTCGAAGGTGTGCAGATCGACCACCCACTCCAGGGCCGCCGCTCGTGAGTTCTCGTCGATCTCGGCCTGCGGCCGCCGCCAGCCGCCCAGTCCCGGCAGCTTCACGGCTCGGATGGTGATGTTCCACGTCAGGTCGGCCAGCCCGCGGGCGTAGCCATTGCCGACGGTGCTCGGCTCGCCGGCGAACACGAACCGGCCGCCGGGCTTGAGCACCCGGATCACCTCACGCAGCGACAGCTCGACATCGGGAATGTGGTGCAGCACGGCATGCCCGACCACCAGGTCGAAGGTGTTGTCGTCGTACGGGATGCCCTCGGCGTCGGCGACCCGGCCGTCGATGTCGAGTCCCAGCGATTGCCCGTTGCGGGTGGCGACCTTCACCATGCCGGGTGACAGGTCGGTGACCGATCCGCGCCGCGCGACACCGGACTGGATCAGGTTGAGCAGGAAAAACCCGGTCCCACAGCCCAGTTCGAGGGCGCGGTCATAGGGCAGCTCCGCGATGACCTCGTCGGGCACGATCGCGTCGAACCGGCCCCGCGCGTAGTCGACGCAACGCTGGTCGTAGGAGATCGACCACTTGTCGTCGTAGCTCTCCGCTTCCCAGTCGTGGTAGAGCACCTGCGCGAGTTTGCTGTCGAGCCTCGCGGCGGCCACCTGCTCGGCCGTGGCATGCGGGTTGGGAGCCGCGTCAGGGTCGGTCTTCGAACTGCTCGTCATGCAGGGCAGCCTAACTGCCTGGCGGATTCGGGGTATCTGGCCCCGGCGATGACGCCGGCGGAATCCGCCCCGGCATGAGGTGAAGTGCCAAGCGGCGGTGTCGGCCTAAACTCAACGATGTGGCCGAGGTTTTTCGGGTCAGTGATGCGGGGCTGGAGGTATTGGCTGCGCATTGTGAGATGGTGTCGGCGGAGTTGGTGGCGGCGACTCCGCTGCCCAGAGTTGGGCTGCCAATCCAGGCGACGTCTGGAGCCGTCGGTGCTGCTCATGCGGCCCTTCACGGAGCCATCACCGTCTTAGCCCGACGAGCGCAAACAAGCGCAATCAAGTCGGCCGTGGCGGGCGCCGAGTTTGCAATGACGGACGCTGCCGGTGCACAGCGAGCCGCCGCTATCGGTACCTCGATACCCCAGGTGTGACCAGTGTCGGGGGTCGGTGGCGTGGGAGTGCCGTCCTTCGCCGAGATCCAAGCCTGGGATGTCGCGCACTTAGAAAGTGCAGCCACGGACTGGAAAGCTACTGCCGGGCATTGGGAGTCCTCATTCACTTCGATTCATCGGGCTACTGTGTCGCCGGGTGGGACGGTGTGGGAGGGTGTCGCTGCCGAGGCGGCTCAGGAACGAGCATTCGCCGATCTTGTGAAGGTACGAGGGCTGGCTGATGTCCTGCACGAATCCGCAGCGATAGCTCGCCGTGGAGCTGAGACGCTCGATTCCGCCAAGCGCAGCGTGCTGGATGCGGTCGAGGAAGCCAGCAGCGCCGGATACGTTGTGGGCGAAGACCTTTCGGTAACGCCGACGCGATCCGGTGTGGCAGCTCAGGCCCAAGCGCAGCAGTACGCCGCCGACATCCAACAACGCGCCGCACAACTCGTCGCCCACGACGAAGCAATCGCCGCCAAGATCACCACCGCCAGCGCACCTTTGAACAGTGTCTCTTTCGCTGAACCGCAAGCGCCACCCATGGCTCGGGCGCTCGGCGCCGGTTTCAAGCTGGACCACGAGTGGGACCCCTACACCGATCAACCCGCGCATGGGCCATTCGAGCCGGTCACGCCGGGTCCCACCCAGTTCGATCCGAAAACCGGAACGGTCCAGGGCGGCGGCGGTCCGATCGGAGGAAAGGGCCCACCGCAGCCGTCCGCGCCGACCGGCAAGCGCGGCAGCCCAATGGATGTCCCACGCGGAACAAACGCTCCCGCGGTAATTGATGGGAGATCGTTTAGCGGACACGCACTCGACGAAATGCAAAGTGACGGTATTCCCGCGAGTGTCGTGAACAATGTTCTTCGAACCGGACTGTCGGCGCCTAGCAGAGGAGGCACAACGGTTTTTTATGATCCCGCCAACAACATCAGTGTCGTGCAAGCTCCGAGTGGATCAATCGTCACGGTAAGTTATGGAGACCTGCGATGACGACTGACGAGAGTCCAGAAGACCGCGTCGCCCTACTCCGACAACTGGCGATAGAGTGTCTAAACAATTACAGCGGCGGTTTCGCACAACTCGAACAATTGGATCGAGACCTCAAGTCGATAATCCGAACGCTCGGTGATATCGCGGACCCATCCTGGACGAAGTCATTACTCCGACAGTGGGGTCAGCTTGAAATCATTTATGCTTTAGTGCTTGATGACGGACGGGTCCAGTTGAGTCAGGACGAAGAGAACGAAGTGCAAGACATCGTCGCCGGGCTAATGACCGAATTCCGGGACTACTCGCCTCCCTCATTGGGTTAATTTCGCTGAACCATCGTTGAGACGGCCGTCGTAGCGCAGTCACGTCTCGGAACAGACCACATTCGAGACACCCAGCCAGCGTTGACAACCCTCGCCATCTTTTTCGGGCCGCACCGTCTCAGAGGTTGGTCTCAGAAACCCCGGCCTTCGCGGCGGCCAGCACGTGGCGCGGGCCGTCCAGGAAGCGCCGCGCCCAATTCGCGTCAACGACGGCGCGCTCAACGATGCAGTCCAGCACCCCGTCAATCCACCGAGATTTAAGCTGGACGACCAGGGCCGCGGTTCGTACGTATGCGAAGGCCCAGACGCGGTTGTCGTGCCGAATAAGGACGGCCAAGTGGTGACCGCCTGGGCTAAGAACCGAAACGGATACAGACACCCGTGAGAAATGTTCTGGACGCCACCTCACCGGAGCATCGCGCGGTGATCATCGACGAATTGACACGCCTGAACCCGACAATGCTGACTGAACTTCGCGCGACACAAGAGCCGAGCAGCGAACAGACTCGCGCCGTGGTGGACGTCCTCATCAACGAGATGGTGAACAATTTTGGGCCAGATTGGCAGCCTAATGAGCGTGGGCGAGCCATCGAAAATGCAATAGGGGCTTACTATTCGGCGTGGCCAAGGCAGGACTGATTGAAAGGTTTCCAGTTAATTCTGAACTGCCGTGCGGAGGCGCCGTCGGTCTGACGCAGGCGGGGTCCGAAGAGAAATCGGTGAGCGATTAAGTCGCCCTGAGAAATCCCGACCCAATGCCGAGGCTCTAAGGGGCGAAGTCGTCGGCCCGAGGTTCGAAAACGGCATTGATGCCGGCTTTCGCGGCGGCCAGCGCGCCTCGCGGGCCGTCGAGGAAGCGCCGCGCCCAATTCGCGGCGGCGTCGTACACGTCGTCCGGCGCCACCATCTCGTCGATCAGGCCCAGCTCCAGGGCCTCCTCGGCGTCGACGACGCGCCCGCTGAACACCAACTCCTTGGCCGTACTCACCCCGGCCGCATGGGTCAGGCGGGTCATCCCGCCGCCACCGGGGATCAGGCCGGACAGGATCTCGGTCGCGCCGAACTTCACGTTGTCGCCGCTGATCCGCCAATCGGCGGCCAACGCCAGCGTCAGGCCCGCACCCAAGGCGTAGCCGGTGACCGCGGCGACGGTGGGCTTCGGTATGGCCGCGACGGCATCGACGGCCTCCGCGCGCACCCGGTCGGCGATGTCGGCCTCGGCCGCGGTCAGTGTCGCCAGCTCGGGCATGTCGTCGCCGGCGGAGAAGATCTGGTGGCCGCCGAAGAGAATCACCGCGGCGACGTCGTCGCGGCGCCCCACCTCGGCGGCCGCGGCCGCGATCTCCCGATAGACCTGGCGGGTCAGCGTGTTGGTGGGCGGGCGCGAGAGCAGCAGGACGGCAAGGCCGGCGTCCTGCGTGCCGTCGCTGACCACGACGTGGACGAACTCGCTCAAAGCGGCCACTCCATGGATCCGCCCGATTTGCGGGCCTGGTGGTAGCGGTCGGAATCGAAGAACTCGAAGACCCAGTTGTCGCCCCGCTTCTCGAGTAGCGGCTGCACGGTGACGATCTGGCGTTCGACGGCCAGCACGTCGGCGACGCTGCGGCCGGCCAGCGAGTCCAGCTGGGTCCAGGTCGGCGGCAACAGGATGTTGCGACCGGCCTCGAAGTCGTCGATGGCATCCTGCGGCAACGCCCAGCCGGACCGGTCGGATTCGGTGTTCTCCCCGTCGGCGCGCTGACCCTCGGGCAGCGCCGCAACAAAGAAGTAGGTGTCGTAGCGGCGGGTGCGTTCGGCCTCCGGGGTGACCCAGTTGGCCCACGGCCGCAGCAGGTCGGAGCGCAGCACCAGGTTTTCGGTGCGCAGGAAGTCCGCGAACGACAGCGTCCGGTCGTCCAGGGCACGGCGGGCATCGGCATAGACCGAGGCGTCGCGGACGATCCCGTCCGGTGCAGAAAGGGACTGGCCGGCCGGGCCGGCGAACAACACCCCGGATTCTTCGAAGGTCTCCCGGGCCGCCGCGCACACCAGCGCCGCCGCCAGGTCGGTCTCGATGCCGAACCGCTCTGCCCACCAACTCGGCGGCGGACCGGCCCACGCGATATCGGCATTGCGGTCGCGGTCGTCCACCCCGCCGCCGGGGAAAACCATCGTGCCCGGGGCGAACTCCATCTTCGAATGGCGGCGCATCAGAAAGATCTTCAAGCCGCCGGGTACATCGCGGACCAGCATCACGGTGGCGGCCGGTCGGGTCGGCAGCGGCTCGGGGGTGGTGCTCATTCCTGCCTCCTGCGGTGAGCCGCGCGAGTGCGGATGCGCCGCGCGAAGTACCGGCCGTCGATGACGTCGAGGGCAATCGACTGACCGAATGCGGCGGACAGGTTTTCGGCGGTCAGCACGTCGGGCAGCAATCCCGCCGCCACTACCCGTCCCTCCGACAGCAGCATGCAATGGCTGAAGCCGGGCGGAACCTCTTCGACGTGATGGGTGACCAGTACCAGGGCGGGCGCGTCGGGATCGGCGGCGAGGTCGGTCAGCCGGGACACCAATTCCTCGCGGCCGCCCAGATCCAGGCCGGCGGCGGGTTCGTCGAGCAGCAGCAGCTCGGGATCGGTCATCAGCGCCCGCGCGATCAGCACCCGTTTGCGTTCCCCTTCGGACAGCGTCCCGTAGGTGCGGTCGGCGAGGTGCTCGGCGCCCAGGCTCTCCAGCATGTCGAGCGCCCGCTGCTGGTCGACCTCCTCGTAGCGCTCCCGCCAGCGGCCCAGCACCGCATAGCCGGCCGAGATGACCAAATCCCGCACGACTTCATCGGTGGGGATCCGCTGCGCCAAAGCCGATGAGCTGAGCCCGATCCGGGCCCGCAATTCCGACACGTCGACCCGGCCCAGCTGCTCGCCGAGCACGAAGGCGATGCCGGACGACGGGTGCTCGGCCGCCGCGGCGATGCGCAGCAGTGACGTCTTGCCGGCCCCGTTGGGACCGATGATCACCCAGCGCTCGTCGAGTTCGACTGCCCAATCCAGCGGCCCGACCATCACGTGCTCGCCGCGACGCAGCGAGATGTTCCTGAAGTCGATCAACAGATCGGGGTCGGCTGCGGCAGTGCCGGTTTCGAGCACCCGATTATCGTGCCGTACCGCGCGAGTGCGACGGCTGCCGGGTCGGTTCAGAGCTCATCTACTCGGGGGGAATCTCGACGCGGCGCACTTCGCCGTCGACGGCGTCGGCGGCCTCGATCTCGCCGCGGGTCACGCCGAGCAGAAACAGCACCGTGTCCAGGTACGGACTGCTCAGCGACGCGTCGGCGACGGCCCGTAGCGCCGGCTTCGCGTTGAACGCCACCCCCAGCCCGGCCGCGGACAGCATGTCGATGTCATTGGCGCCGTCTCCGACGGCAACGGTCTGCGCCATCGGCACCCCCGCCTGATGGGCGAAGTCGCGAAGCGCCTTGGCCTTGCCGGGGCGGTCGATGATCTGGCCGACCACCCGGCCGGTGAGTTTGCCGTCGACGATCTCGAGCTCGTTGGCGGCGACGAAGTCCAGCATCAGCTCCTCGGCAAGCGGTTCGATGATCCGCCGGAACCCGCCGGACACCACGCCGCAGTGATAGCCCAGGCGCCGCAGTGTCCGCAGGGTGGTCCGGGCGCCGGGCATCAGCTCCAGCTGGTCGGCGACCTCGTCGATCACCGTGGCGGGCAGGCCCGCCAGGGTCGCCACCCGCTGCTGCAGCGATTCCGCGAAATCCAGGTCACCGCGCATCGCGGCCTCGGTGATCGCGGCGACCTTGCCTTCGGCGCCGGCCTTGGCCGCCAGCATCTCGATGACCTCGCCCTGAACCAGCGTCGAGTCGACGTCGAACACGATGAGCCGTTTGGCCCGCCGCTCCAGGCTGTAGTCCTCGACCGCCACGTCGACGCCCTCGTTGGAGGACACCTTGTTCAGCGCGGTCCGCAGCTGGCCGTCGGCTCCCGACGGCACCGAGACCCGCAACTCCAGGCCGGTCACCGGGTAGTCGGAGACGCCGCGGATCAGGTCGATGTTCACACCCAGCGCCGCCACTTCCCGGGCCACCGCGCCGAACGCCCCGGCGGTGATCGGCCGGCCCAGCACGAAGATGGTGTGGGTAGAGGGCTCGCGGATGATCGGCACGGCCTCGCTGCGCTCGATCGTGACGTCGAGGCCCACCCCGTGGATCGCGTCCTCGACATCGTCGCCGGACACGATGCTGTCGGCGACGTCCGGTGGACAGCACAGCAGCACACCCAGCGTCAGCCGGCCCCGGATCACCACCTGCTCGACGTTGAGCAGGTCGATTCCGTGCCCGGACAGCGCGTCAAAGAGCGCCGACGTCACACCCGGTTGATCCACGCCGGTGACGGTGATCAGCACCGACACCTTGGGTGGTGTATTCACTCGCGATTGCCCCCGCGATGGGCCATTAGCTGCGGACGTCTACGTCGTCGAGTCGGGTGACGTCGTGACCTTCTCTGCCATGGTTTCGACCGACGTGCGACTCGGCTCGCATGCGCTCCACCATGTGCGGGTAGTGCAGCTCGAAAGCCGGTCGCTCCGAACGGATTCGGGGCAGCTCGGTGAAGTTGTGCCGCGGCGGCGGGCAACTCGTTGCCCACTCCAGCGAGTTGCCGTAGCCCCACGGGTCGTCGACGGTGACCACTTCGCCGTAGCGCCAGCTCTTGAAGATGTTCCAGACGAACGGGAACATCGAGGCGCCGAGGATGAAGGCCCCGACCGTCGAGACGATGTTCAGCCCCTGGAAGCCGTCGGTGGGCAGGTAGTCGGCGTAGCGGCGCGGCATGCCCTCGTCACCCAGCCAGTGCTGCACCAGGAACGTGGTGTGGAAACCGATGAACGTCAGCCAGAAGTGCAGCTTGCCCAGCCGCTCGTCGAGCAGCCGCCCGGTCATCTTGGGGAACCAGAAGTAGATGCCGGCGTAGGTGGCGAACACGATGGTGCCGAACAGCACGTAGTGGAAGTGCGCGACCACGAAGTAGCTGTCGGTGACGTGGAAGTCCAGCGGCGGGCTGGCCAGCAGCACCCCGGTCAGTCCACCCAGCAGGAAGGTGATCATGAAGCCGACCGAGAACAGCATCGGCGTCTCAAAGGTCAACTGGCCCTTCCACATCGTGCCGACCCAGTTGAAGAACTTGATCCCGGTCGGCACCGCGATCAGATAGGTCATGAACGAGAAGAACGGCAGCAGAACGGCTCCGGTGGCGAACATGTGATGCGCCCACACCGCGACCGAGAGCGCGGCGATCGACAGCGTCGCATACACCAGCGTGGTGTAACCGAAGATCGGCTTGCGGGAGAACACCGGGAAGATCTCCGAGACGATGCCGAAGAACGGCAGCGCGATGATGTACACCTCGGGGTGGCCGAAGAACCAGAACAGGTGCTGCCACAACAGAACTCCGCCGTTGGCCGAGTCATAGATGTGGGCGCCTAGGTGGCGGTCGGCGGCCAGTCCGAACAGCGCCGCGGTCAGCAGCGGGAAGGCGATCAGCACCAGGATCGAGGTCACCAGGATGTTCCAGGTGAAGATCGGCATCCGGAACATCGTCATCCCGGGGGCACGCATGCAGACCACGGTGGTGATCATGTTGACCGCACCGAGGATCGTGCCCAGACCCGCGACGGCCAGGCCCATGATCCACAGGTCACCGCCGGCCCCGGGTGAGTGGATCGCGTCGGTCAACGGCGTGTAGGCGGTCCAGCCGAAGTCGGCGGCCCCGCCCGGCGTGATGAAACCGGCCATCGCGATGGTGGCGCCGAACAGGAACAACCAGAACGAGAAGGCGTTCAGCCGCGGGAATGCCACGTCAGGCGCGCCAATCTGCAGCGGCAGCACCAGGTTGGCGAAACCGAACACGATCGGGGTGGCATAGAACAGCAGCATGATCGTGCCGTGCATGGTGAACAGCTGGTTGAACTGTTCGTTCGACAAGAACTGCAGACCCGGCGCGGCCAACTCGGTACGCATCAGCAGCGCGAGCAGCCCACCGATGAAGAAGAAGATGAAGCACGCGACGCAGTACATGATGCCGATCAGCTTGTGATCGGTGGTCGTGATCAGTTTGTAGATCAGGTTCCCTTTGGGACCGGTGCGGGCCGGGTACGGCCGAACGGCCTCAAGTTCTCCCAACGGGGGCGCTTCGGCTGTCAACAGCTCCTCCAAACATCCATCCCAGACAGGGGTTCCCTCGAATCTTAGCCCCCGATCTGGCCGCGGGCAGTGCTGGTCCTACAAACTGTCGTAATTGGCTCATCGCAGGCGGCCGGCCGCGTCGGCGGACCGGTTCCCAGCTGGTCAGATGTTAGCGTCGAACGCGTGCAATCCGGCGGTACGCGACCCACCCAGAGCCCCATCGAAGGACCCATCACACGACGACTGGCGGCCGTCGCCGCGATCGCGGCAGCCGCGGTCCTGGCATGCAGCGGTTGCGGGTCCGGGCAGTCCGGTTCCAAAGGGCCGTCGACTCGACCGCTGGTAACGCCCACCACGCAGATCGCCGGCGCGGGGGTGCTGGGCAACGACCGCAAGCCCGACGAGTCGTGCGCGCGTGACGCGGCGCCGGCCGATTCGGGGTCGGCGACTCACCAGGCCCACAACGTCGCCGGGGTCACTCCGGACTCGGTCCAGGTGCCCGCGGAAGCGCAGCGCATCGTGGTCCTCTCCGGCGACCAGCTCGACGCGTTGTGCGCACTTGGCCTGCAATCGCGAGTGATCGCCGCGGCACTGCCCGACGACTCGTCGAGTCAGCCGTCCTATCTGGGTGACGTCGTGCACGCGCTGCCCGGCGTCGGCCCCCGGGACAATCCCGACCTGCGCGGGATCGCCGCGCTTCACCCGGATCTGATCCTGGGCTCGGTCGCGCTGACGCCGCGGACGTATCCGAAGCTGGCCGCGATCGCCCCGACGGTGTTCACCGGGGCACCCGGTGCGGCGTGGGAGGACAACCTGCGCATTGTCGGTTCCGCGACGGCGCGCAGCGGTGCCGTCGACGGGTTGATCGGTAGCTTCACCCAACGGGCCGGCCAGATCGGGGCCAGTCACGACGCCGCCCATTTCCAGGCGTCGGTTGTCCAGCTGACCGTCAACAGCCTGCGGATCTACGGCGCCAACAACTTTCCGGCCAGTGTGCTGAGCGCGGTCGGGGTGGACCGGCCGGCTTCCCAGCGGTTCACCGACAAGCCGTACATCGAGATCGGCGCCACCGACGCCGATCTGGCGAAGGCGCCGGATTTCTCGGCGGCCGATGCCGACGTCATCTACATGTCGTGCGCCACCCGCGCCGCCGCCGACCGCGCCGCCACGATCTTGGACAGCGCCCCGTGGCGCAAGCTCTCGGCCAACCGCGACAACCGGGTTTACATCGTCAACGACGAGGTATGGCAGACCGGTGAGGGCGTTATCGCCGCCCGCGGCATCGTGGATGACCTGCGTCTGGTCAACGCCGCGATCAACTAACGCCGCAGGTCAGGTACGCACACATCGTCATACGCTCACATGCGGGTCGGGCACGATTGGCCTGAAACCTTTACCTTAGCTAAGCTTTTCTAGGACGCAATCGAATCGAAGAGGGATTTCCATGAGCACTGTTTCCGCGTATGCCGCCACGTCGGCGACGGAACCGTTGACCAAGACCACCATCACCCGCCGCGACCCGGGCCCGCACGACGTCGTGATCGACATCAAGTTCGCCGGGATCTGCCACTCCGACATCCACACCGCCAAAGGCGAGTGGGGCATGCCGAACTACCCCGTCGTCGTCGGCCACGAGATTGCCGGCGTGGTGACCGCCGTCGGCTCCGAGGTGACCAAGCACGAGGTGGGCGACCACGTCGGCGTGGGGTGCATGGTGAACTCCTGCGGCAAGTGCAGTAGCTGCAAGGCCGGCCTCGAGCAGTACTGCAAACGGGGCGCGACCTTCACCTACAACTCCGTCGACAAGGACGGCACCCCGACGCTGGGCGGCTACAGCCAGGCGATCGTCGTCGACGAAAACTTCGTGCTGCACATCCCCGACTCGCTCCCGCTCGACAAAGCGGCACCCCTGCTGTGCGCGGGCATCACGCTGTTCTCGCCGCTTCGGCACTGGAAAGCGGGCCCGGGCACGCGGCTGGCGATCATCGGCCTAGGTGGCCTCGGGCACGTGGGCGTCAAGCTGGGCGCGGCGATGGGTGCCGAGGTGAGCGTGCTCTCGCAGTCACTGAAGAAGATGGAAGACGGGCTGCGGTTGGGCGCCAGCAATTACTACGCGACCGCCGACCGCGACACCTTCAAGAAGTTGCGCAGCAGCTTCGATCTGATCCTGAACACCGTCTCGGTGAACCTGAACCTCAATGACTATGTGAACCTGCTCGACGTCGACGGCACGCTCGTCGAGCTGGGCATCCCCGAGCACCCCATGGAGGTGGGGGCGTTCCCGCTGGCGCTGGCACGCCGCAGCCTGTCCGGGTCGAACATCGGCGGCATCGCCGAAACCCAGGAGATGCTCGACTTCTGCGCCGAGCACGATGTGACCCCCGAAATCGAGGTCATCAAAGCGGATTACGTCAACGAGGCCTACGAGCGGGTGCTTGCCAGTGACGTGCGCTACCGCTTCGTCATCGACATCTCAACCCTGTGAGACGCCCTCGGGAACGTCGTCGCGGCGGCAGGCGATCTCTTCAGCCGCCTCCCCGTGCTCGTCACCGGGAATCACCTCGCTGACGTCGATGCCGGCCAGCGGCCAGCCGGCGGCGGCCAGCGTCGCGGCCACGCGCGCAATGTTCTCTCGGCCGGCGTCGTGGTTGGTGGTCTTGGTGATGAACTGGGCGATCTCCTCGCGGCTGACGACGCCGTCAGCTCCTGGCTGCGACTCTTTCGCAGCGATCTTGTGAGCGACCTCTTCGAGCTGGTCCTGGGTAAGGGGTGTGCTCCGCAGCAGGGCGAACAACGCCACCTGGTCCGGGCCGGGAACGCCTTGGGGGTAGCCGACGTCAAGCCAGCGGATCACTGACTTGAGAAATTTCGCGTGCTTGTGAGAGTGAGTTTCCGACACCCACTCAGTCTCACGGTAGGTGCGCCGCCGTGGCGGCACACCATGGTCACTATTCATATGCCGTTCACGACCTGAACATCTGGCCCTTGAAATTCGCGGCGCGGACCGATCGGAAGGGGCGCCGCGGGCCTTCCCTCGAAATCCGCCGTGTTTGCTGGTGAAGCGATTTACGATGAGCGAGCCGACAACGGGGGCCCGGGCCCGGCCCGGAAGAACGGAGTGGTCATGTCTGGTCTCACGAGCAAACTCGTCGTCGCCCTGGTTCTCGCCTTCGCCGCCTCCGCGACCGCTGGGTGCACTATCGACTGCCCGGCCGGCGCCGGGGTCTGCGGTATTAGCTAAGCCCGCATTGCCGATCAGCTGTTCTCGTCGCGCAGGGCTTGCATCGCCAAGTTGTTGAGCAGTTGCCGGCCAACATCGGTGCGTAGCTGGGGCAAAAGCGCGGAGACGACACCGGCTGCGGTGAGCGCGAGCTGGACCAGACCGTCAGGCTCCGAGGCTGCGTCGCGGAGCACGTCATACTCGGCGCCCTGATCTTCCAAGTGCTGTGCCATGGCGATCCGGGCCACCAGCCGGTTGTCGCGGTCGAGATCGACCTCGTCGGAGGCAGACGCCAGCGTCAGGGTTTCGCCGATCTCCGCGACTTCTTCCGGCTCGCACAGCTGCGCCACCAGTTGCCACAGGATCGACACGGCAGCGCGGATCAGCTGCGGAAGCCGGTCAGCCGGAATGACTTCATCGTCGATGATGACGCGCATGCCCGCTTCGTCGCCGCGCTCGCCGTGCTGAATGAGCGCCAAGGCGCGACGGAAGTCTGCCGCGCCCACGCTGTTCTCACTGCTCTGCATACAGGCATCCTGCCCGGGGCAACGTCAATCAGCCTGCAGGAAAACAGATTCCGCACCGGCTGGCGACCTGCGGCGTTAGAAGTCCCAGTCCTCGTCGGTGGTGTTGACGGCCTTGCCGATCACGTACGACGACCCGGAGCCGGAGAAGAAGTCGTGGTTCTCGTCGGCGTTGGGCGAGAGCGCGGAAAGGATCGCCGGGTTCACGTCGGTCTCGTCACGCGGGAACAGCGCCTCGTAACCCAGGTTCATCAGCGCCTTGTTTGCGTTGTAGCGCAAGAACTTCTTGACGTCCTCGGTCAGCCCGACCTCGTCGTAGAGATCCTGGGTGTACTCCACCTCGTTGTCGTAGAGCTCGAAGAGCAATTCGTAGGTGTAGTCCTTGAGCTCGGCGCGCTTGACCTCGTCGACCAGCGCCAGGCCCTTCTGGAACTTGTAGCCGATGTAGTAACCGTGCACGGCCTCGTCGCGGATGATCAACCGGATCATGTCGGCGGTGTTGGTCAGCTTGGCCCGGCTCGACCAGTACATGGGCAGGTAGAAGCCCGAGTAGAACAGGAAGCTTTCCAACAGCGTGGAGGCCACCTTGCGCTTGAGCGGCTCGTCGCCCCGGTAGTACTGCATGACGATCTCGGCCTTGCGCTGCAGGTTCGGGTTCTCCTCCGACCAGCGAAACGCGTCGTCGATCTCGCCCGTCGAGCACAGCGTGGAGAAGATCGAGCTGTAGCTCTTGGCGTGCACCGACTCCATGAACGCGATGTTGGTGTAGACGGCCTGCTCGTGCGGCGTCAGCGCATCGGGAATCAGGCTGACCGCACCGACGGTGCCCTGGATGGTGTCCAGCAACGTCAGCCCGGTGAAGACGCGCATCGTGAGCTGCTTCTCGTTGGCGGTCAGCGTTCCCCAGGACGGGATGTCGTTGGACACCGGCACCTTCTCGGGCAGCCAGAAGTTTCCGGTCAGCCGGTCCCAGACCTCGGCGTCCTTCTCGTCTTGCACCCGGTTCCAGTTGATCGCCGAAGCGCGGTCGATCAGCTTCATGTTTTCGGTCACCAGAACCCCACTTCACACGCCGTTTTGCCTGAGGGATGTCAGGCTCCAGACACTACCCCTGGGGTACGACAACCCGTGGCAACACAAGTAGTTGTGTCTACGTGTCGCGGCGTCTCATCCGAGTTTAGTCCAATCCGGCGTCGCGCAAAGTGTGCGTGAGCCCGTCTTCCAGCGCGCTCAACGCAATGTCGGTGAGGCGGCTCAGTTCGTCGATATCCTCCCCGCCCTTGCCCATCCACGCTTCCAGGGCGACGAACACCGCGGTCGCCAGGCTGTGCGCCGCGATGTCAGCGATCATCGCGCCGTCGGCGGTCGGCTTGGACCGTTCGTGGATGAAGCGGGCGATCTCGTCGGCGACCTGATCGCGCATCCGCCGAATGTGCGTGGTGATGATGTCCTGATCGAGGTCGCGCGACCGGATGGTGGCCGCTTCACGGACCATCGCGAAGTCAAAAGGAAACGCGTCCACCGCTTTTCGCACCGACGCGGTGATGGGTTCCCCGTGCGGGCGCAACGCCAGCGCGCGAGCGAACCATTCGAAGCCGATGTCGTAGTCGGCAAAGATCACCGCGTGCTTGGACGGGAAGTGCCGATAGAACGTTCGCTCGGTCACCCCGACGTCGGCGGCGATGTCGGACACGCTGGTTTGGTGCACGCCATCGGCGACGAAGCGCTTCATCGCCGCCTGCAACAACGCCTGACGCGTGCGCCGACTACGAGATTCCACGCTGTAAGCAGACACCAAATGTCACCATTGACGCAAATATGTCAGATATGACATTGTGCCTCTGTCGAGCGATCTTCACCGGAGGAGTCAGCATGGCCGACTATGACGCGATCATCATCGGAGCAGGTCACAATGGTTTAGTCGCCGCGAATGTGCTGGCGAAGGGCGGCGCGAAAGTCCTCGTTCTGGAGCGTGCGCACTTCCTCGGCGGGATGGCCGCGACCCGGGAACTCTTCGACGGCTACAAGCACAGCGTCGGCGCGTGGGCCGTGCTGATCTGGCGCCAGGAGATGACCGAACGCCTGGAGCTGACCAAGTGGGGCTTCGAGCTGATGGATCAGTGGACGTCGACGTGCACCTTCGGCGATGCGGCCGACACCCCGTTCGTGATGTACAACGACCTGGAACGGATGGGGCGTCATCTGCTCGAGGATCACGGAGCCGACGTCGCGGCGGGCCTCGGCGGCCTGTTCGCGCACATCGGGCGATTCGCACCGTATTTCGTCGACTCGGCTTTCGGGCCACCGCTCGACATCATCGAGGTGATCGCCTCCCAGCCCACGGCTGCGGACCGTCACGACTTCGCCCAGATGTGGTACGGCAGCACGATGGACACGGTCCGCCGCTTCTTGGCGCCCGATCAGGGCCGCTGCATCCAGGGCTCGCTGGCCGCGATGTCCATTGACGCGTTCGACGGCGGTCCCTGGACTCCGGGCTCGAATGCGTCGACGCTGTACCACTACCTGATCGGTGGCGGCAACGTCGAATACATCATGCCGCGCGGCGGCATCGGCGCACTGAGCGCCGCGCTGTGCCGGCGCGCCGAGTCGCTGGGCGCCGAGGTACAGCTCAAGCAGCACGTCAAGGAGATCCTGGTCGAGGGCGGGCGCGCCACCGGGGTCCAGTTGCGCGATGGCACAACGATTTCCGCCGACGCCGTGCTGTCCTCGCTCGACCCGTACACCACCTTCGTGAATCTGGCCGGCGCGCGGAACTTTCCGCCCGACTACATCCGCAAGATCAAGGAGATCAATTTCAACCTGGGCTACATCCAGGCGCATCTCACCATTGATCAAGCGCCGCAATGGATCGAGCGCCTGCAGCCCTATATGCAGGACAACGGCCAGTGGTGTCCGACCGTCGCCTACGCACCGTCGCCGGAATACATCAGCGATGCGTGGGAGCAATACCGCAAGGGCCAGTTACCCGATGCACCTCCCACGTACCTCTACATACCCAGCATGGTCGATTCGTCGCTGGCGCCCGAAGGTAAGCACAGCGCAACGATTTTCACGCCCTACTTCCCGACCGGGCTGGACGCCGACGAAAACCGAAGCTGGAAAGAGCAATACGCGGATACCTGCGTGGGAATCTTCGACAAGTATGCGCCCGGGTTCGCCGACTCGGTCACCAACCGCGTCGTGTTCTCCAACCGGTACTTCGGCAGCACCTTCAGCGCGCACGCCGGTGACTACTCGCATGGCCTGCTGCAGCCCAACCAACTGTGGACCGGCCGCGTCGTCGAGGGAGCCGACAAGTTCGCCACCCCGGTCGACGGACTGTACCTGTGCGGCCAGTGCACCCACCCCGGTCCGGGAGTCACCGGCATCCCGGGGTGGAACGGCGCCGAGGCTGCGCTCGAGCATCTCAACGCACGCGTCGCGCAAGCGTAGGGCTAGGGCTACGGCGGCCGCGGCCTCTTTTCAGCACACTCCGCACCATGTACCATTTGGTACATGGTTACCGAAGACAGCATCGAGATCGATGCCGCGCCGCAATTGGTATGGGATGTCTTCAGCGACGTCGAGCACTGGCCCGAGTGGACCTCTTCGGTGACGTCACTGGTAGGGCTGGATGCACCCGTCCTCGCCGTGGGCCGACGGTTCGCGATCAAGCAGCCCGGCATGCAGAAGCTGGTATGGACGGTCACCGAGATCGATCCCGGCTCGTCCTGGACGTGGGTGCAACGCTCCCCCGGCGTGAACGTGATCGCACGCCACCATGTGACCGCCCAGCCCGGCGGCGGCACCCGCGTGCGCCAGGAACTCGACCAGGGCGGCTTCCTCGGCGCTCTCGTCGGGCGGCTGATGGTGAAGAAGACCAAGCGCTTTCTCGAACTGGAAGCCCAAGGACTCAAGGCCCGATCGGAGCAGCTCAGCCGAGCCAATGGTCCGCACCCCTGACCTTGCGCGGCGCCGGCAACTACTGGATGCGCTATTCGAGGAGTTCGCCGCGGGCGGCATCGGAGACCGCTCGCTGCGCGACGTCGCCGCCGCGGTCGGAACCAGTCATCGAATGTTGTTGCATCACTTCGGCTCTCGTGAAGACCTGCTGATTGCCATCGTCGAGGAGGCCGAACGCCGACAGATGGCGCTCGTCCCCGACTTGCCGACCGATCCCGCCGAAGGCTTCGCCGCAATGTGGGCGGATCTGCACCGGCCCGAGCTACGCCGACTGGAACGGCTCTTCTTCGAGTGCTACGCCCGCGCCGCCCAAGGCGAAAAGCCTTTCACGCGAATGGTTCCCGGTGCCGTCGACGGCTGGCTTCGCCAGGTCGAGACATCGGCGGCCGGCGTTGCATACGACGGTGCGATGGCACGACTCGGGCTGGCCGTCACCCGCGGTCTGCTGCTGGATCTCGTCGCCACCAACGACGAGGCCGGCGTCGACGCGGCCGCGAATGCCTTCATCGACTTGCTCAAGGCCGCGTCGCGCGACTAGTCACTTCGCCTTGGGCAACACCGAAATCAACGTGTCGACGAGTTCCTCGGCGTTGGTGTGCCACTTGTCCAGATCCATGTGGCCGCTCAAATCCAAACCCGTGATCCCGTGGGCGCTGGTCAACAGCAGCGCTCCATACCGTCGCGCCTGCGCAGGACCCGTAATGCGACCCACGACGTCGAGAAACAAATCCTGCGCGCGTTCGGCTACCCGCATAGCTTCGGTCGGGTCCCCCGCCGGCGGGGTGAACATCAGCCGGTACAGATGGGGCCGGGTGCGGCCGAGGGTGATCAGCGAAAGTAGACCGGAGCGCAACGACTCCTCGGGTGAATCGTCGCTATTGACCAAAGCCTCGAGTAGATCGCCCAATTCGCTCAACGCGTTCGTGGCCAGGACCGCGAGCAGCGATTCTTTGTCGGCAAAGTGGCGATACGCCGCAGAGTGCGAAACACCGACCCGAGCGCCTACCTCGCGCAGCGTGACCGCTTCGACTCCGCCGAGGTCGAGTAAGACCTCGGCCGCCTGGAGCAGCGAGCGGCGTGTCGCCGCAGCACTCTCCGCTCGTGTCGTCACCCGCCGAGCATAAGTCAGCGTTTCAGTTGACAATGTCAACTCAAGCGCCTAACTTCAGTTGACAACGTCAACTCAAAGGCCCACCACCGGACGGAGACCGCCATGAATTCCTCGAATCGCGCCGACCGTCAGGAGCTGATCGTCGTGACCGGCGCCTCCACAGGGATGGGCGCGGCAACGGCTAAGGAATTGGCCCGGAAGGGTTTTCACGTGCTCGCCGGTGTCCGCCGCGAGGCCGACGCCGAAGCGCTGCGGGCCGAGGGCATCGAACCGCACATCCTCGACATCACCGTCGAATCAGACGTGGCCGCGATCGCCGAGCGTGTCGTCCGCGATCCGCTGCGTCGTCCCCTGCGCGCGCTGATCAACAACGCCGGGACCGCGATCAATGCACCGATCGAAGCCCTGCCACTGGCGCAGTGGCGCCAGCAGTTCGAGGTCAATCTGTTCGGCCACGTCGCGATGACCCAGGCGCTGTTGCCGGCGCTACTAACCAGCTCGGGCACCGTCGTCAACATCAGTTCCGTCGGCGGCAAGGTGGTCTTGCCGACCTATGGCGCGTACGCCGGTTCGAAGTTCGCCCTCGAGGCCGTCAGCGACGCCTTGCGGCGTGAGGTCGCTGAGCTCGGCATCAAGGTGGTCGTCATCGAACCCGGCGCAGTCAAAACCGAGATGGTCGAACGGGGAATCGCCACCGCGGAGGGACTGAAGGCCAACATGACCGCTGCCCAACTCGCACGCTACGGCGACCTCACGGAGGCCGTTACGGCGCAAGCTCAGTCCTTCACCGAGACTGGTGTTTCATCCGAGCACGCCGCAAAAGTGATCGCCAAGGCCGCGACCGCATCTCATCCCCGGACTCGCTACACGATCGGGCGTGACGCAGCGATCCTCGTGCGGATCAGCCGCCTCGTCTCCGACCGGGTACTCGACCGGATCGTGCGCCGCAACCTTCGGTCCTTTGCGAAGGGCTCGCAGCCAAGTGAAAAGCCGAGCGCTGCAACGGCTTCGGCCGATGTCTAGGCGATCAGCCCGGAGCATAACCGACAAAGAGCCTTCAGTCGGCGGTGTGGACGATCAGGACGTCCATCTTGGCCCTGCGGGAGACTTCGGACGGGACTGATCCCAGCAGCCGCCCGGCGACGCTGGCGAGCCCGACGTTGCCGACGACCAGCAGGTCGGCATGGACCTCCTCGGCGAGCTGCACCAGAGCGTTGATGGGGGCACCGACGATCGCCTTCTCCTCCACGTTCTGGGCCCCGGCTTGGTGCGCCCGCTCCCTGGCGTTGTGCAGGATCGCGTAGAAGGGGGCCTCGCCCACCGTCCGATAGTCCTGGCCGTGGTCGCTCCCCGGCGGGATGGCGTAGCGACCGCGTTCCTCGGGGACGGGGGTATGCGCCGTCGCAACGATCAATTTCGCGCCGTTACCCGCAGCGATCGCAGCTGCGCGGTCCACTGCGCGCAGCGACGAGTCCGAGCCATCGGTGCCGACCACGACGGTCTGATAGGCGCTCATTTCCCTCCTAGTGTCCCAGACGAACACGAATTGGTGAATAGCCTGGGGTTTGCCTACCGGGCGGGCGTCAGCCTTGAGCGGCCACCGCGGCGCGCTTGGCGCGTGAGCCGCTACGCACACCGAAGAACTGGTACTCGTCGGGCTTGATCGAGCGGGTCGTCCGCCAGTATTGCCAGGTGTAGCCGCCCCACAGCACGGTGTTCCTGCCGTGCTCGTCGAGGTACCAGCTGCTGCACCCCCCGCTGTTCCACACCGAGTCCTTCAGCATCTCCTGCAGCTCGTCGTTGAACTTGTCCTGCGCGGCACGGGTCGGAGCCAGAGCCTGAGCGCCGAATTTGTCACAGGTCTTGATCGCGTCGGCGACGTAGCGGATCTGGGACTCGATCATGAACACCACCGAGTTGTGCCCCAGCCCGGTGTTGGGGCCGAGCAGGAAGAACAGGTTGGGCATATCGGCGACGGTGATGCCGCGGTGCGCACCTATGCCCTCCCGGTTCCAGCGGTCGACCAGGTCCTCGCCATGGCGTCCCTTGATCTGGACGTAGGTGTAGGAATCGGTGACGTGGAAGCCGGTGCCGTAGACGATCACGTCGGCCTTGTGCTCGGTGCCGTCGGCGGTGACGATGCCGTCGGGCGTGATCCGGGTGATGTGATCGGTGATCAGTTCGGTTTTCGGGTCCGCCACGGCCGCGTAGTAGGTGGAGGAGTTCAGGATTCGCTTGCAGCCGATGCGGTAGTTCGGGATCAGCTTGCGGCGCAGCTCGCGATCCTTCACCGAGCGGCGGATGTTGTATTTGCAGTACGCCTCAATGAATTTCAGCAGGTTCGGCCGCTTGGTCATGCCGATCGCCAGCGCCTCCTGCCCCCAATAGATCACCGCACGCACCAAGGCACGCAGCCCGGGCACGTTCTCCATGGCCCGGCGCACCGCAAGCGGGAGATCCGGATTCGACCGCGGGACCACCCACGGCGGAGTGCGTTGGTAGAGCTGCAGTTCACCAACCTGCCCGACGATCTCCGGCACGATCTGGATCGCGCTGGCGCCGGTGCCGATCATCGCCACCCGCTTGCCGGTCAGGTCGACGCTGTGGTCCCACTGGGCGGAATGGAAAGCGGGACCACGGAATTCGTCGCGGCCCTCGATCTCCGGGATCGACGGGATGTGCAGCGCGCCCGCGCCCGAGATCAGGAATTGCGCGACGTATTCGCGTCCGTCGGTGGTGAACACATGCCAGCGGTTCTCCTCGTCGTCCCAGTGGCCGCGGTCTACCAGCGAGTTGAACTCGATGTAGCGGCGCAGCCCGTACTTCTCGGTCACTCCCTTGAGGTAGTCCCAGATCTCGGGCTGATAGGAGAACGGGTTCTTCCAGTCCGGCTTGGGCTCAAACGAGAACGAGTACAGGTGCGACGGGATGTCGCAGGCGCACCCCGGGTAGCTATTGTCGCGCCAGGTGCCGCCGACGTCGTCGGCTTTCTCGAGGATCACGAAATCCACGCCCTGCTGCTGCAGCTTGATCCCCATACCCAGGCCGGAGAATCCGGTCCCGATGATCAGGGCACGGGTATGCACCGGTTCCTGCGCGTCAGTTGTCGGCTCGGCTTGTGTCAATGCGTCGGTCACAGTGGATCGGTCTTTCTATCGGCCTGTCAGCTCGCGCATCTACTAGACACCCCGTCTAGCTCACGCAAATACCCAGTACCCAGGGTATCGGATACGACGAGTGTTATCGATGCCCAGGCGGTGTCAACGCCGTCGCCGCTGCTCAGCTGGCGGCAGGATTGCTTCGCACGGCGCTGTGGACGGGCTGGTCGGGGTCTATTGCGATGCCCAGCGCCTCGGCGGTGCCGACGATGACTCCCATCATGATGGTGGTCAGATGGGCGACGAACTGGTCGCGCGGCATGCGTCGCGGGCTGTCGGGTTCGCCCAACCACCATTCGGTGGACGACGCGGCCGATCCGAAGGCCGCGTGTGCGGCCAGTTCGAAGGCTGCGTGGTCCAGCTTCATCTCCTTGAGCTCGTTGTCGAACATGTCCGCCATCGCCAACGTGATCTGACGACCCTCGTTGAGGGTGCGCACCGTCGACTCGGTGGTCGCTCCGGAGCGCGCCGAAATGAAAACGCGCAACACATTGGGATGCTCGTCGACCAGCGTCACGTACTCGTCGACACTGCGCCGGACGATCTCGCGGGCCGAGTCGGTGGCCAGGTTGATCGACGGGAAGATCGCCGCCCACAGCATGTCGCGCAGATGCTCGCCGATCGCCTGGAACAGGTCGGACTTGTCGTGGAAATGACGGTAGATCTTCGGCTTGGCGGTGCCGGCCTCTTCGGCGATCTCCCGCACACTGAGCTCAGGCCCCAGGCGGTCGATCGCGCGGAATGCCGCATCGACGATTTCGCTGCGCACTTTCTTGCGGTGCTCACGCCAACGTTCGCTGCGCGCATCGACCTTCGCCCCGGGCTTCACGCTCGGGTGGGGTCGAGGAATTCTCACCACCTAAAGCACCTTACCCCGTTGTAGGCGCTGACCTGCGCAGACTGCCCGTCGGCGGCTACAGCATGCAGGACACGCAGCCCTCGACCTCGGTTCCTTCCAGCGCCATCTGCCGCAACCGGATGTAGTACAGCGTCTTGATTCCCTTACGCCAGGCGTAAATCTGCGCCTTGTTGACGTCGCGGGTGTTGGCGGTGTCCTTGAAGAACAGCGTCAGGCTCAGCCCCTGGTCCACGTGCTGAGTGGCCGCGGCGTAGGTGTCGATGATCTTCTCGTAGCCGATCTCGTACGCGTCCTGGTAGTACTCCAGGTTGTCGTTGGTCAGGTACGGCGCCGGGTAGTAAACCCGCCCGATCTTGCCTTCCTTACGGATCTCGATCTTGCTCGCCACCGGGTGGATCGAGCTCGTCGAGTGGTTGATGTAGGAGATCGACCCCGTCGGCGGGACGGCCTGCAGGTTCTGGTTGTAGATGCCGTGCGCCTGCACCGACTCCTTCAACCGCTTCCAGTCGTCCTGCGTCGGAATCCGAATCTCGGCCTCGGCGAACAACTCCCGCACCCGCGCGGTGGCCGGCTCCCACACCTGCTCGGTGTACTTGTCGAAGAACTCCCCCGACTTGTACTTCGAGCGCTCGAACCCGCCGAACGCCCTACCCCGTTCGATCGCAATGCGATTCGATGCCCGCAACGCGTGATACAGCACGGTGTAGAAGTACATGTTGGTGAAGTCGATGCCCTCTTCGGAGCCGTAGAGAATCCGCTCCCGGGCCAAGTAGCCGTGCAGGTTCATCTGGCCGAGACCGATGGCGTGAGAGTCGTTGTTGCCTTGCTCAATTGAGGGCACCGACCAGATGTGCGTCTGGTCGCTCACCGCGGTCAGCGCCCGGATCGACACCTCGATGGTCTGGGCGAAGTCCGGCGAGTCCATCGCCTTGGCGATGTTCAGTGAGCCGAGGTTGCACGAAATGTCCTTGCCCACTTTGGCATACGACAGGTCCTCGTTGAACAGCGACGGCGTCGACACCTGCAGGATCTCCGAGCACAGGTTGCTGTGGGTGATCTTGCCCTCGATGGGATTGGCCCGGTTCACCGTGTCCTCGTACATGATGTACGGGTAGCCCGACTCGAACTGCAGCTCGGCCAGCGTCTGGAAGAACTCGCGCGCCTTGATTTTTGTCTTGCGGATGCGCGCGTCGTCGACCATCTCGTAGTACTTCTCGGTGATCGAGATGTCGGCGAACGGAACACCGTAGACGCGCTCGACGTCGTACGGCGAGAACAGGTACATGTCCTCGTTCTTCTTGGCCAGCTCGAAGGTGATGTCGGGGATCACCACGCCCAGGCTCAGCGTCTTGATGCGGATCTTCTCGTCGGCGTTCTCCCGCTTGGTGTCCAGGAACCGGTAGATGTCGGGGTGGTGCGCCTGCAGGTAAACCGCGCCCGCACCTTGGCGCGCGCCGAGCTGGTTGGCGTAGGAGAACGAGTCCTCGAGCAGCTTCATGATCGGGATGACGCCCGAGCTCTGGTTCTCGATGTTCTTGATGGGCGCGCCGTGCTCGCGAATGTTGCTCAGCAGCAACGCAACTCCGCCGCCGCGCTTGGACAGCTGCAGAGCGGAGTTGATCGACCGCCCGATGGACTCCATGTTGTCTTCGATGCGCAGCAAGAAGCAGCTCACCGGCTCGCCGCGCTGCTTTTTGCCCGAGTTCAGGAACGTCGGGGTGGCCGGCTGGAACCGGCCGTCGATGATCTCGTCGACGAGCTTCTCGGCCAGCACCGTGTCGCCGGAGGCCAGGGTCAGCGCCACCATGACGACGCGGTCCTCGAAGCGCTCCAGGTAGCGCTTGCCGTCGAAGGTCTTCAGTGTGTACGAGGTGTAGTACTTGAACGCGCCGAGGAACGTCGGGAACCGGAACTTCTTGGCGTAGGCCCGATCCAGCAGCGTCTTGACGAAGTTGCGCGAGTACTGGTCGAGCACCTCGCGTTCGTAGTAGTTCTCCTTGATCAGGTAGTCGAGCTTCTCGTCCTGATTGTGGAAGAACACCGTGTTCTGGTTGACGTGCTGCAGGAAGTACTGATGCGCGGCTTCCCGGTCCTTGTCGAACTGGATCTTGCCGTCCTTGTCGTACAGGTTCAGCATCGCGTTGAGCGCGTGGTAGTCCGTCTCGCCCGGAAGGGCGTGCGGGGCGGCTACAGGCTCTGCAGCTGTGACGGTTGGTGGCACGTCTGTTCCTTCCAGAATTCGATAAGGCCCACGCGAACGGCTTCCACGTCGTCCGGGGTTCCCATCAGTTCAAAGCGGTAGAGGTAGGGGACGCCACACTTGCGGGAAACCACGTTGCCCGCGTAGGCGAATTCGGTACCGAAGTTGTTGTTGCCCGCGGCGATGACGCCGCGGATCAACGACCTGTTGTGCTCGTTGTTCAAAAAGGCGATGACCTGCTTGGGGACGTATCCACCGTCGTTGATATCCGGTGTGGCCCGGCCGCCGCCGTACGTGGGCAATATCAATACGTACGGATCGTCGACCTCGATGCGGCCATGCAGCGGGATTCGCGTGGCGGGAACACCCAGCTTCTCAACGAAGCGGTGGGTGTTCTCCGACACCGACGAGAAATAGACCAGGTTGCGCTGCGTGCTGTCCATGGCACCGCAACCTCCTTACTTGTTCATCTATTGCACTAAGCGCTCAGCGCGGCCCCGGCAAGCGCCTTGATGCGATCGGGCCGGAAGCCCGACCAGTGGTCGTTTCCTGCCACCACCACGGGAGCCTGCAGATATCCCAATGCCATCACGTAATCGCGCGCCTCGGCGTCCAAGCTGATGTCGACCTTCTCGTAAGCAAGGCCCTGTTTGTCGAGAGCCTTGTAGGTGGCGCTGCACTGCACACATGCCGGCTTGGTGTACACGGTGATGCTCATGGAAGCCGCTCCTCTGCGGGGAAGGAAGGTCGGAAATTTTGTTACGGACTGGCAACTGCTTGGGGCACTACATCGCCGCTATGTTCAGCGATCCGTCAAGGCCCCAGATTCCCGTCCTGCGGCTGTCACTTCGAAGCCCTGGCTTCGACATGTTCGAACCGATTCCGGGAGGTTCACTCGGCCGGACTGGCTTGGTGAACCTGGGATCTGCCGGCTTTCGAAACACTACACCTAGTGGCTGACAAGATCTCCAGATACAAGATGTTCTGAATAACAATTCTGAAATTCCCTGGTCGTAAGGGCTGACACGCATCCGTGCCCCGGCGTGTCGCAGATCACAAACCCCGTCCCGGACGTCCATGCGTATTGGTATAGCAGCGGCCACCGACAACGGCGGCGCTCACTGCTCGCCCGGCCGCCGCTAGCAAAGCCGCCAGCACTAGCTGGCGGCTTTAGCTATTAACTTTCCGGAATGCTGCTGGTCACCCAGTGAGCGGCTTGTTGAATACCGCTAAATTCAGCCGACTTCGGCCGTGAGCTTGCCGACGGCGTCGCGCACATTGGCCACCAATTCGGCGTGCTCGGCGGGGGCCTTGCCCTCCAACGTCCCGAACGGCACCGACAGTTTGATCGCCTCCACGACCCGCGCGCCGGCGATGCCGAACGACTTGCGCGTCTCGTCGTGCGCCCAGACGCCGCCGTACCGCCCGAACGCCCCGCCAACGACCGCCAGCGGCTTGTCCTTCAACGCGCCGTCGCCGAATGGGCGAGACAACCAGTCGATCGCGTTCTTGACGACGGCCGGAATGCTGCCGTTGTACTCGGGGGTGACCACCAGGGCCGCGTCTGCTGCGGCCGCCGCGGCGCGTAGCGCCTGCACGGGAGCCAGCGCGGCGGCCTCGGGGTTCATCGAGTCGTCGATCTCCTCGTTGTAGAACGGAAGCTCGCCGAGCCCCTCGAACACGGTGACGGTGACATTGTCGG
The DNA here is from genome assembly GCF_055419445.1 of Mycobacterium sp. IDUB_19. Classification (NCBI taxonomy): domain Bacteria; kingdom Bacillati; phylum Actinomycetota; class Actinomycetes; order Mycobacteriales; family Mycobacteriaceae; genus Mycobacterium; species Mycobacterium sp. IDUB_19. The sequence goes on along the minus strand of NZ_JBVAXR010000005.1, from coordinate 91,293 downwards.
GTGCCACGTCAGCCGCCAGTTCCGCGATCTTGCGGTTTATCGATGCCGCGCGCAGGCTGCCCACCAACGCCAAGACTTTGATATCGCTCACTGTTTCGTTTCCCTCCGGTCTTGTCTACATCTTCGCACGGGTTAACCGGACTATAGTCCGTTTTATTCCGGCCGCGTTAAAGTGCAGTGGTGAGCGGTGTAGGTCGGTTGGGCGAGTTGCCGGTGTCGGCGCCGCGCGAGCCGCCCCAGGAGCGGGGGGACGCGGCGCGCAACCGGGAGCTGTTGCTGCAGGCGGCCCGCCATTTGGTCGCTAAGCGCGGCGCCGACGCGGTCACCATGGACGACGTCGCGGCGGCCGCCGGCGTCGGCAAGGGCACACTGTTCCGTCGGTTCGGCAGTCGGGCCGGGCTGATGATGGTGCTGCTGGACGAGGACGAGCGCGCCAGTCAGCAGGCCTTCCTGTTCGGGCCGCCGCCGCTGGGTCCCGACGCGCCGCCGATGGATCGACTGGCTGCGTTCGGCCGCGATCGCCTGTGCTTCGCACACACCCATCACGCACTGCTGTCGGCGGCCAAAGGCGAGCCGCCCACCCGCCACGTCGGGGCCGCGGCGGTGCAGCGCACCCATGTGCGGGTGCTGTTGGCGGCGGCCCACACCAGCGGTGATCTGGATGTGCAGACCGACGCGCTGCTGGCCCTGCTCGACGTGGATTACGTTGAGCACCAACTGAATTACGGCGGACACACCCTGGAGACCCTGGGCGATGCCTGGGAGAGCCTGGCGCGCAAGCTATGCGGGCGGTGACCTGACCGCCATGGTCGCGCCGACGTCGAGCTGGGTCCTGCATGTCGATCTCGACCAATTTCTGGCCTCGGTCGAGCTGCGCCGTCATCCGGACCTGGCCGGACTGCCCGTCATCGTCGGCGGCAGCGGGGATCCCACCGAACCGCGAAAGGTCGTCACCTGCGCCTCGTATGAGGCTCGCGAGTTCGGGGTGCACGCGGGCATGCCATTGCGTACCGCCGCTCGGCGCTGCCCCGAGGCCACCTTCTTGCCATCGGATCCGGCCGCCTACGACGAGGCGTCCGACCAGGTGATGGGGTTGCTGCGCGACCTGGGGCGCCCGGTCGAGGTATGGGGCTGGGACGAAGCCTATGTGTCGGTGACGGCAGCCGATCCCACCGAAGTCGCGGAACAGATTCGCGCCGTTGTCTTTTCGGAAACCGGGCTGTCCTGTTCGGTCGGCATCAGCGACAACAAGCAGCGCGCCAAGGTGGCCACCGGCTTCGCCAAACCGGGTGGCGTGTTTGTGCTCACCGACGAGAACTGGATGAACGTGATGACCGATCACCCGGTCGACGCACTGTGGGGCGTCGGTCCCAAGACCGCGAAAAAGCTTGCAGTGCTGGACATCACCACGGTACGAGAGCTGGCCCATAGCGATGCCGAGCTACTGACGTCCACCTTCGGACCCCGCACGGGCCTGTGGCTGCTGCTGCTCGCCAAGGGCGGTGGCGACGCGGAGGTCAGCGCGCAGCCGTGGATACCGCGCTCTCGCAGCCACGTCGTCACGTTCCCGCGCGACCTCATCGACCGCTCCGAAATGGACTCGACTGTCACGGAATTGGCGCGGCGAGCCCTGGATGAAGTCGTGGCGTCGGCACGCATCGTGAACCGGGTAGCGGTCACCGTGCGCACCGCGACGTTCTACACCCGCACCAAAATTCGCAAGCTGCCGGCGCCCAGCACCGATCCCGACGTCATCGTCGCCGCGGCGCGCAACGTCTTGGATCTGTTCGAACTCGACCGTCCGGTCCGGTTACTCGGGGTCCGGCTCGAGTTGGTAATGCCGGCCTAGTTGGGCCGGGCTGGGCCGAAGTGCCCGCGTGAAGATGAGGTTCACCTGCCGCATCGCCACGCTGTAGGGCCACCACGCCAGCCGTTTGAATGCGTAGAGCGCCCGAATGTCTTGCGACGTGTAGATCAGGTATCTGTTTTTCGCGACGCCGGCCAAGATCTTCTCGGCCGCCGTTTCCGGCGACACGGCGTGGTGACCGAAGCGGTCCACCCAGCGGCTCACCGTCGGATCCTCGCGGTCCACGCCGGCGATCTCGACGGTCTTGACCAGCGGCGTCTTCACCGCGCCCGGCACCACAACCGACACGCCGATGCGGTGCCGGGCCAGGTCGAAGCGCAGCACCTCCGACATTCCGCGCAATCCGTACTTGCTGGCGCTGTAGGCCGCATGCCATGGCAACCCGACCAGCCCCGCCGCCGACGACACGTTGACCACATGCCCACCCCGGTCGGCGGCCATCATCGGCGGGACGAACGTCTCGATGACGTGGATGGGCCCCATCAGGTTGATGGCGATGACCTTGCTCCACTGTTCGTGGGTCAGCCGGTCGACGGTCCCCCAGGCCGACACTCCGGCGATGTTCATCACGACGTCCATGCTCGGGTGCTTGGCGTGGATGTCGGCGCCGAACGCCGCGACCTCGTCGTAGTCGGCGATATCGAGCACCCGGTGCTCCGGCACCTCCGCGCCCAATGCGCGGGCGTCGGCCGCGGTTTGCGCGAGCCCGTCCCCGTCGCGATCCGTCAGAAACAGCTCGGCACCGTGCGCCGCCAGCCGCAACGCGGTGGCCCGGCCGATGCCGCTGGCCGCACCGGTGATGAGACTGCGTTTCCCCGCGAAGTATCGCGCTGATCCCCTCTGCGCCATGGTGGTGACGATACCGCCGGTAACGGCTGGGCCGCGTTACCCGCGGCCGCCACCCCACAAGGAGTTCAGCCACAACTGCTCGAGAAGGCGAACGCGGCGGTCGATGTCGTCGTCCGCTCCGCCGATGAAGGCCGGGTCACCGGTCAGCATCAGCGCGGTGGTACCGGTCAGGGTGCGCACCAGGGTCGGGATGTCGTCGCTGATCGGATTCGCGGTCCCGGCCTTGATCTCCGCGTCGACGATGGCAACGATCTCGCGCACGACCTCCTCGAACTGCTGGTCGAGAATGCCCCGGATCTCGACATCGGTGTAGCGCGCGGCATTACAGGCCGCCATCACCGGGTCGTTGTGCGCGTAGACGGCGGCGGCGCTGCCCACCATCCGCTTGGCGAACTGCTCCGGCGACTCGTCGGGCTGGCGGGGAGCGAAAAACTGCGTGAGTTCTTCGAGCTCCTGGGTGGCCTCGGCCACGATCTGCGCGAGCACCGCGTACTTGGAGTCGAAGTAGAAGTAGAAGCCGGACCGGCCCACCCCGGCCCGAAGACTGATGGTGCTGACCGACAGCTCCGCGAATGGCCGCTCCTGCAGCAGTTCGCGCACCGCAGCCATGATCGCCAGTCGGTGCTTGTCGCCGCGTCGCCGCGTGGCCGGCTCGCCCGGCTCCGCGTGGCTGCTCATCCCCTGACCTTGCACCACACCGCTCCAAATACAAACTTGACAGCCGTCAACTTTATATCGAAGGATAGTGGCAAGTGACGGATGTCACCAGCCCCGGGTCCGCAAAGGAGCGTCCATGCCCGCCACCATCAGCACGCCGCATTACCTGCTTGACCAGGCGCGGCGCCGGCTTACGCCGTCGATCAACAACTTTCCCGGTATGGGGATGGTCGAGCGCAAGCTGCTGAACACTCAATTCCCGGAGCGCAAACTCGCCGACCCACCGCCGGGCAGCGGCCTCAAGGCGGCCGTCGGCGACGCGGGACTACCGGTCATTGGGCACATCATCGAGATGCTGCGGGGCGGACCCGACTATCTGATGCACCTCTACCAAACCCAGGGCCCCGTCGTCTTCGGGGACTCACCCGTGCTCCCGGGCATCGCCGCCCTGGGCCCGGATGCCGCGCAGGTCATCTACTCCAACCGCAACAAGGACTACTCCCAGCAGGGATGGGTGCCGGTGATCGGCCCGTTCTTTCACCGCGGCCTGATGCTGCTCGACTTCGAGGAGCACATGTTCCACCGGCGGATCATGCAGGAAGCCTTCGTCCGCTCCCGGCTCGTCAGCTACGTCGAGCAGATGGACAAGGTCGTTTCGCAGACGATCGCCAACGACTGGGTGGCCAACGACGCGCGCTTTCTGCTCTACCCGGCGATGAAGGAGCTCACGCTCGACATCGCATCGATGGTGTTCATGGGCCACGAGCCGGGCACCGACCACGAGCTGGTGACCAAGGTCAACAACGCGTTCGCGATCACCACGCGCGCGGGTAACGCCATCATCCGCACTCCCGTGCCGCCGTTCACCTGGTGGCGCGGACTCAAGGCGCGCGAGCTGCTGGAGAACTACTTCCGCGAGCGAGTCAAGGAGCAGCGCGCGAAGGAGGGCACCGACCTGCTGTCGGTGCTATGCCAGACCGAAGACGAGGACGGCAACAAGTTCTCCGACGAAGACATCGTCAACCACATGATCTTCCTGATGATGGCCGCGCACGACACGTCGACGTCGACGGTGACGACGATGGCCTACAACCTGGCCGCGCACCCGGAGTGGCAACAGCGCTGCCGCGAGGAATCGGACCGGCTCGGCGACGGGCCGGTCGACATCGAGTCGCTGGAGAAGCTGGAGACACTCGATCTGGTGATGAACGAGTCGATCCGGCTGGTGACCCCGGTGCAGTGGGCCATGCGGCAGACGGTGCGCGACACCGAACTGCTGGGCTACTACATCCCCAAGGGCACCAACGTCATCGCCTACCCCGGAATGAATCACCGGCTGCCCGAATTGTGGACGGACCCACTGAAATTCGACCCGGAGCGGTTCACCGAACCGCGCAACGAGCACAAGCGGCACCGCTATGCGTTCACACCGTTCGGCGGGGGCGCCCACAAGTGCATCGGAATGACGTTCGGGCAGTTGGAGATCAAGACGATCCTTCATCGCCTGCTGCGCAAGTATCAGCTCCAACTGCCCCGCCCGGGCTACCAGGCCGAGTGGGACTACGGCGGCATGCCGGTGCCGAAAGACGGCATGCCAATTGTGTTGCGCCCGCTCTGATCTCGGCGAGTCAGGCGGCGCCTTGTTCACCGAAGAGCCGGTTGGCGCACGCGATCAGCGCGCGCAACGCCGACTGAGTCGGATCCTTGGATAGGCCCATCGCCCACTCTGCGCGGATGCCATCGCTACCGCAGATGAACGTGGCGGTGCACCCGTCGGAAGCCATCTGATGGAACTTCAGTGTCTCGATGGCGATCCCGCGCTCGTGCAGCATCGCGGTGAGTGCGGCGATCGGCCCGCTGGCGGCAGCGGTCGAGGTACTGATGCAATCACCGACGGTGATCATCGCCCGGAAGTTGCGGGCTTGCGCGCCGAGCCGCCCAGTGGGTCGCTCGGTGTCCGCACACTTCCAGTGCCCTAGCCGCAGTGGGCCGGCGGTGTGGCCGTAGCTCGTGACGAAGCTCTCCCAGGACATCGCGCCGGCCTGTTCCCGCAGACCGCGCGGCAATGCGACCCCGAAGCGATCGCCGAACCACGCGTTGGCGTCGCACTGGCGCGCCGGAACGGCAGGTGGGTTCGGCTCTGCAAGGGAGAGAGGCCTGGAAAGGGGCTGTGTAAGAGGCATTGCGTCGGTTTTCTCTGGTCAGCAGGAGCGACCGACGGTAGTAGCTTCCGACCCACAGCGGGGGGTCGGTCTGAATCAGACCCCGCTGCGGGTGCTGGCTACTACGGCACTCTTGAGAAGACGCACGAGCGCGACACTAGACGCCGTCCGTCGAGAGTGCAACTTCCTTTAGCGCCCGCGCGACGACGCTCGGACCAGATGGGCGGCCAGCCGGACCGAATAGGTTTACATGTGTCGAATAGTGGTTACTCCGACGTCGCCTCAGCCGCCAGCGGCTACCGATCCCCCCAGATGAAAGGCGATGACAATGAAGTCGACGACAGCCGAGAAGGCGCTTGACGCGGCGACAGTTGCGATAGGCCTGATCGAAGTGCTGTTGGTGCCGACGAGATTGTCATCCGCGTGGGAGCGGGTAGCGGCAGCAGAGGAAGATCGCCGCCGCGTGGCTTCGTGAATTAACTGCACCGATTCAGATCGTCAGCCTGCAGGTTCTCTATTACGTTGCGCCAGTGCAGATATGACAAAAGATACGGCGACAAAAACATCAGAAAAATCTTGTTTACGCGTGTTTAACAGGGGGAATACGCTCCGTCGCATTGGCCATCAACGGCTAGGTTGTCCCCTCACTCGGAAAGGCAAGACAATGAAGTCGAACCGCACCAAGAAAACCCTAAGAGCAGTTGCAGCAGCGACGAGCGTGATCGCCGTGTTGCTGGTACCGACGGGATGCTCGACAGCCGCCGGTGGCACCGGCTGCTCCCTCGTTTGCATCTAGCCAAACGGGACAAGCGCGCTCTCGCTGCGGGATGGCCCCCGCGACCAAAATCCGTACCGGAACTACTGGTCGTGGCACCCCTGCCTATTTATTACTCAACATGTTTCAAATAGTGCCTGAAAGGAACGATCATGAACAAAAGCAGCACCAAGAAAAGCGTTAAAGCCGTTGCAGCCGCCGCGGGCGTGGCCGCGGTGTTGCTCTTACCGGGCTGTTCAACGGCCGCGGGCGGCACCGGCGCGCCCGTAGTCGGCGGCGGTGGTACCGTCTGCCCCCTCCCGGGTGTCTGCATCTAACCGACGGGCGAAGGCGGCCTGCCGGGAACTTCGGTTCCTGGTGGGCCGCCTTCCTGTTCAGCTGATCGGGCCGGCGGAGGAATTCAGCCGCAGATATGCCTGAATCGTCGTTCCGGTGCTGGCGGTGTGGGTGCGCACCAGGTCCGAGATGGCGTTGACCAGAAACAGTCCACGGCTGGCCGGGCCGGCCGGGCCCGGATCCAGGCGTCCCACCAGCGGGTCGTCAAT